>PLDT01000344.1:0-4685 GCA_003136255.1 Actinomycetota bacterium
GGCGGGGCCGGCGGGGCCGGCGGCACCGGCGGGGCCAGCGGGGCCAGCGGGGCCGGAGCAACGGTGGGCGGGGCTGGCGGCCGAGCCGGAGCCACGCCGGGCCGGACGCCCGGCCGAACCGCACCGTACGGGTCGCCGGGGCGTGCTGATCGGCGTCGCCGCGGTGGTGGTGCTGGCCGTCGTCGGAGTGGTGGCCTTCCTGGCCGGGAAGGGCCATCCGACCACCGCGAGCAACGCCGGTAACGTGGCCGCGGCGTCCCCGTCGGTTACGTCGCCTGCTCGTAGTCCTTCGGTTTCTGCTAGTCCTTCGGTTTCCTCCTCGCCGACCCAGCTGCCGGGCGCCGCCGCCATGGCCACCCTCGGCTCGTACCTGAGCCAAAGTGCGGCCGTGCGCCCGTCCGTCCAGGACGCGATCAACGGCGTGCAGGCCTGCTCGGAAAGTCCGGCCAGCGCAGAACCCGTCCTCCAGCAAGCCATCACCACCCGGCAGAACATCCTGCAGGATCTCCAGACGCTCTCGGTAACCGGCTTGCCCAACGGCGCGCAACTGGTCAGCGCGTTCACCACCGCGATGCAGAACTCGCTCAACGCCGACAATGACTTCCATGCCTGGCTGGCGGATCTGGTCAGCTCGGGAAACGCGTGCGGATCGAACCCGAACCAGGACTCCAACTACGTGGCCGCCGGGAACGCCGACACCGCGTCGACGGCCTCCAAGGCTGCCTTCGTGAACTTGTGGAACCCGATGGCGCCCGAGTACGGGCAGCAGACCTATACCGACACCGGTTTTTGATGCACCGGCTCGCCCGGGCGCTGCCGGCCCGGGCGCCGCGCCGCTAGCCGCCGTGCGCTAACGCAAACCCGCAGGTGGCGCGCCATGTCACCGGACCCGCGATGACGTATGTCATGGTCTGCCGTTGAGGGTCGGCACTACCCCGTGGCCGGGGCCAGCTGGTGGTATGGGGTGCACCGGCAATAAAGGCGAAGGATCAAGGCGAAATCGGCTAGGCCAGACCCGAAACGACAGGGGACATGATGAGTCAGTACGGGACGGATTACGGCACGGCCCTGAGGGACGGCAGCGCGGTCGGCTACGGCAGCGCCGTGGGCAGCACCCCGGTTGTGTCGTTCGTGAACGTCTCCAAGCAGTACGGCAGTCTGAAGGCGGTCGAAGGGCTGAACCTGGACCTGCGGCCCGGCGAGACCACGGCCCTGCTCGGCCCGAACGGCGCGGGCAAGTCGACCTCCTTGGACATGCTGCTCGCGCTGCGCAAGCCGACCAGCGGGCAGATCAAGATGTTCGGCTCGGATCCGTACCACGCGGTGAAGTCCGGCCGGGTGGGCGCCATGCTGCAGTCCGGCGGGCTGATGCCCGAGGTGACGGTGCGCGAGCTTGTCACCTTGATCACGAAACTGCAGCAAAAGCCGGAGCCGGTGGCGACCACGCTCAAGCGGGCGGGCATCGGCCAGTTCGCCGACCAGCGGGTGGACCGGCTGTCCGGCGGCCAGACGCAGCGGGTGCGGTTCGCCCTGGCCATCTGCGGCCAGGCCGAACTGATCGTGCTCGACGAGCCGACCACGGCGATGGACGTGGAGACCCGCCGGCTGTTCTGGGCCAGCATGAAGGAAGAAGTGGCCGAGGGGCGCACGCTGCTCTTCGCCACGCATTACCTGGAAGAGGCTGATCAGGCCGCGGACCGGATCCTGGTCATCAACCGGGGCAGGCTGCTCGCGGACGGCACGCCCGCCGAGATCAAGGCACGGGCCGGCGCCAAACGGCTTTCATTCAAGCTGGACCGGGTGGACGAGCAGTTCCTGCTCGGCCTGCCCGGGGTGGTGAACCTCGAGGTCAGGCACGACCTGGTGCAGATCCAGTCCAGCGACTCCGACGCCACGCTGTACGCGGTACTGAACGCCGGCTACCGGCCGCGCGAGATCGAGATAGGAAGCCTTGGCCTCGAGCAGGCCTTCATCGCCATCACCGCCGAAGACGACGCGACTAACGGGAACTTTCGCGCTGGGGAGACGAACTGAGATGGGCGGCACACTGAGCGGCACACTGGCGCTGACGAAGGCCGAAATATCCAGGCTCCGGCGGAACAAGCGGTACATGATCTTCACGATCGCCGTGCCCGTGATGTTCTACCTGATCTTCGGNNTGGATCAGGCAGCTGCGGCTCACGCCCCTGCCGGCTAACGCCTATGTGGTGGCCAAGGTTCTGACCTCGATGGTGACCACGGTGCCGTCGATCCTGATCGTGTTCTTGCTTGGCAGCTTCTACGGTCACGTCCAGATGCCGATCTGGAAGTGGGTCGCGTGCGCGGTCGCCATCTGGATCGGCACGCTGATCTTCGCGGCGCTGGCGGTGGCCGTCGGCTACAAGCTCAATCCGGATTCGGTGCAGCCGGTCACCATCGTCGTGTTCTTCGCCTTCTCGATCTTCGGCGGCCTGTGGTTCCCGCTGCACGGTGCCCTGGAGAAGTTCGGCGAATTCACGCCCACCTACCAGATCGTCAAGATCTCCACGGACGTCATCGCCCAGGGAAGCGTGGCGCTGGTCAACGTGATCGGCATCGTCGTGTGGTTGGCGATCTTCGCCGTGCTGGCCACCTTCGCCGTCCGCTCTACCGCCGAGACGGTCTGAACGCTAGAGCCGGCAAGCCAATCGGGGGCCTTGCCGGAAACCGGGGCGTACCAGCACTGGTACGCCCCGGTCGCGCGGGCAGGGAAACGTGGCAGCATGGATATGAGGTGAACCCGCCATGGCGATGAAAGGCCGAACCGACCAGGACGAGCCCGCGCCGTACCAGGCCGGCCCGCACCAGGCCGCGCCCGACGAGCCCGCGCCGGACGAGGCCCCGGTACACCGGCCGGCCCTGCTGAGCGCCGGCCTCGGCTGGCTGCGCACGCCCGGCACCGGCAGCCCGTTGCGCTGGTTCTTCTCAGCGATCTGGCTGGTCTACCTCATCCAGCCGGTGCACGCCCTGTTCGGCCACCGCCACGGGGTGCTGTGGATCGGGGGCGGGCTGGCCATCACGCTCGCCTTCTGCGCCATCTACGTGCCCACCGTGATCGACACGGACCGCCGGCCGCGCCTGGCCCGGGCCGGGCTGGTGGCCATTGTCGTCCTCGCGGCCCTGGCCTGCGTGGTGTACGGCAAGGGATGGACGCCGCTGTGGATCTACGTGTCCGCCGCGGCCGGCATGATCCTGTCCGCCGAGCCCGACGGACGGCGGCGAGCCTTGCGTCGGGTCCTCGCCGTCGCGGTCTGCTACGTCTTCTTCAGCTGGCTCTCCCACGACGACGCGGAGGACTTCTGGGCCGTGCTGCTGCCTGTCGTGCTCGTCGGCGTGGCCATGATCGGGTTCAGGATGCAGATCCAGCTCATGCAGGAGCTGAGCCAGGCCCGCGGGACCGTGGCCAAGCTGGCCGCCAACGAGGAACGGCTCCGGCTGGCCCGGGACATGCACGACCTGACCGGCCAGTCGCTGTCGGTGATCACGCTGAAGTCCGAACTGGCCGCCAAGCGGCTGTCCCGGCTGCCGGCCACCCAAGAACGCGACACGGTGCTCGGCGACCTCGGCGACATCGGCCGGGTTAGTCGGCAGACGCTGCACGACATCAGGGAGGCGGTCAGCGGCTACCGCCGCCCGACCCTCGCGATCGAGGTCATCACCGCGCGGAACGCGCTCGACGCGGCCGGCATCCGGCTCGACGACGACACCGGGCTGACCCTGCGCTCGGGCACGTTCGACGCCGACGCGGAGGCCGCGCTGGCCTGGTGCCTGCGCGAGGCGGTGACCAACGTGATCCGGCACTCCGGCGCGAAGAACTGCCGGATCCGCCTGACCGAACACCCCGGAGAACTCTCCCTCGAGGTCTTCGACGACGGCCGCGGCCTCGGCCAGCCGCAGCCGGACCAGCCGGCAGACCAGCAGCCGGACCCGCACTCGGCCAAGGGAACCGGCTTGCGCGGCATGTCCGAGCGGCTGTCCGCCGCAGGCGGCCGCCTATCACTAGGCGCGGCCGACCCCGCCCGCGGCCAGGGCTTCAGGCTGACCGCGACGGTCCCCGTGGACCGGTATGACGCCTGAGCCCGCCAAGAACCCCATCCGGCTGCTCCTCGCCGAGGACCAGGTGATGATCAGGGAGGCGCTGGCCGCGCTGCTCTCGTTTGAAGGCGAGTTCGAGGTGGTGGCCCAGGTCGGCCGCGGCGACGAGGTCCTGCAGGCGGCTCAGGACACCCACCCGGACGTGGCGGTGCTGGACATCGAGATGCCCGGCCTGGACGGGCTCGCCGCCGCCGCCGAGCTGAAGAAGGCCCACCCGGGGACCAAGATCGTCATCTTGACTACGTTCGGCCGGCCGGGGTTCCTGCGCCGCGCGATGGAGTCGGGCGTGTCCGCGTTCCTGGTCAAGGACTCCCCGGCCGACAAGCTGACCCAGACCATCCGGCGGGTCCTGGCCGGCGAGCGGGTCATCGACCCGGACCTGGCCGCCGCCGCCCTGGCCGACGGGCTCAACCCGCTCACCCCCCGCGAGCGGGACGTCCTGGAGGCCTCCGCCGACGGCGGGACGATCGCGGAGATCGCCCGCCAGCTGTACCTGTCCGAGGGGACGGTACGGAACTACCTGTCCGCCTGCATCCAGAAGACCGGGGCCCGCAACCGCGCCGAGGCGCTGC
>PLDT01000206.1:0-10928 GCA_003136255.1 Actinomycetota bacterium
TCAGCTCCGCACCGGAGCCGCCCAACGTCATGGATGCCGCATCCTGATGGGTCTTCGCACCACGCTGCCGCATTCATGCTGTTCCGCTCGCGACTCGCCGGTCGGATTCGCCGGAAACTCGAGTACATCTTCGGGTTTCAGGTTAAGCAGGCCTGGTCTGGCCGGGTATAGAATCGAGCGAGCCTCTTCTATTGACTTGTATTTACTTCCTTGCTCGGGCACCGCCGCCTCCAGAGGACCGAGTAGTAGTAGTAGCTTGCGAAGAACCGGCAGGGTAGTAGTTCGCGAAGAACTGATGGTTGAGGGCGGCATCAAAATAGTGTTTTCTGTTGATCCAGATAAAGCCGTCCCCTTTGGAAATGACTGCGACATCGATTGGGCCGCCTACGGTCTCCGGATCGTGCGTGACACGGCGTTTGAACGAGGTTAGGCTGACCAGCGATTCTGCCATGCCAGCTAGCTCTTCCTTGGGAAGGTTGGCGACCGCGGAGACGACCGGCCGAACGTGGGACTGGACGCTGTAGGAGTCCAAACGCTCGAAGAACTGTTTCGCTGGAGTTGCTCTTACCTGATCGAACTGCCTGCGTAGGGTACTTTCGCGGCGCCCGGTTGCACCGGTGCCGATCACCAGGGCGTCGGCCAGTCCGGCGGCAAAATCTTCCAAAGCGTGCTCGACCTCTTGCCGGAAGGCTGGATCTATCCCCTCCAGAAACAGGCTCACCATATCGCCCTGCGCGAACGGGATAATCGCCGCCGGGTTACGGGAGCCAATGATGGCGGACTTTTCGGCGTTCTGCCGGACCTTTACAAAGCCCAGGAGAACGCCTTCCATGTCGAAGCTCACCACGCTGGGGAGGTAATCTTCTTCGCCAAACCCGGCAACGACGACGCCGGATACATTATCTGGGAACAAACTCGCGGTAAATACTAGACTTGCGATATCGATGAGGCGATTTCTCGGGGTGGGATCGACAGGGAGATTCTGGAAAGTATAATCAATGGCTGTCTCTATGCGGCGCCGCCACTGCTGCCGGATGCGCCGGGCGTGATTCGCCGGGCTGCCGGGCAGTCGATCGGCGCTGGTCCAAAGTGCGTGCGCCTTCCGGATACTCGCCGCCACGATAGCGCGGACCTGGCTGTCACCGATGGGGCCTGCCTGTGCGATCTTCTCGCGGATCTTGCCGTCGACATCGTCCAGTATCGGCCGGAATTGCCTGACCACTGACCCGAAAAGCTGCTGCTCTTGGAGTGCTTCGGTGAACATGAACTTATGTCCGTTGATGTAGGCGATAAGGCTGTCGGCGTAGTCCCGCAGATGGGGTAGCCGCTCCTCGCCTAGCTCGCCGCGAAAGCATTTAATTATTGTTTCCCAGGGCACCCCGGTAAGATTGCCCACCCCGTAAACCATTATTCCGACGGGTGCATATTTCGAAAGCATAAAAAGCTTGTTTACCGAGTTGTAGATCTTCTGGCCGTCCGGATAATTTATGGTCATCGCGCTGTCCGCGGCGAGCGCCACCGCCTGAGAGTTCATGACTGCGACCTCTGCGGTCATCGGTGTCTCCTATGAAGGTCGCTTGCCCCGGTTGCGAACTGCTCGGCGTTTGCTGGCCGGGGCTCACGGAGAGGAGTCCGCCTGCNNGCAAAGCGGACGCACGGCAACCAGCCGCAAAGCTGGCGCACCGCGCGCCCGCTGATCTTGTCGCTTAGCGCCTTAACAGGCTGGTGCTTCTAGCAGCCGGCCGAGCGCGGGTAAATCCGCATCATTCGTGCGGTATCTCCTTGCCCCGCGGTATCACCTTGTCCTGCGGCATCCCGTACTCGTCATCTCGGCCGTGCGGGATCTCGAACTCACCCTGCGGCATGTCGTACTTGCCGTGCGGGATCTCGAACTCGCCCTGCGGCATCTCATACTTTCCCCGGGACTGCTCAACCTTGCTGGGGTGCGGCATGTCATACATCGGGTGCGGCATGTCATACACCGGGTGGGGCATGTCATAGGCGCTGTCGTCACTTACGTCTTTCTTCTCACGCTCGTCGCTCATGATTTCACCTCCTTTCCAGGTATCCGAGGTAACTGCCTGTTATCTCACTGACTACCCGTTGTGCCCTGATTGTGCTTCTTTTCCGGGTACTGTATTGACCCACTGTCGTCACGTCAAGGCGTATTGCACATTTAGCTTGGGGTGTTTAACTCGCAGCACGTCGTTTGTGGCGTATAGTAATCTCGGGGGTGAGCTGGGACCAGCTTTCCCTTTTATCCCCGAATAAGTATCGCTGGATGCTAAAGACCATTTGGTCTGACTGGCTATCGATCCGGCGCCGTAGGTGGCCACCCCGGAACTAAGGTCGCGGCGTCGCGCCGTCGGCCGGGCGGCCAAGGCGCGCGCCGGGTCAACGCCACCTTCGGTGTGGCGGGTCCGATTCTGACGGAACCGCGAGCACTTCGCTTAATCCGGCGCCGTCTCCGAGCGTTCGATAACCGTTTCCTCGCAGTTCACCTCTTTCGAGCATGCCAGCCCTAAGAGGTCCCTGTTCTCGCGAGTGGCCGCTGTGACTAAGGTGAAATAAGCCGGTCAGGCGTGACCCGTAACCCGAAATGACTGCGACCAGATATCAGCAGCTCAACACGATTGCGCGAGCCGCCGCGTAGCTTAGGACCGACTTCGGCCCGCAGCGCGTGCGGAGGCTGGCGTTCCGCCTCCGCACGCGCTTTGCCCGGGTTACGGCTCGGGCATTATGTCAGGCTCGTCCTCGTCCTCGTCATCGTCGTCATCATCGTCATCGTCGTCGTCTTCGTCGTCCTCGGGTTCGGTCTCGCTCGCGCTCAGCTTGTAGAGCTCGTCGAGGTCCTCAGTGTCCGCCAGAACCTCGGCGACGGCTGCATTCCCCATGATCGTCCTCTCGGTTTACCTGGCCCCCGGCGCAGAAGGATAAATACCCGGGGGGAGACGCGCAGCATCGTATCGGGCGCGACGGCCACTCAAGAGGGCATATCAGGAATTCCCGGAGGTATCCTGCTCGGCGCGTACCTCTGCCGCCCGAGCGCTGTCACCGAGGTCGTCGAAGATCGCGGCGGCCCGGGTCCACGATTCGCGCGCTTCGGCGGCCAGGCCATTACGAGCCTGGGCCCGGCCGAGGAGCCTCAGCGTAGCCGCCTGCTGCTGCCGGTTGCCCGACATCTGGTGGCTGGTCAGCGCCTGACCAAGATGCTCCTGGGCGTCCGCGTCCCGTCCCAGCGCCAGGTAGCAGCGCCCGAGACAGAACAGGGCATACCCAGCACCATCCACCGCTTCGATCTCGGCAAATGTGCGCTGGGCCTGCTGCAGGTAGTCGAGGGCCTCCTCGGCGCGATCGATGTCTACCAGCGCATCGCCGATATTGACCAGGGCAATTCCTTCGCCGTACCGGTGGCCCGTCGCCCGGCTCAGCTCAAGGCCCCGTCGCAGCAGATCGATCGCCTCCTGCGACCTCCCCAGTCTGGTGTAGGCGTCGGCGAGGTTGTTCGCCGCGCGCGACTCGCCCCTCCGGTCGCCGACCCCGCGGCTGATGGCCAGCGCCTGCTCAATGCACCCGATGCCTTCGCTGTCGCCCTTGATCCCCAGGGCCAGGCCCAGGTTGACCAGCACCCAGGCCTCGCCCTGACGGTTCCCCACGTGGCGGGCGCTGTCCAGCGCCATGCGATGGGTGGTGATGAGGTCGGCCCAGTTGCCCCGGGCGTCGAAGATCTGGAACAGCGGAGGCGGGAGGCGCCAGGCGACCTCGTGCAGGCCGACGGAGGCGGCCTGGCGAGTGGCGGCCACCAGGTTGACGCGCTCGCTGTCGTACCAGGAGAGGGCGTCGTTGACCCCGGTGAAGCGCAGCGGCGGCGGATCGTCGCCGACGGGTCCCAGCGGAACGTCGTAACGGCGGGGCTGGACGGCGGTGCCGGCCGCGTCTGACGTGCGCATGTACCACCGGAGCAGGCGGCCGACCGCGGCGTCGCGGACTTGTGCGGACAGGTCAGCCACGGCCCGTTCGGAAGAATACACACGAAGCAGGTCATGAAACTTGTACCGGTCGGAGGAGGTCGACTCCAGCAGGTGCACGTCCACGAGGGTCTCGAGCACATCCTCGGCCTGATACTCAGGGCTGCCGAACAGGGCGGCGGCCGCTGCGGACGAGATCGACGGCCCCTGCCACAGGCCGAGCATGCGGAAGGCGTCGGCCGGGGCGATCCCGTCCGGCTGGGTGCTGGCGGGCAGGCTGGTGAAGCTGACCTGGAAGCTGGCCCGGACGGCCATGTCCCCGGCCCGCATCTCGTCCAGCCGGCGGTGCTCGTCACGGAGCCTGCTGGCCATGGCCCCGATGGTCCAGCCGCTGCGCGTGTTCAGCCGCGCCGCGCAGATCCTGATCGCCAGCGGCAGCCCGGCGCAGGCCAGCAGCAGCTCGGCGGTGGCCTCGGGTTCGGCCGACGCGCGCTCGTCCCCCACGACCCTGGTGAACAGGGTCAGCGCCTCGTCGTCGTCGAGCACGTTGAGGTCGACCAGCTTGGTGCTGGCCAGGTCGGGCATCCGGCTGCGCGTGGTGATCAGCACCGCGCTGGACGCAGTGCCGGGGAGCAGCGGCCTGACCTGGGCGGCGTCGCGCGCGTTGTCGAGCACGATGAGCATCCGGTGCCCGTCCAGGACGGTCCGGTACCGGGCCGCCCGCTCATCGTCGTCGGCCGGGATGTCCCGGCCGTCCACGCCGAGGTCACGCAGGAACCTGGCCAGCACGTCGGCGGGCGGGAGCGGCTGCGGGGTGGCGCCGAGCAGGTCGACGTAGAGCTGTCCGTCCGGGAAGCTGGCGCGGACCCGGTGCGCCGCGTGCACGGCCAGGGAGGTCTTGCCCAGCCCGCCGGAGCCGGCCACCAGGGCGATGCGGACCGCGCCGGGGTCGGCGTCCGCGCCGCCCCTGGCCAGCAGCTCAGACAGGTGCTTGACCTGATCCTCGCGACCGGTGAAGTCGGCGACGTCGGCCGGCAGCTGGGCCGGGACCGGGACGGGCCGCGGAATCTCGGCCGCCGCGGCGGGAGCACTCGGCCCGGCGCTGGCCGAGATCGTGCCGGCCGAGATGCTGCCCGGCGCGTCATCCGCGTCCCTGGTGAGCGCGTCGTCCTTGGCCAGCAGTTCGGCATAGTAGTGGCGCAGCTCGGCACCGGGATCGACGCCGAGTTCCTCGGCCATGACGCCGCGCGCCTGCCCGTACGCCTCGAGCGCCTCGGCGTGGCGGCCGGCGCCGTCCAGGGCCTGCATGAGCATCAGCCACAGGTTCTCCCTGAGCGCATGGTCGGCCAGCAGCCTGCGCAGTTCCGGGATGACCTGGGCGTGTCCGCCGCAGGCCAGCTCGGCCTTGATCCGCAGCTCGGCGGCGTCCAGGCGCAGCTCGGCCAGGCGTTCGGCCTCGGTCTCGATCATCGTGGTCGACGGGACGTCGGCCAGCGGGCTGCCGTGCCACAGCGCGAGGGCCTCGGCCAGCTGGGCGGCCGCTTGCTCCGGATGGCCGGCCGCGTACGCGCGCCCGCCCTCGCGGACCAGGGCCTCGAACACCTGGGCGTCGGTATCCCCCGGGGCTAGCCGGAGCAGGTAGCCCGGCGCGCGCGTGACCAGCAGCGTGCCGTTGGTGTCACCCAGGAGCCTGCGCAGCCTGAGCACGTAGATGCTGATGAGGTTGCCCGCCTTGGCGGGCGGCGCGTCCTGCCCCTGCCACACCTCGTTGATCAGAACGTCGGCCGGGACGATCTGCCCCGCCTTGATCAGCAGCGCGGCCAGCACCGAACGCCACTTCGGGGCCCCGATCCCCCGCCAGTCCTCCTCCTCGGACCGGATCTCCAGGGGCCCTAGCAGCCGGAACCTCATCATTACCTGGGATCACTCGCCTCCGGCTAGTCGAACTCGGCCGTGGAAGCTCTCACTTAATCACGGCTCAAGACAGACGTAAACCACCTGCCCGAGCATGACCCTATTGCCTCGGCGACGGGGCCCAAGGCGAAGAAGCCGGACGGCCACGGGGGCGCCGTCCGCGGTGCCTAGAACGCCCGCTCGCCTAGCGGGGTGGGTGGTGCGGGAAGCGGTCCTGGCCCTAGCTGGGGAGGGAGGGACCGGCCTAGCGGCCAGGACCGCCCTTTGACCAGCGGCACCACGGGGGGTGCCGGGGTCATCGGTCGTCCCCCGCGGCAACGCGGCCGGGGGGAAACGCGGCCGTCGTCCTCGCGCCTCTGGCGGGGGCGAGGATGACGGTCGCCGGGGACCTCAGGTCTGGCGCGTCTCAGGTCTGGCCGTCGAACAGGCTGGTCACCGAGCCGTCGCTGAACACCTCGCTGATCGCGCGGGCCAGCAGCGGCGCGATCGAGAGCACCGTGAGCTTGTCGAACCGCTTCTCCTGCGGCACCGGCAGCGTATTGGTGATGATGACCTCGCTGATCCTGGAGTTCTTCAGGATGTCCACCGCCGAGCCGGACAGCACTCCGTGCGTCGCGGTGGCGATGACCTGGGCCGCACCCTGGTCGAACAAGGCCTCGGCGGCCTTGGCGATGGTCGCCCCGGTGTCGATCATGTCGTCGACCAGGATGCAGGTGCGCCCCGCCACCTGGCCGACCACCTCGAACATCCGGACCTGGTTCGCGACATCCGGGTCGCGCCGCTTGTGGATGATGGCCAGCGGGCAGCCGAGCCGGTCCGTCCACCGTTCGCAGACCCGGACCCGGCCGGCGTCCGGTGCGACGATAGTGACCTGGCTGACGTCGAGCTTCTTCTCGACGTAGGCGGCCAGGAGGGACAGCGCGAACAGGTGGTCTACCGGACCGTCGAAGAAGCCCTGGATCTGCGCGGTGTGCAGGTCGACCGCCATCAGCCGGTCGGCCCCGGCCGTGGCGAACAGGTCGGCCATGAGCCGGGCCGAGATCGGCTCGCGGCCGCGGTTCTTCTTGTCCTGCCGGGCGTAGCCGAAGAACGGCGCCACCACCGTGATCCGCCTGGCCGAAGCCCGCTTAAGGGCGTCGACCATGATCAGCTGCTCCATGATCCACTCGTTGATCGGCGAGGTGTGGCTCTGCAGGACGAACACGTCGCAGCCGCGGACCGAATCCAGGAAGCGGACGAAGATCTCGCCGTTCGCGAAGTCGAAGAGCTTGGACGGCGTCGGCGTGATGCCCAGGCGGGCCGCTACCTCCTCGGCCAGCTCGGGAAAGGCCCGGCCGGAGACGATCATCAGCTTCTTGGCGCCCGGCTCCATCACGTGGCTCATCCGCCCTTCGCCGCCTTGTCCTGATCCAGCGCCGGTCCGTCAGGCGGCCCCGCTGCCTCACGGGTCTGACGGGCGCGCGCGGCGGCCCGGGTCCCTGGGCGGCGCCGCTCCACCCAGCCTTCGGAGTTGTGCTGCCGGCCACGGGCCACACCGAGGGCGCCCGCGGGGACGTCTTCGGTGATCACCGATCCGGCCGCGGTGTACGCGCCGTCCCCGACCGTCACCGGGGCCACCAGGATCGTGTCGCTGCCGGTGTAGACGTCCGCCCCGATCGTGGTGCGATGCTTGGCCGCGCCGTCGTAGTTGGCGAAGATCGTCGCCGCGCCGATGTTGGCCGCGGCCCCGATGTCGGCGTCTCCGACGTAGGACAGGTGCGGGACCTTCGCCCCCGCGCCGACCACGGAGTTCTTCAGCTCCACGTGGCAGCCGATGTGCGCGCCGGTGCCGATCCGGGTCCCCGGCCGCAGGTAGGCGTAGGGTCCGACGGTGGCCTCCGGCCCGATCTCGGCCTGCACGCACACCGCGTGGATCACCGCCGCGCGGTCCGCGACCGTGGTGTCGCGCAGCGTGCAGCCCGGGCCGATCCGCACGCCCTCGCCGATCGTCGTGTGCCCCTCGAGCTGGGTGCCGGGCCCGATCTCGGTGTCCTGGCCGATCGTCACGTCCACGTCGATCCAGGTGGCGCCGGGATCCACGATCGTCACCCCGGCCCGCATCCAGGTCTCGAGCAGGCGGTCGTTGTACGCCCGGCGGGCCTGGGCCAGCTGGACCCGGTCGTTCACGCCCTGGATCTCGGCCGGATCGGCGGCCAGGACCGTACCCACCGGATGGCCGTCGCCGCGCAGGATCGCCACCACGTCGGTGAGGTACTCCTGGCCCTGGGCGTTGCCGGTCGCGACCCGCTTGATCGCGTCGGCCAGCAGCGCGCCGTCAAACGCGTAGCAGCCGGAGTTGATCTCCTCGATGGATCGCTGCTCCGGGGTCGCGTCGGCCTCCTCGACGATCTCGGCCAGCNNAGCGTCTGGCCGCGGAGCAGCGGCATGTCACCGTAGGTGACCAGCACCACGCCGGGCATGCTGCCGAGCGCCTCGATCACCATGCGCACCGCGTGGCCGGTACCGGCCTGGCGATCCTGCACGACGCTGACCGCGTCCGGTACGTACCGGGTGGCCTCGGCGCTGACCTCGTCCCGGCCGTGGCCGGTGACGACCACAATGCGGCGCGGATCGAGCTCGCCGGCCGCGGCGAGCACGTGCCCGAGCATGCTGCGACCGCACAGCGGATGCAGCACTTTCGGGATCCGCGATTTCATCCGTGTGCCCTCGCCCGCGGCGAGGACCATGACAGCGACCGGGCGAGGTTCGCTCACGCGGCAGGTCTCCTCGGGTAGCGCCAGCATCTGCGTTCCGGGGCTTCAGGGTTAGCGCCCATACTCAGGATCGGGGATAGCAGGCCAAGGTGTTCACCTATCCCTCACATGCAGGATACCGTCCGGTCGCCATGGTGAGCAGCCCGATTGCTGGCCGCCGGACCGGATCCGTGCCCGCAGTCCACGTCCCACCCTAGGGCCAGTCGCGCCCGCCGGGGGTCAACCGGGCTTCTTTCGCCCCGACTCGGTGATCGCGGTCGGCTGCCCGTTGGTCCCGTTGGCCCCGGGCGGCTGGCCGTTGGGTCCGGTCGGCGGCCCGTTGGCTCCGGTCGCGCCGGGCGCTTCGGCCGCCGGGTCCGGGACGACCAGCTCGCTCGGCTCCAGGCCGCCATCGCCGGCCACCGCGGCCAGCTCGGCGCCGAGCGACTCGGCCCGGCCGGCCCGCGGGCGCGGGCCGGTGAGCAGCGACGCGATCGCGGCGATCAGGCTGGCCGCGATCGCGAACGCGAACGCCACCCCGAGGCCGTCCTTGAACGGCGTGATGATCAGGTGCGGGAAGAACTGGCGCCCGGTGACGTAGGCGGCGTGCCCGGCCGGCAGGTGCCCCAGCAGCGAGCCGAGCAGCTGGCGCATCGGGTTGTAGCCGAGGAAGGCCGCGAACAGCACGCCGATCGGCGGCAGGTGCGAGATCTGCTGCGCCGCGCTCGCCGGGATGCCCTGCGCGGTCAGCCCGCCGGACAGGGCACCGGGTAGCTTGCTCGACAGCCCGACGACCATCAGCGAGAAGAAGACCCCGATCGACAGCACGAACGCGGTGTTCATGAAGGTGGCGATCATGCCGCCCGCGGCGCCGCGCTGGTCCGCGGGCACCGCGTTCATCATCTCGGCCCGGTTCGGCGAGGCGAACAGGCCGGAGCCGAAGCCGTTGAACGCGATGATCAGGGCGAACACCCAGTAGCTGAAGTCCACCGGCAGGAACAGCAGGAGGAAGAAGGTCAGCGCGGTCAGCACCGCCCCGCCGGTGGTGAACGCCCGGGCGCCGAACCGGTCGGAGAGGACGCCGGACAGCGGCGCGGAGAGCAGGAAGCCGATGGTCAGCGGGACCAGGTAGATGCCCGCCCACAGCGGGGTCTGGCTGAAGCTGTATCCGTGCAGCGGCAGCCAGATGCCCTGCAGCCAGATGATCAGCATGAACTGCATGCCGCCGCGGCTCAGGGCCAGCATCAAGTTGGCCAGGTTGCCCAGGGCGAAGGCCCGGATCTTGAACAGCGACAGCCGGAACAGCGGCTCGGCCACCTTCGTTTCCACGACGCCGAACACCACCAGCGCCGCTAGCCCGCCGAACATCGCGGACAGCACCCACGGGTTGGTCCAGCCCATGGGGTGCCCGCCGTAGGGCAGCAGGCCGTAGGTGATGCCGACCAGGATGGCGACCAGCCCGGCCGCGAACAAGATGTTGCCCCACCAGTCCATCCGCGCCGGGCGGCGGGCCCCGATGTCCTTCAGCATGAAGTACGCCCACACAGTGCCGAACAACCCGATCGGCGCCGAGACCAGGAACACCAGATGCCAGTTGATCGGGCCGAGCAGCCCGCCGAGCAGCAGCCCGAGGAACGAGCCGGCGATGGCCGCGATCGAGTTGATGCCCAGGGCGGTGCCACGCTGGTTGGACGGGAACGCGTCGGTGAGGATCGCGGTGGCGTTGGCGAACAGGAACGCGCCGCCGATGCCCTGGACGAGCCGCCACCCGATCAGCCACAGCGCCCCGGCGCTGCCGTGCATCCAGGTAACGGTCAGCAGCAGGGAACCGAAGGTGAAGATCGCGAACCCGAGGTTGTACATCCGGACCCGGCCGAACATGTCGCCCAGCCGCCCGAACGACACCACCAGCACGGCCGACACCACCAGGAAGCCCATGAACATCCACAGCAGGTAGCTGGTGTTGTCCGGGCTCAGCGGGTTGAGCCCGATGCCGCGGAAGATGTCCGGGAGCGAGATCAGCACGATGGACTGGTTGATGGTGGCCATCAGCACGCCCAGCGTGGTGTTCGACAGTGCGATCCACTTGTAGTGCGGCCCGACCTCCGCGCCGCGACCCTGGCCCGCGGGCATGCCAAGCACGCTGGAGTTAGCGGTCATTACCCGTAAGCCCCCAAGATGTGGTTCAGGACCCGCGTTTCACTTGCTTCGCATTAACTAAGTAATTATAAACCGCATTCCCCGTCCCGTCCCGGCCGGTCCTGCGCTCCGGCCGCTAAAATGTCAGTGGCTCGCGTTAGTGTTCGAATATGCG
>PLDT01000628.1:0-14367 GCA_003136255.1 Actinomycetota bacterium
CCTTGGTGAGAAAACCTCACTGGTTCGTCCGCGATGGCCGCGGAGGCTTCGCATTCACTTTCCGATACCGCCAACGACCTTTTCCTGTTCATCGCCCAGCGGCGCAGCACCCGGGACCCGGACGGCGGCCATCCCCTGGGGTACGGGCGGGAAGCCTACTTCTGGGCGCTGATCGCGGCCCTCGGCGTGTTCGTGGCCGGCGCGGCGTTCTCCTTGCGCGAGGGCATCGCCGACCTGATCCACCCCGGCGTCACCTCGTCATTCGGCGTCGCGTACGTCGTCCTCGGCGTCTCGGCCGTTTTTGACCTGGTGTCATTCCGCCAGTCAGCGGGGCAGATGATCCTGCGCGGGCGCCGTTACAGCCGGGGCCTGATCGACGAGTCCAAGGTCACCTCGGACCCCACGCTGCGGGCCGTCTTCCTCGAGGACGCGGTGTCGGTCTCGGGCGACGTGATCGCGCTGGCCGCCCTGGCCCTCAATCAGATCACCGGGTCGTCCATCCCCCAGGGCGTGGCCGCGGTGCTCATCGGGCTGGTGCTGATCCGCGTCAGCCTCCGGCTCATCAAGCGCAGCCACGACTTCCTGACCGGCGCCTGGCTGGTGACCCCCACGGCCCACGGCGATCGCGATGATGACGGCTCCACCCAGCCCCTCACGCTGGCCGATGAACAGCAAATACGAGCCTTCCTCCTCGGCTACCCCGGGGTGACCGCCATTCGCGAGGTCCTGGTCACCTTCACCGGTCCGGGCCGGGTGTGGGTGACGGCGCGCGTCGACGTTGACGACGGGCTCACCGGCGCGGGGGTCAAGGCGCTAGTCCGCGGGATCGAGTCGGGCATGAAGCGGGAGTCCGAAGCCGTCTACCGGGTCGACGTCGTGCCCATCGGCGGTGCGCCGGATTAGGCCGGGCGGGTCAGTTCCTCCAGCAGGAACACGAACGACTCGTACGGGTGGCCGGTGGCCTGGCGCAGGCCCATCTCGCAGGTGCGGTTGGCGGACAGGTAGGCCTGCGCCGGGGTCTGGTCCAGCCCGGCCTTCTCGTCACGGGTGGCGGAGATGACCAGTTCGGGGTGCAGCAGCCCGCGGTCACCCGCGGTGCCGCAGCAGGTCGTGCCGACCGGCACCAGGACGTCGCCGGCCAGGCGTTCGAGGGTCTTGGTCAGCCCCAGGTGGGTGCTGGAGCAGGTCGGGTGGAGCGCGGCGCGTTCGATGCGCTCGCTGACGGTGAGCGCGGGGAACAGGCTGTCGCACCACGCGATGGAGTCCAGCAGGGTGATCTGCTCGAGCCGGGCGCGGTGCTCATCGTCCAGGTAGTTCTTGACGTCGTCCAGCAGCCCGTTGGTGCAGGAGGCCGCGTCGATGACGACCGGCATCTTGCCGTGCCCGCTCCACTCCCACAGCGCATCGCAGGTGGTGGCGGCCATCCACTTGTGCCCCCGGAGATAGCCCTTGCTGCTCCACGGGGTGGAGCAGCACTTGCCCGCGACGTCGCCGGGAATCCACAGCGGCTTACCGGCCCGCGCCGAGACCTCGACCAGGGTCTGCGGCAGGCTTGGGTGCCGGGCCTGGCCCGGGTCACGGCCGAAGATCCGGTTGACGCAGGCCGGGAAGTACACCGCGGCGGCGCCCTCCCGGGTGGTGCCGGGCAGCTTGCGCAACTGGGCGCGCGGCATCGGGCCGGGGACGGACGGGACGAGGTCGTCGCTGACCACCAGCCGGGCTGCCGCGGTCAGCCCGGTCAGCACTCGGACCCCCAGGGTGCGCTGGATGATGTCGGCCGCGCCGACCGCGGTGCGGGCGAGCTTTTCCCCGGTCGCCCACCGCCGGGCGACCAGCAGCGCGGCCTTCTCCCGCCGGGGGGTCGATTCGGCGCGGCGGAACGTCTTCTCCAGCGCGCCGGTGTTGATCTGGACCGGGCACGGGATCGCGCAGCTGCCGTCCACCGCGCAGGTCTCGATGCCGTCGTACTCGTACTCGTCCTGCAGCCGGGCCAGCAGCGGCGACCCCTCGGGCTGGCGGGCCATCTCCCGGCGCAGCACGATCCGCTGCCGCGGGGTGGCGGTGACGTTGCGACTGGGGCACACCGCCTCGCAGAAGCCGCATTCGATGCAGTGCGTGGCGGTGTCCTCGATCGGCGGCGCGGACTTGAACGACTTCAGGTTGATGCCGTCGTCGCGGGTCAAGATCACGTTCGGCGCCAGGACGCCGCGGGGGTCGGCGAGCTTCTTGATCCGCCACATCATGTCGGTGGCCTTGTCGCCCCACTCGTGGCGGACGAACGGCGCCATGTTGATACCGGTGCCGTGCTCGGCCTTGAGCGAGCCGTCGTACTTGTCGATGACCAGCGCGACCAGATCGGTCATGAACGCCGCGTACCGCTCCCGGTCGGCTTGCTCGCCGAGGCTGGGGGTCAGGGTGAAGTGCAGGTTGCCGTAGGCCGCGTGCCCGGCGGCGTTCGGCAGGAAGCTGTGCTTGGACAGCAGGTCCTGCAGATCCTGGGCGCCCTCGGCGACGCGGTCCGGCGGGAAGCACACGTCCTCGATGACCAGGGCGGTCCCTTCGGGGCGCCGCTGTCCGACGATGCCGAGGAGCCCGTCGCGGATCCGCCAGTACAGCTCGATCTGATCCTCGTCCCGGGTGAATTCCACCGGGTGGACCAGGTTCGCGCCGGCCGTCAGCGCGGTGGCCTTGGCTACCGCGGCGTCGAGCGCGGCTGGGCGGTCCGCGCCGAACTCGACCAGCAGCCCCGCGGCGGCGGGATCGAGGCTTGGCCAGTACTGCGGGGTGCCCGGGAAGGCCTGCGCGGCCGCGATCAGCGCGGGAGCGAGCATGAGCTCCACCGCTTCGGCGCCGAGCCCGACCAGGCCGGGGACCAGCGCGGCGGCTTCACCGATCGACGGCAGCACGATCCAGCTGACCGTGGTCACGGCCGGCGCCGGAATGGTACCGATCACGGCCTCGGCCACGAACGCGAGCGTGCCCTCGGACCCGACGATGAGCCTGCGGAAGATTTCCAGCGGGGTATCCCCGTCGAGCAGGGCCGACAGCGCGTAGCCGTTGGTGTTGCGGATGGCGTACTTATGGCGCACCCGCTGCGCGAGCGCGTCGTCGGCGAGAAGCTCTTCGCGCAGCTGCATCAAGCCTTCGGCTAGCTCGGGTTCGGCTTGTGCGAACGTGGCCTCGGCGTCGGGCGCGGCGGTGTCGATGACGGTCCCCGAGGCGAGCACCAGGGTCAGCGACGACACGGTGTGGTAGGCGTTGCGCTCCAGGGTGCAGCGCATGCCGCCGGCGTTGTTCGCGATGACCCCGCCGATCGTGGCCACGTCGGCGGAGGCCGGGTCGGGCCCCAGGCGCCGCCCGAGAGGCCGCAGGATGGCGTTGGCATGGCCCAGGATCGTTCCGGGGCGGGCCCGCAGCCGGGCTCCGCCGTCCTCGGCCGCCATGCCGGCCCAGTGCCGCCGGACGTCGATGAGGATGTCGTCGGACTGCGACTGCCCGTTCAGGCTCGTGCCGCCGGCCCGGAACGTGGCGTGCCGCCCGGTACGGACGCAGTAGGCCAGGATCGCGCGCACGTCGTCGACGGTGCGGGGCAGGACGACGACCTGCGGTAGGTACCGGTAGGGACTGGCGTCGGAGGCGTAGCGGACCAGGTCCGAAATCCGGTGCAGCACCTGGTCCTGGCCGAGCAGCTGGATCAGGTCGCTCTTGAGGGCGGCCGGGGCGCCCTCAAGGCGCGCCGGTTCGACGGCATCGTCCTGCGCCGGGCCCGCGGGCCGGCCGATGGCCCGTACGTGGGGCGTGAGCATCTTCCGCAATGGCGGCCCGCCTTCGTGCGATGAGGCACCCGATACGTCTCACCGTGCCAGCGGCCCGTCGGCCGGACATCGTACTGGGCACACGAAACCCAACTGATGGTTCGTGCCCGGCTTACGATGATCGCGCTGCCGACGGCCCTTACGGTCAAAGGCACTGACCTCAGGGAGAAATCATGCCTATCTATCAGTGCATCAGTCCCAAAGGACTGCTCGACGAATCCGGCCGGGGGAAGGTCGCCGAGGAGATCACCCGAATTCACTGTGACGCGACGGGTGTCCCACGGTCGTTCGTCAATGTCATTTTTACCGACATCCCGGACGGCAGGTACTTCGTGGCCGGGAAACCCGCTCACCACTCGTTCGTGAACGGCGCCATCCGGGTCGGTCACGATGTCGCGACCCGGCAGGGCATCCTGGAGAATCTCTCGCAGATGTGGGTCCGCCTGACCGGCCAGCCGGAGGAGGAACTGCTCATCTCGCTGTGGGAGAACCAGGCGGAAAACGCGATGGAGGCCGGATTGATCTTCCCGGCCGTCGGCCAGGAATAGCAGCCGCTGGCCGCTTAGCTGAAGGCTCCGATGCCGGTGATGGCGCGGCCGACGATGAGGGTCTGCATGGTCTCGGTGCCCTCGAAGGTGTGGATCGCCTCCATGTCCACCATGTGCCGCATGACCTGGTAGTCGAGCAGGATGCCGTTGCCGCCCAGCATGTCGCGCGCGTCGGCGGTTATCGCGCGGGCCTTGCGGGTGTTGTGCATCTTGGCCAGCCCGGCCACGGTGGGGGTCAGCCGGCCGGCCTCGGCCAGGCGGCCGATCTGCAGGCAGTACAACTGCATCGCGGTCAGGTCGGCCAGCATCGACACCAGCCGCTGCTGGATGATCTGGAAGCTGGCCAGCGGCTCGCCAAACTGGCGCCGCTCCTGCGCGTACTGCAGGGCGACGTCGTAGGCGGCGGTGGCGTGGCCCAGCGCCCCCCAGGCGCAGGTGCTCCGGGTGGTGGCCAGGACCCGGGTGGTGTCCTTGAACGAGCGCGCTCCGGGCAGCTTGTTCTCGGCCGGCACCCGCACCTCGTCCAGCGTGATCTCGGCCTGCCACACCGAGCGCAGCGACACCTTGCCCTCGATGACCCGGGCCTGGTACCCCGGCGTTCCCTTCTCGACGACGAACCCGTTGACCTGGCCGTCCTCGGTGTTGCGGGCCCAGACGACGACCAGGTCGGCCACCGTGCCCAGGCCGATCCAGCGTTTGCTGCCGTTCAGCACCCAGCCGTCGCCGTCCCGGCGCGCCGTAGTTTCCAGGGCGACGGAGTCCGAGCCGTGCGTCGGTTCGGTGAGCGCGAACGCCCCCAGCCTGTTCATCTGGGCCATGTCCGGCAGCCAGCGTTCCTTCTGCTCCTCCGAGCCGCACATCGCGATCGACAGCATGGCCAGGCCCGCGTGCACGCCGAGGAACACGCCGAGGCTGCCGTCGCCGCGGTGCAGTTCCATCGTGACCAGCCCGCACGCCATCGGGCTCATCTCGGCGCACCCGTAGCCCTTGATGTCCTCGCCGACGATGCCGAGCTCGGGCAGCCGCTTGACCAGCGGCCAGCAGATCTCGGCTCGTTCCCAGTACGGGCCGACGACCGGCACGACCTCCTCGTCGACGAACCGCCGCACCGTGATGAAGTGATCCCATTGCTCGTCGGTGAACTGCTCCCGGACGGAGAAGAAGTCCGTCCCGAGGGCTTCCCCGAGGTGTGCGCTGGTCACCTGCGTCATTGCTGGTTTCCCTCCGGGGTGAGGTCGGCATCCAGGAACGGCTCCACCGCGGCGGCCAGGCGTTCGGGGTTCGCGGCCAGCTCGAGGTGGCCGCCGTGGTAGACGTGCAGCCGGCTGCGCGGTATCAGCCAGCGCATGATCCGCGCGTTGATCACCGGGATGATCGGGTCGTCGTCGCCGGCCAGGATCAAGGTGGGCGGCCGCAGCTTCGGCAGAAACGGCAGACTGGTCCAGCCGAGCATCGAGATCAGCTGGTAGTAGTAGCCCCGGGGCGGGCCCAGCCGGGTGGTGGCGTGCAGCAGGTCACGGGCCACGATCGGGTCTTTGCGCGCGCTGCCCCCGTACAGCTCGCCGGCCACCTGGGCCGCGTATCCCGGATCCCGGTGGCGTCGCGGCGTGAGCATGCGCAGCAGGACCCACGGACGCCCGGGAACCATGAGCGCGCCGGGCGCGGTCGCCACCAGCACCAGGCGTCGCACCCGGCCCGGGCGGCTCAGCGCGAACTGCTGCGCGAGCCCGCCTCCCCAGGAGATACCCAGGACGTCGGCCTGCTCGTAGCCGAGCTCGTCGAGCAGGCCGGCCAGCATCGACGGCAGCGTGGCCAGGTGGTAGGGGACGACCGGGGCCGGCGAGCCGCCGATGCCCGGCATGTCGAACCGGATGACCGGCCGCCGCGGGTCGAGCACGTCGACGAACGGCTGGAATAGCTCCAGGCTGGCCCCGATGCCGTTGCACAGCAGCAGCGGCGGCCAGCCCGCGGTCCCCTCCCGCACCGAGACCCGGATGGTACGGCCGCCGGCCGTCAGGACCCTCATCCGCTCGGACGGCCCGGGCGATCCGCCCCGCCGTAGCCGGCCCAGGACCCGGCCCAGGCCGGATCCCGGGCGGGCTTGGTCTTCTCCGGCGTCTTCTCCGGCCGGCCCGGGCAGGGCCTGGTCAGCGGTCATAGACGTACGTTCCAGGCGCCGCGCCGAGCGGCGGCAGCCCGCCGCCGCCCAGTTCCTCGGGCGCGGCCTGCTCTTTACCGCAGCGCTCGGTCAGCCAGGCCGCGTAGTCCGGCCACCAGGACCCGTGCAAGGTCTCGGCCCGGCGCAGCCACTCCTGGGGATCCTCCGGGCACTCCTTGGCCATCTGGTACCTGGCCTTCTCGTTGCCCGGCGGATTGACCATCGCGGCCACGTGCCCGCTGGTCGACAGCAGGAACCGGGGCCGGCCGCCCAGCAGCTGGGTCGTCCGGTAGCAGGCCTGCCAGGGACAGATGTGGTCGGTGATCCCGGCGACGATGTAGCTGTCCCGGTCGACCGCGGCCAGGTCCACCGGTGAGCCGAGCATGGTCGCGCCGCCGGGCTCGACCAGGGCGTTTTTCGCGCCCAGCTCGAGGAAGTCCCGGTGCAGGCCCGCGGTCATCCGGGTGGTGTCCGCGTTCCAGAACAGGATGTCGAACGCCGCTGGCTTCTTGCCGAGCAGGTAGTTGTTGACCCAGTAGTTCCAGATCAGGTCGTTCGGGCGCAGCCAGGCGAACACCTCGGCCAGCGACCGGCCGTCCAGGTAGCCGCGGGCGCGGGACGAGGCCTCGGCCAGCTTCGCGGTCCGCTCGTCGATGACCGCGCTGGCCAGGCCCGCGTGCGCCTGGTCGAGCACGGTGACCATGAGGGTGAACGCGGCGAGCCGGTCCTGCTGGCCGGAGGCCGCCAGGTGCGCGGCCACCATCGCCGCGATGATGCCGCCGGAGCAGGCCCCCGCGAGCACGGTCTGCTCGCTCCCGGTGATCCGTTCGGCCGCGTCCATGGCGTCCAGGATGGCCTGACCGTAGGTGTCGGCATCCCACTTGGCGTACCGGGCGTCCGGGTTGCGCCAGGAGATCATGAATACCTGCAGGCCCTGGCCGACCAGGTACTCCACCATGCTCCGGCCCGGGGCCAGGTCCATCACGTAGAACTTGTTGATCACCGGCGGGACGATCACCAACGGGACCTGCCGGACCGTGGGCGTGACCGGGCGGTACTGGATCAGCTCGAACACCGGGTTCCGCAGCACCACCGAGCCGGGCGTGACGGCTAGGTCCACCCCGACTTCGAACGCGTCCGGCTCGACCATGGTCGGCACCCGCGGCGCAACCGCCATGTCGGAGAGGAAATTCCGCAGGCCCGCCACGGCACTGCTGCCGCCGGTGTCGATCGCGGCCTTGACCGCCGCCGGGTTCAGCAGCGGGTTGTTGCTCGGGGCCAGCGCGTCGATCAGGTTGGTCAGCATGAAGCCGACCCGTTCGGAGTCGCGCTCGTCCAGCCCGGCCTCGGCCACCACGCCTTCCACGCTCTCCGAGGTGGCCAGGTAGGCCTGCATCGTGCGGCGCAGCAGCGGGTTGCCCGTCCAGCCCGGGTCGGCGAACCGGCGGTCCCGCCGGGACGGCTCCACCTGGGACCGGCCCACGGCGATGCGGGCGAGCTCGCCCGCCAGCTGGCTTCCTCGCCCGGCGAGCAGCCGCGGCTTGGCCGCCAGGGACGCGGCGAGGCGCAGGCCAGAGCCGCCCGGGTTCATCCGGCGCAGCATGCCGGTGGCGGCATCGCCGAGTAGCAGGTCCAGCGGCGCCGCCACGGCATCGCCCGCGGCGGACCTGGTCGAATCAGTGTCAGCACTCATTATTAGGCGAGCCTAGGCCGCGGGGCGCGGTCTTCCATTGGTCGCTCGTCACGAACCCATAGCCCGTCGTGGTTCCGCGAGCACAGGCGCGCAGGCTTCAGGCGGCCTTCGGCGGGGCCGTGGCGAGTGCGGCAAAGACATCTCTGACCTCCGATGGTCCAGAGTATAACTTGATTGTTCAACTTAGACGATCGATTACGATGGCTCAAATTGCCAAGTTACGTAGAGTCGTCCCTAAGCGGCCTTGCGGCAGAGTTTGGCTAAGATTTGGGCCGAAGCCTCACGTCGGCCTTGACAAATCGACCTCGCGTGATTTCATAGTATGACTTGATAGATCAAGTGAATGAAGCAGGAGGCCCGCATGCGTACGTCCTCGATCGCCCCGCCGGGCGTGAACATCCGCCGCGCTGCGGATCGCCATCAGACCCAGATCGGGTGGCTGCACGGACGCCACTCGTTCGACACCGGCATCGACCCGCTCGGTGCCGATACCAACCACGGCGTCCTCGTGGTCAGCAACCACGACACCATCGCGCCCCGATCCGGGTTCGACACCCATCCGCACCGCAACATGGAGATCGTGACCTGGGTGCTGGACGGCTCGCTGGTCCACCAGGACTCGGAGGGTCACGCCGGCCTGATCTACCCCAACCTGGCGCAGCGCATGACCGCCGGCACCGGCATCCGGCACTCGGAGAAGAACGACCGGCCGGCCGTCAATCCGGACGGCGAGCGGCCGCTGGACCTGATCCAGATGTGGGTCGTCCCGGACGAGCCCGAGGTGGCACCCGGATACGAGCAGCTCGAGCTCGACCCATCCGACCTTCAGGGCCGGCTGGCGGTGGTGGCGTCCGGGATGACGCGGCACCGCGACCAGGCGGCGATCCGCATCCGCAACCGCTACGCCGCCCTGCACGTCGCACGCCTGCAGCCCGGCGAAAGCGTCACCGTCCCGGACGCTCCGTTCGCTCACGTCTACCTGGCGCGGGGCCGGATGGACCTCGAAGCGGAAGGGGCACTGGATGCCGGGGACGCTGCTCGCCTGACCGCGGCCGGAGAGCGCCGCCTCACCGCCGCCGAGCCCAGCGAGGTCCTGATCTGGGAGATGCACGCCTCCCTGAGCCCGGTCGCCGGCTGAGTGTCGCGGAGGATGCCATGACTGACTACCTTGACGGCCCGGTCGCGATCATCGGGGGCGGGATCGGCGGCCTGACCGCCGCCGTGTCTCTGCAGCATTTCGGCGTGCCGGTCCGCGTCTTCGAGCAAGCCCGGGCGCTGCGGGAGATCGGCGCGGGCGTCACCATCACGCCGAACGCCATGAGCGCCCTGGATTTCCTCGGGATCGGCCCAGTCCTGGCTGAACAGGCCGGAGAAACGCCGCGCTACTTCGTCCGCAGCGCGGCCGACGGCCGCGAGCTGGAGCGAGGGCCCGACCCCGATTCATTCGTGCCTGAGTTCGGCGCCTCGTACCGCAATCTTCACCGGGCCGACCTGCACGTGGCATTGACCGATGCCGTGATCAAGAACGACCCGGACGCCATTGCGCTCGATCACCGCTTCGAGCACCTCGAGCAAGACGGCGACCAGGTGATCGCCCACTTCTCGAATCGCGCCAGCTTCGCCGTTACGGCCCTGATCGGCGCCGACGGCGGAGCATCCGCGGTCCGCAACGCCGTCTTCGGCGGGCAGGACGCGTCCTATACCGGGCACGTCGCGCTGCGGGCCCTGGTTCCCATCACGCGGGTACCCCCGGCCATCATCGCGGATCCCTACGCGCTCTACGTCGGGGCCGGCCGGTCCTTGATCCACTACCCGCTCAGGCATCAGACCACGATGAACTTGCTGGGTAACGCGCAGGCCTCGCAGTGGCAGGCCGAGGGGTGGTCCATCCCGGCCACGGTGGCGGAGTTCCTCGGGTTGTTCGATGATTTCCCGGAGCCCGTGCGAGAACTCATCGCCGCTGTCCCCGGACCGGATCTGTTCAAGTGGGGCCTGCGGGACCGGGAGCCGTTGCCGGTCTGGACCCGCGGCCGGGTCACCATGCTGGGCGATGCGGCTCATCCGATGACCCCGTACCTGGGTCAGGGCGCCTGCATGGCCATCGAGGACGGAATGGTCCTGGGCCGCGCCTTCGCCGCGTCAGCGGACCTCGCGGAGGCGTTTTCCCGGTACGAGGCGGCGCGACGAGATCGCGCCAACGGCGTCCAGCTGGCCGCCCGCTTCCAGGGAACGCAACACCACGGCTCGACCGCTTCCGGTCCCAACAGCGGGAAGACCGCCGTGACGCTCGGCTTGTTCTCGTACAACCCGGTGAGCGCGCCCATCTAAAACCGGACCTTCAAGTTCAACCTGCGGAAAACCACATCACGGAAGGTAGATCACGATGACCAGTTCAGACAGCACGGTGGCGATCATCGGCACCGGCAACCTCGGCGGCAGGATCGCGACGGCCTTCGCGGCCGGCGGCCAGGACTTCCTGCTGGCCGGGCGGGACGCCGACGCCGCCGGCAAGCTCGCGTCCGACCTCGACGGCCACGCCGAAGTGGTGAGCGTCGATGAGGCGGTCGAGCGGGCCGACGTGCTCCTGCTCGCCGTCTGGTTCAACGCGTTCAAGGAGCTCATCGCCCAGTACGGCGACCGGCTGGCCGGCAAGNNGCCTGCTGCCGCCCGGAGCCCGGCTGGTCAAGGCGTTCGGCACGCTGTCGGCCGACACATTGTCCGCGGTCGCCCGGCGGGAGCCTGAGCGCGCGGTGCTGTTCTACGCCGCCGACGACGACGCCGCGGGTGAGCAGGTCGCCGAACTGATCCGCACCGCGGGCTACGAACCGGTCCGGGTGGGCGGCCTGGACCAGTCCATCCGCCTGGAGGTGTTCGGTAACCTGCACGAACTCGGCGCACTGGGCCGAGTCGTGACCAAAACCGAGGCGCTGGAAGTCATCTGAGCGCTGCGCGGGCGCCGTTATGGCGAGCGAATCGGTTCCGCTCGCCAGGCGGCGCGCAACGGCGCATCCCCTAGCCCCCTGGCCCGGGCCCCCGGCCCGCACTAGCCCCGTCGGCACTCTCGCACCAACTAGCTCACCAGTTTCATTACCGCGGATGATCTGGCTTAAGCGGAAACTTCGGGCAACCCCAGCTGCCCGGATCCTCCGCAAAAGCCGGATGCTCCGCCTTGATGGGGCGCCTGGGGCTGGCGAGGAGGGATGGCGGGGGTGCGGGGGCAGCCGCGGTCGCATGCTTGGGATCACGGCTTGGACGGGCGCGTGTCAATCCAGTTGACCATCAGGCGGCGCTCGGCGAAGAGCCACTGCCCGTCCTGCTTGACGAATTCGTCAAGGTAGCGGATGGAAGCGACCATCAGGGTGCGCTGACCGTCTTCGGCGACCGAAAGGTGATGGGCCAGGCAGTAGCTCTCGCCGGCGGCCCGGTCCCCGTCTAGTGAGATAGTGCTCTGCCCGTTGAAGTGCATGGTGACGACGTACTGGTTGAGGTCGTCGAACACCGGGGCCAGAGACTCTCGGCCGTGTAGCTCCTGGGACGGTTCCTCGCAGGTCAGGTCATAGAACACCAGGAAGCGGGTGTCGTCGGTGAACAGGGCCAGCTGGCCCTTGGCGTCGCGCCGGTCGGCGCAATGGGCGTAGGCGTCAACCAGCTCCCGGATGGCCAGCCGGTCGGCCGCTTCCTGCGGCGAGATAGTCGTGTGGGACGTCATGGTCAGCCTTTCGTGGGGCCGGATGGTCGCGGCGGTTCGACGATATATGAAGGTTAACTTCGAAGGCAAGCTTCATATATTGTGGGCGGCGAGCGGGGCGCTGTTTGGGAGACGATGAGCACGTGAGAACTGGAGACGATGAGCAGGGGAGCGCTGACGGCGTCTCGTCACCTGTCGACCAGGCCGCGGTGGCGGCTCAGCTCCGGGCCGTGACCGTCGGGCTCATCCGGCGGCTGCGCTCCACGGCCAGTCCGGGCGATCTGACCTGGTCGCAGGAGTCTGCGTTGCTCAGGCTCGAGACCGGCGGCCCGCAGACCATCTCACAGCTCGCGCGGGCTGAGGGAACACGGTCGCAGTCAATGGGCGCGATCGTGGCCAGCCTTGAGGCGCAGGGACTCGTGGACCGGGCGGCGGACGCCCGCGACGGCAGGCAGAGCATCATCACCGTCAGCGACGCGGGCCGGATCGCGCTCGACGACGCCCGGGCCGTGAAGCAGGACTGGCTGGCCGAACGACTGACCTACGAGTTCAATCAGGACGAACAAGGCATTCTTGCTCAGGCTGTTCCGCTGCTACAGCGGATCGTCGAAGGTCCGCCGTAGCGGAGCTGCTTAAGCTCGGGGCGGCATCCGAAACCTTCACGTCAGATGGACCGGGCTCGCGGTCAGCTCCCCCGGCCAGGCGGCGCGCGACGGCGTATATCCAGGGGATGCTGAGCAGGAGGACGAGCCCGAGGGCCAGGAGAAGCGGCGCCGGCCGGGCGGCGGCGAGGCCGAGGCAGGCCACGGCGGAGACGGTACAGGTGCCGGCGAGCGGCCGGTACAGGCCGCGTTCGCGGTCCCAGGCCGGCAGGGTCGCGGCCAGCACCATCGTCGCGACCAGCACGACGGCGGCGCCCGCGCCCAGTACCCAGGCCGTGGCGGCCGGGGTGCGGCCGTCGTGGGCGTGGTCGACGAGGCTGACCATGGCGGCGCCCATCGCGGCGACGGCGGCCGTGAGCGGCAGGTGACCGAGTATCCACTGCACGATGGCCGGCCGTTCGGCTCGAGATTGTCGTTGTCCGGCGAAATCGAAGTACGTCCACCAGGCGCCGAAGCCGACCACGACCGCCGCCAGCCCCACGGCCAGGGTGAGCGCGCCGAGCGGCCGGCTGGACAGCCCGGTGACGACACCGGTGAGGGTTTCGCCGAGGACGATGATGATGAACGCCCCGAACCGTTCGGTCAGCGCTTCGGTGATGATGATGCCGGGCGCGCCGGCCGGGTCGGTGCTGAGCAGGATGACGGAGAACCCGATCAGGTAGGCGACGTCCAGCGCGCCCCAGGCGGGTACGCGGGCGTCGGCCGGCAACAGGGCGGTGCCGGCCAGCAGCACCGCGCAGGCCGCCGTCCCGGCGACGAACAGCCGGCTCGCCCGGCGGTATTCGGGGCGGTCGCCGCGCGCGGCCAGCAGCCACAGCACGGCCAGCACCGCGAACAGCACCGCCGCGGCGACGGCGAACGCCGCTCCGCGCGCCCCGCCGGCTTGCGGGACGGAGGCGCCCATCGCGGCCAGCACCAGGATCTGCAGCAAGAACGTGCTGCGGGCGCGGGCGTCGTCGTGGCCGTGCAGCTCATGGTGCAGGCTGCCGTTGGCCCAGGCGATCCAGACCAGCGTGAACACCGCCGCGAACTGGCCGAGCCCGGCCCAGGTCAGGTGCCCGGCCAGCCGGTGGGCGGCCTGGGCGACCAGCACCACCACGGCCAGGTCGTAGAACAGCTCGAGCGGNNCGCTCGCGCGGCTGCTCGCCGTGCGGCCGCGGCGGCTGCCACAGGTAGCGGCGCAGCCGGGCCCAGCCTTCTCGGCTAGTGGTCACGCCGCGGACGGCTGGGTTGCATGTCAGGGCCCCTTCCCGGGCTATCTGACATGTGTATAACAGCTGGGGCACCGCTCAAGCGCGGCGTCTCAGTAGCGCCCAGCCCGAGATGACCACGCCCAGCCCGACGAGGATGGCGAACCCGAGCACGGTGTTGGGTGCGCTCGCGCCGAGGTCCAGGGCGACCCCGGCTCCGATCACCGGAACCGAGAGCCCCACGTAGAGGGCGATGAGCAGGTCCGACGTCATCGCGACGCGGCTTTCTGGCGGGCTGGCCTCGAGCACGATCCCGGTGGTGCCTTTGAAGACAGCACCGGAGCCCGCGCCGATCAGCGCACCCGCGATCAGGAACAGCGCGAGGCTCGGGGTGGACAGGCGCACGGAAATAACGAGCAGCACCAGACCGNNAGAAGAAAGAGCGCGGCACCGGACAGGGCGTGCGAGGGGTGGTGGAGGGTGGTGGCGAGAAAGAGCCCGGACAGCCCTGCGAACAGGCCGTTCGCGGCAAAGGCGGCCAGGGTCCCGGCTGCCGCCGGGACCGGAAGCCGACCAGCGTGATCGCCCCCAGCGCGATGAACACCAGGTAGGG
>PLDT01000637.1:0-3637 GCA_003136255.1 Actinomycetota bacterium
GGTGCGGGACAGCCGGACGGGAGTGAGGGGACGGCGGGCCTCGGCGCGGCAGTTACCCGTAGCACGAACTGGCACACCCGACTCGCAGACCGGGGCAGTCGCGTTACGGGCTCAAGAGCAGGTACGGTGCGCCATCGACCTGGAAACCAGCACACGCGGCCTGGCACCAGACGCACCATGGGCCGCTGCTGTACCACCGCACCCGTCGGCACCGCCGCGTCCGCGCCCGGAATGTCGCACCCCGGTATTAGCACCAAATACATGTTCGATATGCCTGAAACGGACATGAAGGACCATCCGGATCTGGCCGGCGCGCCAACCCGACGGCACCGGCGGTGCTCCGCTAGGGTGGTCAGCACCGGGTTGAGGACACGCGCCGCCCCTTTCGGGGGAGCGGCGGTGCGCAGCGTGCCCTGAGGAGGCGGTTCGTCGTGACGGGATCTGGTGAGCCGTTCGCCCACCTGCACGTGCATACCGAGTACTCCATGCTGGACGGTGCCGCCCGGTTGAAGGACCTGGTGGCGGAGGTCAAGCGCCAGGGCATGACGCACGTGGCGATGACCGATCACGGCAACCTGTTCGGGGCCGCCGAGTTCCACCGGCACGCCAAGGACGCGGGCGTCACGCCGGTGATCGGGATCGAGGCCTACCTTGCGCCGGAGTCGCGGGCCAACACGAACCGCGTCCTGTGGGGCCAGCCGTACCAGAAGAAGGACGACGTCTCCGCGGCCGGGGCCTACCTGCACAAGACCATCTGGGCCAAGGACAACGCGGGCCTGCACAACCTGTTCCGGCTCTCCTCCCGGTCCTACGCCGAGGGCTGGCTGATCAAGTGGCCCCGGATGGACAAGGAGCTCATCGCGGAGCATACGGCCGGGCTGATGGCCTCCACCGGCTGCCCCTCGGGGGAGCTGCAGACCCGGCTGCGCCTGGACCAGTTCGACGAGGCGCTGAAGGCCGCGGCCGAATGGCAGGACATCTTCGGCAAGGAGAACTACTTCCTCGAGCTGATGGACCACGGCCTGGACATCGAGCGACGGGTCCGCGACGGCCTGACTGAGATCGGCCGCAAGCTCGCCATCCCGCCGGTCGTCACCAACGACTCGCACTACACCCGGGAGCCGGACGCTCAGGCCCAGGACATGCTGCTGTGCATCCAGACCGGCAAGACCCTGGCTGATACCGACCGGTTCCGGTTCGACGGCACTGGCTACTTCATCAAGCCCGCCACCGACATGTACCGCCTGGACTCCAGCGACCTGTGGCAGGAGGGCTGCCGTAACAGCCAGCTCCTCATCGCCGACCGGGTCGACACGACCGGCATGTTCGAGTACCGCAACCTGATGCCCCGGTTCCCGATCCCGGACGGCTTCGAGTCCGAGGACGAGCTGTTCCGCGCCGAGGTGTGGAAGGGCATGGACCGCCGTTACCCGGAGGGGTACGACGACGAGCGGCGCAGGCAGGCCGAGTACGAGATCCAGATGATCTGCCAGATGGGGTTCCCCGCCTACTTCCTGGTGGTGGCGGACTTCATCATGTGGGCGAAGAACAACGGCATCGCGGTCGGCCCGGGCCGCGGCTCGGCGGCGGGCTCGATCGTCGCCTACGCGATGGGCATCACCGACCTGGACCCGCTGGTTCACGGCCTGATCTTCGAGCGCTTCCTCAACCCCGAACGCGTGTCCATGCCCGACATCGACATCGACTTCGACGAACGTGGCCGCGCCGACGTGATCAGGTACGTGACCCAGAAATGGGGTTCGGACCGGGTTGCGCAGATCGTCACCTACGGCACCATCAAGGCCAAGGCGGCGATCAAGGATTCCTGCCGGGTGCTCGGGTTCCCCTATGCGCTGGGGGACAAGATCACCAAGGCGTTCCCGCCGGCCGTGCTGGGCAAGGATATTTCGCTGTCGGCCATCTTTGACGCCGAGAACCCACGGCACGCCGAGACCTCCGAGCTCCGCTCGATGTATGAGGCCGAACCCGAGGTCAAGCAGATCATCGATACCGGGCGAGGCATCGAGGGCCTGATCCGCCAGCCCGGCGTGCACGCGGCCGGGGTGATCATGTCCGCCGAGCCGCTGACCGACCACATCCCGGTCTGGACCCGGCACGCCGACGGCGCGGTCATTACGCAGTTCGACTACCCGACCTGCGAGAACCTCGGCCTGCTGAAGATGGACTTCCTCGGCCTGCGCAACCTGACCATCATGGCCGACGCGATTGTGGCGATCGAGAAGAACCGCGCGAACTCGATCGACCTGCTGAGCCTGCCGCTTGACGACAAGCCCACCTACGAGTTGCTGGCGCGCGGTGACACGCTGGGGGTGTTCCAGCTCGACGGCGGGGCGATGCGCTCGCTGCTGCGGCTGATGAAGCCGGACAACTTCGAGGACATCTCCGCGGTGAACGCCCTGTACCGGCCGGGCCCGATGGGCGTGAACTCACACATCAACTACGCGCTGCGCAAGACCGGCCGGCAGGAGATCGTGCCGATCCACCGGGAACTCGAGGAACCGCTACGGGAGGTGCTCGAGCCGACTTACGGCCTGATCGTCTACCAGGAACAGGTGCAGAAGGCGGCCCAGATCCTGGCCGGCTACACACTCGGCCAGGCCGACCTGCTCCGCCGGGCCATGGGCAAGAAGAAGAAGGAGATCCTCGACCAGGAGTACTTGCCGTTCCAGCAAGGATGTCGGGAACGCGGCTACTCCGACCAGGCCATCAAGGCCGTCTGGGACGTCCTGGTACCGTTCGCCGGGTACGCGTTCAACAAGGCGCACACCGCCGCCTACGGCCTGATCGCGTACTGGACCGCGTACCTGAAGGCCAATTACCCGGCCGAGTACATGGCCGCGCTGCTCACCTCGGTGGCCGACGACAAGGACAAGTCGGCGTTGTACCTGAGTGAGTGCCGCCGGATGGGCATCAAGGTGCTGCCGCCCGACGTCAACGAGTCGGTAGCCATGTTCGCGGCGGTCGGCACCGACGTCAGGTTCGGCCTGGCGGCGATCCGCAACGTGGGCACCAACGTGGTGGACGCGATCATCGCGGCGCGCAAGTCGAAGGGCCAGTTCAACGGGTTCACCGATTTCCTGCGCAAGGTTCCGCTGGTGGTGTGTAACAAGCGAGTGATCGAGTCGCTGATCAAGGCGGGCGCGTTCGATTCGTTCCGGGACGCGCGTAAGGGCCTGGTGCTGGTGCACGAGCAGGCCGTCGACGCCGTCATCGACATCAAGCGCAACGAGGCGATCGGGCAGGACTCGCTATTCGGCGGCGACGCCGAGGCGGAGGCCGTGTTCGACGTGCCGGTCCCGGCCGGGGAGTGGGAAAAGTCCACCCTGCTGAACTTCGAGCGCGAGATGCTCGGGCTGTACGTCTCCGACCACCCGCTGTTCGGCATCGAGCACATCATCGCCAGGGAGAGCGACTGCTCCCTCGCCGACCTGACCGCCGAAGACGCGGAGGCGCGGCCCCGGTCCGGGGACCGGTCAGACGCGCAGATCGTCAAGGTCGGCGGCATCTTGTCCGGGGTTCAGCGGAAGGTGACCAAGCAGGGCAACCAGTGGGCCGCCGCCACCCTGGAGGACCTGGCGGGGGCCATCGAGGTACTGTTCTTCCCGCAGACCTACCA
>PLDT01000637.1:3741-3911 GCA_003136255.1 Actinomycetota bacterium
CGCGTTACGCCGCCGGACCGATGAGCTGGTCCATGAACGCGCGGTACATGCGCAGCGTTTCGCGCAGCGTCTCGGTGTCGGCATTGGAGCCTTCGCCCCACCTGCCGCGCAGTGCGCTCGCCCGCTCCTGGATGGCCTGCTTTCGCTCTTCGATGGCGCGCTGCCGCTCC
>PLDT01000136.1:0-2893 GCA_003136255.1 Actinomycetota bacterium
GAGGTCCGGCACGCGACATGTACCGGGCCGGGATGCCGGCGACCCGCCACACGCGCGGACTTCGAGCACAACATTCCGTACGAGGCGGGCGGGCGGTCGTGCCTGTGCAATGGCGACCCTAAGTGCCGACACTGCCACCGGATGAAACAGGACCCCCGCTGGAAAGCTGAGCACCTTCCCGGGGGCCAGGTCCGGTGGACCATGCCCTCCGGACGGCAGCACATCACCGAGCCGACGAGGTACCCGATCTAACGCGGNNCGAGCACGGAAGTCCGCGCTAACGCGGCGGACGGCTCGCGGACCGTGGGACCGGGACCGGGACCGGGGCGAGCCGGGTCAGGATCAGCTCGGAGGCGACGAGCAGTACCGCGAGCGCGGTCAGCGACGGGCCGAGGACGGCCAGGCTGGTGATGCTGATGAGCAGGCCGATCAGAGCGGAGACTCCCGCGCCGCCGGCCGCGGCGGCGCCCACCTGCCAGGCGATGACGTGCTGGGCTCGCCGCTCCCCGATGCGGGCCGGGGTGAGGGTGATCAGGGCCGGGAACACCCCGGCCAGGGCACCGCCGAGGACCGCGAAGGCGATCACGGTGGCGGTCGGGCCCGGCTGCCACCAGATGACCGCCGCGGCGATCACGGCCAGGCCGCTGCCGGACCGCACTACAGTTTGGGGCGCGACCGGGCGGGGCACCAGGGCCAGGGAGATCCGCACGACGGTCAGCGCGCCCCAGTAGCCGAACGTGGCCAGGCCGGTCGCGGCCGTGGACAGGCTCAGGTGCCCGCGGCAGAAGCTCGCCTCCCACTGCCCGGCCCCGACCTCGAAGCCGGTGTACAGGAAAAACACGGCCATACCGGCCGTCACAACCGCGCCGTACCGGCGCCGGGACCACTGCGAGCCCGACTCCGGATCGGCGGCCTGAGCCTGCTCGGCGGAGGCCGACACAGGCCCGTCGCGTCGTCGCTGACGCAGCCAGGAGCCGGCGACGACCAGGTCGAGTACGGTCAGCGTCAGGTAGGCCGGCCGCCACGAGCCGGTGAGGATGGCGGCGGTCACGACCAGCGGGCCGATCGCGGTGCCGACGCCGTACGCGCCGTGCAGCAGGTTGAGGAGCCGCTGCCTGCCGGTCAGAGCGACCGCCGTGTTGAGCCCGGCGTCCATCATGCCGGCCGCCGCGCCGCTCAGGACGGACACGCCCAGCACGAGGCCGAGCCCCGGCGCGAGCGCGTAGCCGGTGACCCCCACCGTCGAGCACAACCCGGCCGCGGCCAGCAGGGCGGGCACGCCGAGGCGCTTGATGAGGGTCCCGACGAAGGCCGTGACCAGCACGGATCCGGCCGTGCCCAGCAGCAAGATCAGGCCGAGGTCACCGACGGGCGCGCCGAAGGTGGCACGCATCGACGGCCACGCGGTGCCGAGGATGCCGTCGGGCAGCCCGAGGACCACGAAGCTGCCGAGGGCGAGCACGTCAGAACGCCGGATCGCTGCGCCGGCTTCCGCGGGGGCTGGCCGGCGCTGCTCAGTCACCGCACCATGTAAACGCACGGCCCCAGGCGGGCACGAACCGGGGAGCGCGCTGACTGCGGGAAGCGCGCCGACATTTTCACCGGGGCAGCGCAGCGCCTGGCGGCTACCCGGACGAGGAATTGCGCGGAGGCCGGCCGGGCTTGCGCATCGCTCTCGCCCCGCCCGGCAGCCTGCCAGCGTCGGCGAGTGCACGCCGCAAGAGGTACTCGATCTGGGCGTTGGTGCTGCGCAGCTCGTCGGCCGCCCACCGGGCCAGGGCGTTGTGGACGGCCGGGTCCAGCCGCAGCAGGATTTGCTTGCGCTCGGTCACTAGTACAGGGAACCGGTGTTGACGACCTGCTGGGTAGCTTGCTCGCTGCACAGGACGACGAGCAGGTTGGAGACCATGGCAGCCTTACGCTCCTCGTCCAGCTGCACCACGTTCTCCTCCTCCAGCCGCTTCAGGGCCATCTGGACCATGCCGACCGCGCCTTCGACGATCCGGTGCCTGGCCGCGACCACCGCGCTGGCCTGCTGCTGGCGCAACATGGCCTGGGCGATCTCCGCTGCGTAGGATAGCCGGGTCAGCCGGGATTCGATGATGGCTACCCCAGCCGATCGAACCCGGTCGGCGATCTCCGCCGAGAGCTGCCCGGTGATCTCCGCCACGTTCTCGCGCAGCGACAGCTCGCCCTCGGTGTGGCTCGTATAGGGATAGCTGGAGGCGACGTGCCGGACCGCGGTCTCGGTCTGGATCGCTACGAACTTGGTGTACTCGTCGACGGCATAGATGGCCTTGGCCGTGTCCTGGACCTCCCAGACGACCACGGCGGCGATCTCGATCGGGTTACCGTCGGCGTCGTTGACCTTGGCCTGCGCCGTCTCGAGGTTGCGGATCCTGGTGGAAACCTTGATGCGGCGGGTAAGCGGATTCACCCATTGCAGCCCGGAATCTCGTATCGTGCCGCGGTACTTGCCGAAGAGCTGGATAACGCGCGCCTGGCCCGGGACGACCGACGTCAGGCCGACCAGCAGCAACACGGCGGCGATCAGCACGACTGCGGCCGCCCAGGCCAGCGCGGGGTTGGTATCCCCGGTCTGCTTGCCCGCGTACCACCCCAGCGCCGCCGCCGCGAGCAACCCTACGATCGCGGCCACCAGAACCTTGATGCCATGTGTTGACCAGGCCTTATACTCGGCCACTGGGGTCGGGGCCGGGGTCGGCAGCTGATCTGTCCGGACCGGAGTTTGGGTCGTCATCCGTACCACCTCCGCTTGACTTCCTCGATATTACTTACTTAGCATAGTGATATCAGTTTTCGGAAGCAACAACCGCCGCTGGAGTGGCGTGGAGGCGCGGAGTAGCGGGGAGGCGCGGAGTAGCGGCGAGGC
>PLDT01000034.1:0-4684 GCA_003136255.1 Actinomycetota bacterium
GTGTCAGCCGACCGCCGCCGAAGCGGGCACTGCTTCCAGGCGAAGTCCTGGATGGAGCGTAGTGTGTTTAGAGGAAGCAGCCGCCCGAATACCTGTAGTGGGCACCGGCGTGGTGGGCCTGCGGGGTTGACATGCCTGAGACCCGGTTTGGGGTATGTCGGGGCTGGTCAGATGGATCGATGGCAGGTCTAGGCGGTACCGAACCAGGTGAGGGCCAGGGAGTCCAGGGTGGGTTCGGGCGGGGCCGGGAGCTGGGCGAGGCACTCGGGCAGGTTGCTGTGCCGGTGCAGGAGCGTGTACGCGAGCAGTTCCCGCGGGTCGAAGCCGCGGCCGTAAGCGGCCAGGAGGCGGCCAAGCAGGCGCGGGTCGCCGCGCGAGACGAACAGGCCCGCCGCTACGGACTCATAGGCACGGTCACCGGTCATCGCGGTCTCGAAGTCCAGCAGCCCGCTCAGCGTCCACGTACCGGGGCTGACCACCAGATGCTCGCGGATCACCTCGGTATGCAGCAGCACCGGCTCCCGCCCGCGTGCGAGCGGCACCGACTCCAGGAAACCCTCGATCTGGCTGAGCCACGGATCCGGGAGCTTCACCTGGCGCTGGCGCTCGAGGGCCGTCGCGCGCTGGCCGGCGAGGAAGACAGCCCAGTCGGCCGGGCCGAGGACCGGGTGCAGCGGTCCGGGTCCAGGCCGTGCAGCGCGGCGAGCAGCTCACCGGCTGCACTGACAACCTGGTCCTGCTGCGCTCGCGGGATGGCGGGCCAGGCCGCGGCCAGCTCGGTGCCCGGGAGTTGCGACATGAGCACATAACGCCAGCCGTTCTCGTACTCGCCGTGGGCAAGGAGCTCAGGCGTGGCGACGGGCAGCTTGCCGTGGAGGTACTCCAGCACCCGGGCCTCGGTGACGCCGTCCGGGGCGGACACCGTGGGATAGAGCTTGAGCACCAGGCGGTCGCCGACCGCGTAAACGGGACGGGAGCCTTCTGGGTAACGGCGGAGCCCGGCACCGGTCAGGCAGAGGCGGGCCGCGAGATCTTCCGCGGCGGGCCGGACGAGGCTCTCGTCCCAGACGACGGCCTGCCACTCCTGGTCCGTACGCACAGCGGGCAGCATGCACGGAAACTACCCACGGCCGTGTCCTGTCTGCAATTGTATTTCCCTCGCNNCGCCGTGAGCGTGCCTCCCGCTCCGCATCATCAGACGCCGAGCCGAGATGTCCGATGCTACGCGAGCCCCGCAGGGAGGAGTACGCGATCTGGACCGCGATCGCACCGAAGCGGTCTTCCAGAGGAAGACAGCAAGGCCCCTTAGTGTCCCGCGAATCCGCCATTCCTCACCCGAGAACCAGCAGCTCACAAGGCTGCACCCGAGTAAATCCTGGCCAAATGATAAAAGTCAGGTCACGCTCGCGGACCAAATGCGTCCTTGGGGCACGTGGTAAGGGTTCAATGTCAGGCCCGCTGCGTGGCAGACTGGGCATGGCCGCAGGTGGCCCGTTGGCAGTCTCGCGATGCCTGATAACTTCATAGGAGAAAGTAATCTAGGTGATGCCTGATGGCGACCTTCAGAACATATGCGGAGGCCCTGAGGCCTGACCATCCGCTCATGAAGATCCACGAGGCCGCACTCACGTGGCGCCCTGGCAGATACCGGCCCGCCGCAATCGAGCGGGTCATGCGCGCTGAACCGGGTGTTGTTCTCGCAGACGTGCTCCAGCGGACCGATGGCGTCTATGAGACCACGACGCGCATGCCCCCGCAGTTCCGCGAGGACATCCGCGAAATAGCGGAGCTGACATCGGACGGCCAGCTTCTCAGGATCGCGGAGCTTGCCGAAGTGCCAGTCTCACTGGAGCATCTTCGTCAGGTGGATCCGCAAACCCGCATACTCATCGGCTACCGGCTCGATGTCACTCTGGCCGAGAGCCCACGGCTGCGCCGCAGGCTTGCGCTTCCGCCTGATCCCGCGATCACTCTGCACTTCGACCAGGTGCCTTTCCCTGACACCCCGGGAAAGTTTTGGGGCGCTATGCGCTGGGACACGCCCGGCCTGAACGCGAGCGGCCTTTCGGCCGCGTCAGCCTAGTGAGAACTTGGCCTGCCTAGCCCGCGCGGTTAATGTTTGTTTAGCGGAAGTATCCGCCCGGTTAGTAGTCATACATCCGGAGTCGTAAACGCGGCCCGGGTGGCGCGGTCGCGCCGCAGGGACATCTTTGTCTGCTGGAAGCGTCCAGCGTGCCTGGGTGATTTGCGGTGGCACTGGCGGCATCCGCCTGAATAATCGCCCGTGAGCCTCACCCTGAAGGCGCCCGCTGCCTTCGTCGCCCAGCCGAACGGCAACTACATGGAGAGCGCCCCGATTTACCAGTGCTTCTACCGCCTGGACCATCGCGGCGCATTCGGGGGTCAGGTCACCGTGCACGACGCCGGCGCCGTCCANNCGGGCTGGGCGGTGCGGGCGCGGATCTCCGCGCAGATCGCGGCCAGCGACCGCAGGTCCGCCCCGGCCCGCGCCGCGGTAATCAGGATTCCCTCAGCCTCGTCGCGGTACTCGGCGGGGATGGGGCGGGTCCACTTGGCCAGCTGCAACGCCACCGACTTGGTGACCACCCACCCTTCGCGGAGCCCCGCCAGGAGGACCTGGTGGTCCCGGGCCAGCGCCTCGGTGGCCTGGTACTCCCCGGCCTGGCCCCGGGTGACCCGGGTGGTGTGGACCAGCCAGGTCCGGGTGCTCCGCTGGCCGTCCGCGACCGCGCCGTCCTGGGCGCTGAACACGGCCAGGAACCGGGCCCGGGCGACCGCCTCCACCGCGTCAGCGCGCTCCAATGCTTGCAGCCCCGCGGCCGTCACCGGGACCGGGAACTCCGCCGGGTCCGCGTCAGCCAGGAATCCCATCACGGACTCCAGCATCACGAACGCCTCACCCATGTCGGCTGGGACCATCGCGGTACACATCGCGGTACACATCGCGGGTTGCTCACCTCCCCCCGACCGGGTCGGGCATCGTTTCCCGAGTCGCTCGTCAAGTGATCAAGATCGACTCTGTTTTCGATATCAAGCCTAGCAATCGGATCTGACATTTTCGTGTCCGACACGGCTAATCAGGGCAACTGGTAGACGGTCAGGCCGGGCAGGTTGATGATCATGACGGATCCGGGGAGGCGGGCGGCGACCGGAGTCCCTGGGCCGTCCGGGTCGTCCAGGACGAACCGGACGCCGGCCGCGCGCAGCGCGGCGGTCAGCGGACCCGCGCCGTCGATGACGCCGTCCAGGCTGCGGGCCCGGGGATCGTCGGGGGTGAGGGCCACAGGGCCGACCTGGGTGCCGTCGTTCCAGATCAGCGGGCGGGACAGCAGATGGGTCCAGGGGTCCAGGACTACCTCGTGGTGGTTCCAGGGCGGGGTGCGGTAGGTGGCCCACGGCAGCAGCAGGACGCTTCCAGGGGCCGGGCTGGCGTCGAGGGCTCGCGCGGCGGACAGCCAGGTGGCCGGGTACCAGGCCGGACGGAGTCGCCCGGCGGCGCCCCAGGCCAGGCCCGGCAGCAGAAGGACCGGCGTCAGGAGGGCGAGCACGCCGAGCACGGTTCCGGCGGCGTCCGCGCGGCCTGGGCGGTCGGACGCGGTTACGGCTGGGGCGGCGCGGAGTGGGGAGGCCGGGCGGTCGGACGCGGTTGCGGCCAGGTGGGCGAGGGCAGGACGTTCGGGTTTCAGGGCCTTTCTTCCGAACGGACCGGGGTTCAACGCCCGGGCCACGGCCAGGCCGAACCCGGCGGACTCGGCTAGGGCCAGCGGGGCGATGAACTGCTGGGCGTCGCGGAGGACGGCGAAGCCGGGCCAGCCGGCGATCAGAGAGCGGAGCAGGTCACGGCCCGGGGCGGTGACGCCTAGGGCCGCGATCACCAGGCCGGCCGCGGCGGCCACGCCCAGGCCTGGCCAGCGGTGTTGTCGTCGGGCGAGCAGGAGGTAGGCGGCCAGGGCGACGATGACCGCGGCGAGCCACAGGGCCGACCAGGGGCCGCCGTAGGCCTTCGGAACGGTCTGGGCGTTCCAGGCACCGCCGAGCATGAGCAGGCTGCCGATGCTGCCGAAGGGGGTGTCGGCTCGAGCGGCGAACGCGGCCACGCTGGCGGGGTCGACGTACACCGGGCGCAGGAGGGACGGGATGAACCAGGGGAGGCTGCCGACGGCCAGCGTGGCCAGGACCACGGCCGCGTGCCGGGTACTCCTGGTGAGGACGGCCGCGGGGATCGCGACGAGGGCGGTGATGGCCATGGCGGCGAAGCCGCCGATTATGGCGGGGAGGAGGGCCAGGGCTAGGCGGGCGGCGCCACGGCGGGAGCCCAGGTCGGGGGCGAGAACGGCCCGGAGGACCCAGGGCAGGGCGGCGTAGCCCAGCAGCAGTGCCCACTGGCCGATGATGAGCCGCTCACCCACGTAGGGGTTCCAGGCGTAGAAGACGCCGGCCGCGAGCCGGGCCAGCGGCGGCTCGCGGTTCAGCAGCGCCGCCGCCCCGGCGCAGGCCAGCACGAAGATGGCCAGTAGGACGAGCTTCTGCACGACGTCGCCGGGCAGTATCCGGGACGCGGCGGCCACCACCAGGTCGCTGGGGACCGCGCGCGGCGGCGCCAGGCCCGGCAGGGCCGCGGAGAACGGCTCGCGGGGGACGAACACCATGTCGTAGCTGAGCA
>PLDT01000034.1:4689-5461 GCA_003136255.1 Actinomycetota bacterium
GGATCCGAAGTCGTCGCGGGCGGGTCCCACGTCGTAGCGGGCGGATCCCACGGGGCCGACGGCGGCCGGGGTGGGGACGGTTCCTGCGGTTGGTACGATTCCGGGGCTGCGTATGGTCCCTGCGGCGGGTACGGTCCCTGCGGCGGCGGGTACTGCCCCTCGGGCGGGTACTGTCCCGGGGCTGTATATGCGCCCTGCGGCGGGTAGGGTCCCTGCGGCGGCGGGTACTGCCCCTCAGGCGGGTACTGTCCCGGGGCTGCGTACGGGCCCTGCGGCGGGTACGGCCCCTGCGCTGCGTACGGCCCCTGGGGCAGGTATGGCCCCTGGGCTGCGTAGGGTCCCTGGGGCGGGTAGGGGTAGGGGGGCGGCGGCGGGTACGGGTAGCCTGCTCGGCGGGCCGCCTCGGCCTGGAGCTCGTACTGGCGCTGCGCCTCGGCTAGCTTCACGGCCTGGGTCTTGGGCAGGCACGCGAGAATGACCAGACCGAGCAGCCCGAGGAGGATGGTCAGGGTGAGGCCCGCGGTCTGGCGCCCCTTGTACTTGCCGACGTGGTACCCGGCGGTCACGATCAGCGCCCAGCCGATAAGGGCCACCAGGGCTTGGGCTGGCGTCATCTCGGTTCCCTTTCCTCGCCCCCTTGGACGCCCTCGGTGACGCAGGGGGTTGACCCTCCCAGGTTACGGTCCCGCGGTCACGATCGGGCGGCGTGCTCGCCGAACGGTGCATCGGGCTTCCCCGCGGCCCCAGTAAGGCGGCACAGTGAGGCGGCACA
>PLDT01000070.1:0-16377 GCA_003136255.1 Actinomycetota bacterium
CGGCAGCGGTCCGGTACGCCACTGCCCGGCCTCGATCCGGCGGGTCAAGATGGCGGCGAGCTGCTGGTACGCCGGCTCGGGCAAATTGTGCCGAACCACCTCAAGTGTGGTCACGAGCCTAACTTAGCAGACCTAAATCGACTAGGGCGTATATCTAGACTGATCTGGTCTGATCTGGTAAGGTGGGTCACGAATCCCAGAGGGGGGGATGACAGCCCCGGTACCAGCTCCCACTCCCGGGTACCGGGGCTGTCCCAATGCCCGGGGTCGGCCGCNNGTGGCGTAGTAGCCGACCAGGGTGGACAGCTCGACCAGGGCCTGCTCGCCGAGGGTGGTGACGGCCAGGTGGTACTGCTGGTCGTCCAGGTCCGCCGGGCCGGTCAGGGACCGGACGACCGAGTAGGCCACCTGCTCCCCCTTGTCGGTGAAGCCGGGATCGGTGCCGGCCCGCAGCGCCTTGATCTCCGGGTCGGTGAGCCCGGCGTCGCGGCCGATCGGCTCGTGCGAGGACCGCTCGTAGGCGCTGTCCCAGGCCTGGGCGACGACCAGGATGGCCATCTCCCGGACCCGGGGCGTGAGCTCGGTCCGGAACCGGATCGCCGCGCCGAGTTCCTGCAGGGCGTGACCGACGGCGGGCGCGTACAGCATGACGTTGAACGGGCCGGCCAGCCCGCCGGCGCCGGTGGCGAGCAGGACCGCGCGCGGGCCCTGGCCGCGCGGGCCGCTGAGGATCTCCCGGTACAGGCCGACCTGTTCCGGTGTCATCGTGTCGGACGATAGGGCAGCAAGGCGCATCGGTCCTCCTACGTGGCCGGGGACGGGGACGTCCGGGGGTTCGTGGCCCGCGCGCCGGCCAAGAACGTGGTCATGCAGGAGTAACTGCCCACAGAATCTGATCATGCACCACGGACCGTTCGGAAACAGTGATTGTCGCACATACGGTCCGTAGACGCCCTGAGGTCACGCCTGGTTCGACGCGCCTCGGCGTGACAGGACATCGATAAGCGCCGCCGCGAGCAGCACCGCGGCGACCACGATGTCGATCCACTGACTCGACACACCTAGCAGGTAGAGACCGTTGTAGATGCCGCCGATGACAAGGCCGCCCAGCACGCCGTGGATGGTCTTGCCCCGGCCGCCGAACAGGCTGGTGCCNNACCTGCCACGAGGCGAACAGCACGCCGGCGATCCCGGAGATCAGGGCGGACAGGACGAAACACCAGGTCCGGATCCCGGTCAGGCTGACCCCGGCGCGCCGCGCCGCCTCGGCGTTGCCGCCGATGGCGTACACGTAGCGGCCGAAGCGAGTTCGCTGCAGCAGGATGGTCGAGGCGCCCAGCACGACCAGGACGATCGGGATGATGTAGGGAACTCCCTCAATCGTCCCGACGTGGGCCCGGTTGACGCTGCAGATGGCGACGAGCGCGACGCCCGCGACCACCATCAGGACGATCTTCAGCGCGGTGAGGCTGCGCGGCGGAGCCTCCAGGCCGTGACGGCGCTTGCCGGCGTCCCGCAGCCAGAGCCCGGCAGCGGTGGCGCCGACGACCACGACCAGCAGGATCCAGCTGACCGTCGTGTTGAGCGATCCCCAGAAGATGTCGTAGAGGACGAGCTCGTTCTTGTACTGGGCGTTGCCGATACCAACCAGGCTCCCGCCGAGGACGATGATCGCCACGCCCTCCAGGATCAGCAGCCCGCCCAGGGTGACGATGAACGACGGCATCCGCAGCCGGGCCACGAGCGTTCCCTGGAGGGCGCCGACCGCGCAGGACGCGATCAGCGTCAGGATGATCGCCACCCACCACGGCAAGTTCGCGCCGGTCGGCTGCACGAGTTCGGCGACCACGACGCTGCTCAGCCCCATGACCAGGCCGACGGACAGGTCGATCTCGCCCAGGAGCAGGGCGAAGATCTCGGCGATGGCCAGCAGCATGTAGATGGTGCTCTGCTCGAAGAGGTTGACCAGGTTCTGCGCTGACAGGAACTTCGAGTTCGCGATCTGGAAGCTGATGGCGACCACCACGATGGCCAGGACCACGGGCAGGACACCGCTGTTGCCGCCGCGGACCCGGGCCCACGAGGCCCGCAGGTACTGGCCCAGCGACTGGGCGACGAGCTCGGGCGGGACGTCGGCCGCGGCCTCGTCGGCGGCGGTGAGGTCGGCCACCATCGTGGTGTCCGTCGCCCCGGCCGGGGTCTGGCTGGAGTCCGCCGGTACTTGAGACACGGGCACTTCAGACACGGGTCACGCTCCCAGTACTACCGCGCCGTGACAGCACGTCAATGAGCACGGCGGCCAGGAGCACGCCGCCGGGCAGGATGTATTGCAGCGGCGTAGACAGGCTGCCCAGGTTGAGCAGGGATACGCCGTAGGCGATGCCGCCGATCAGGAGCCCGCCGAGAACACCGTGCAGGGCCTTACCCCGGCCGCCGAACAGGCTGACCCCGCCGATGACGGCGGCGGCGACGGTGTACAGGACGAGCTGACCGGGGTCGGCCGTATTGGTGCTGTACTCACCGTAGAAGAAGGACCCAAGCAGGATGCCGCCGAGTCCGGCGGTCGCCGAGCAGAGCGCGAAGGCCCAGGTGCGCATGCCGGCCAGGCTGACGCCGGCGCGGCGGGCCGCCTCGGGGTTGCCGCCGATGGCATACAGGTAGCGGCCGAAACGGGTCCGCTCGAGCACGAGCGTCCAGACGGCAGCGACGACGAGGACGATCGGGATCACCCACGGAAGTCCCTGCACGGACTTGAGCGAGGTGCCGCGGTTGACAGTGCAGACCGCCACCACAGCCGCCCCGACGATTGCCACCAGGACGATCCTGACTGCGGTCACGCTCTTCGGGGGAGCCACCAGGCCCTGGCGTCGTCTGCTGGCCGCGCGCAGCCACAGGGCAGTGCCGATGCCCCCGACGACGACCACCAGGAGTATCCAGCTGGCCACGGGGGTGATCGTCCCCTGGACCAGGTCATAGATGACGGCCTGGTTGGAGTCCGAGGTGTTCAGGTTCACGGAGCCGTCGGCACCGCCGAGGACGACGATGAGGATGCCCGAGAACAGCAGGAACCCGCCCAGGGTCACGATGAAGGACGGGATCTTGAGCCGGGCACTGAGTATCCCCTGGAGGGCGCCGAACACGCCGCAGGCGACGAGCGCGGCGAGGATGGCCGCCAACCACGGCCAGTCCGCCCCGGGCTGCTGGACCAGCTTGAACGCGATCACCCCGCCGATCAGCGCGACCGCGCCGACCGAGAGATCGATCTCCGCGATGAGCAGAACCAGGGTCTCGGCGATCGCCAGCACCATGTACACGGTGCTCAGCCCGAAGATGTACACGAGGTTGCTCGGCCGCAGGAAGGCGTGCTCGGGGGTGATGATCTGGAAGACGACGGCGACCACGACCATGGCCATGAGCACGGGCAGGACACCGCTGTCGCCGCCGCGGACGCGGAGCCACGAGGCCCGCAGGTACTGGCCCAGCGTCTGGGCCAGGAGCTCGGGCGGCACGTCGGCTACGGACATATCGGGGGCGGCGACGAGCGCGACCGCCTCGGCCTCCGTCTGGCGCCGCCGGGCATGCGCCGTCTCGGCCGGCGGCTGGCCTGGGTCCGCGGTCACGGGGTCTTCCCCATCCGGGGCCATGGGCTCAGACCTCGCCACTGGCGGATGCGGCAGGCTCGGACGGCCGCCCGTTGGCGGCGCCCGTCGTCATGTACTCCACCACGCTCTGCCGGTCGAAGCCCGCGGCCGGCCCGTCGGCCACCATCCGTCCCAGGTACAGCACCGCGATCCGGTCCGCGACCTCGAAGACGTCGTTCAGGTTGTGGGAGATGACCATCACGGCCAGCCCCTGGTCCCGGAGCCGCTTGATCAGGTCCAGCACCTGCCGGGTCTGCACCACCCCGAGAGCGGCGGTGGGCTCGTCCAGCAGCACCAGCTTGGAGTTCCACATGACCGCCTTGGCCACTGCCACCGACTGCCGCTGACCACCCGAGAGCGAGGCCACCGGCTGGCGGATCGAGCGCACCGTGGTCACCCGAAGAGTCTTCAGGGTGTCGGCCGCCGCCAGTTCCATCGAGTCCTCGTCGAGCAGGCCGTGGCGCAGCCGTTCGCGGCCGAGGAACATGTTCTGGACGATGTCCAGGTTGTCGGCCAGCGCCAGATCCTGGTAGACGGTCTCGATGCCGAGCGCGGAGGCGTCCCGGGTACTCCGGATGTGTACCGGTTTCCCCTCGAAAAAGATCTGGCCGTGGTCCGGCTGGTGCGCGCCGGCGATGGTGCGGGTGAGCACCGACTTCCCGGCCCCGTTGTCTCCGCACAGGCCGGTCACCTTCCCCGGGTACAGATCCAGGTTCACCCCGTAGAGCGCCTGCACCGGCCCGAAGTGCTTGTCGATGCCCCGCATGCTCAGCAGGGGTTCCGCGTCCTCCCCGCCGCTGCTCGCGCCTGCCGGGGCCTCGTTTACCTCAGTCATCTTCAATACCCGTCAGTAGCGTTACCGGAGGCTCAACTATCTCATGACCTGGGGAACCTCAGCGGAAACCCGCCGAGGCTCCCCAGGTCAGCTGATTACTTGATGCCGTTTGCGGAGCAGACGCTCGCGCCCGCGATCGCGCAGATGGCCGAGGCCGTGTCGAAGTTGTCCTTGACGACGGTCGACTCAATGTTGGACTTGGTCACCCACGTGGCCGACAGCAGGGACGCCGGCTCGGTGATGCTCGTGTCAGCCGAGTCCGTGGCCGTGCCGTTGAGCAGGGCCGGAGGCACCGTCTGGCCGGCCAGCAGGATCGTGGCCACCGATACGGCGTCCTGGACCTCCTTGTAAACCGGCTTGTAAACGGAGCCGCACTGGTAGCCCTCGAGGATCCAGGCCATGCCCTGCGCCGTGGCGTCCTGACCCGTGGTCGGGATCGTGTTGGGCTTGACCCCGGCCCCCTTGAGGTCGGTGATCACCGCGTTGGCAAGCCCGTCATTGGCCTCGATGGTGGCGTTGATCTTCGGGTTGGCGGTGAACGCCTGCTGGAAGATGGTGCCGCCCTTGGTGTTGTCCCAGCCGGGGGCGAAGTTCTCGGCCACCAGCGTGGCGCCGTCGGCGGTGCCCTTCGCGCCCGCGGCGACCGACTTGGCCGCCTGGTTGAAGACCACCTTGTTGTAACCCGTGGCGAAGGCGATCGCGTTGGGGTCGGTGTCCTCGCCGCCGTTCAGCACGTAGACCTCGGGGTTCTTGATGTGCCAGGCCGTAAGGCAGGCGTTGAAGCCCGTGCCGATCAGCTCACCCACCGCCTCGCCGTTGAAGCTGACGTAGTAGGTCTTCGTGCCTTCGAAAATGGCGCGGTCGTAGGCGATCAGGGTGACGCCCTTCTGCTCGGCAAGCTTCGCGATCGCGACGCCAGTCGGGCCGTCGAGCGGGCAGACGATCAGGATCTTGGCACCCAGGTTGATGTCGGCCGTCGCGTCGCTCAGCTGGGTCGCGTCGCTGCCCTGCGCGTTGTCGATGCGGAACTCCGACGAGGTGTACCCGGCGGCGAGGAAGGCTTGCTTGAAGTACGGCGCGTCGAAGTCAACCCACCGCGTCGACGACGTGGTGTCGGGCAGGACCACGCCTACCTGCAGGCTGGTGGCGCCCTTGGTCCCGGCCTGGGCCAGCCCCTTGAGCTGGCTCATGGTCGACGCGATGTTGACGGTGAAGGAGTCGATGCTCAGGTTCGGAACCGTGGTCGAGCCCGTGGCCGCCGACGACGACGAGCCCGAGGAGGCAGGCGTGCTCGTCGAGCTCGAGCTCGACGAGGACGAACAGCCCGCAGCCGCCAGGGCCAGGGCCGCGGCCAGAGCTATCCAGCCCATTCTGGGGAGGCGGCGACCTCCCTCACTTCTGTTACTTACTCGCATTCCCCATACCCTTTCGCCCAGATGTACCCGAATAAGCCGACCGGGACACCGGTGGAGTAGCGGTGTCCCTTCGGAGGGAAGTTAGTGCATTCGACATGAGAAATCCAGGGCCCGAAAGTTCTCCCGTCAGCAGAACGTCGGTCATCGTGCGGCAAATCCGCCCGGTGAGGATGTCGAATTGCGCCTCCCAGACGCTCATCCGCCGGATAGAACCCGACCAGCGGTCTCTATCCGGACACGGCCGCTGACGGACGGCCACTCGGATCATTACGTACCACCTCGCGTAGTAATGAACGACCACATGATCGTATTCAGGCATGCCGAACGTAACCGCGTGCCTACCTGCGATCGCAGCGCAGCGTCTTAGCTGCCACCTTAGAGTTCCCGGAATTAACATGGCCTTAACATCGGCACCGGCCCGTGAAGATACCGTTAACGGATAGCCTGGGTGTAACTGAATTGTGATCCGAGTGTGACCCGAAATTGCGATTCGGGTCATTCGGGGGCCAGGCGATAGCCGGCCCGCGGCTGGGTGAGGATGAGCGGGGCGCTGTCGTCCGCCTCGAGCTTGGCGCGCAGCCGCCGGACGTAGACGCGCAGGTACTCGGTCTCGGTCTCGTAGCCGTGACCCCAGACCCGGCGCAGCAGGTGGGCGTGGGTGAGCAGCTTGCCGCGGTTGACGGCGAGCTCGCGCAGCAGGGCGAACTCGGTCGGGGTCAGGTGCACCGGCTGCCCGTTGCGCCGGACCTGCTGCAGGGCCAGGTCGATGACGATGTCGCCGACCACGATGACCGGGGGCGCCTGCTGCTCGGTGGGCGCGGCGGGCCGGGTCCGGCGCAGCGTCGCGGTGATCCGGGCCAGCAGCTCCTCGATGCTGAACGGCTTGGTCAGGTAGTCGTCCGCGCCCATGTGCAGGGCGGTCACCTTGTCCCGCTCGCCGCCGCGGGCCGAGACCACGATGATCGCGACCGGGGAGCGCTCGCGGATCTGGCGGCACAGGTCGAAGCCGTCGGCCTCGGGCAGCATCAGGTCGAGCAGGACGATGTCCGGGTCCTCGGTCTCCAGCAGCTGCAGGGCGCGCATGCCATCCACGCTGACGATGGTGTCGAAGCCGCGCACGGCCAGGTTGGACCGGATCAGGTCGACGATGTTGGGATCGTCCTCCACCACCAGGGCGCAGGTCTTGCGCGTGTCCTCAGTCATCGTCACCGTCGTGGTCCCTTCGGTTCGCGGCCATCCGGCCCGCGTCGACCTCGGCCTCGACCGGCAGGTAGACCTGGAAGCAGGTGCCCTTGGGCAGCGGGGTCAGCTCGATCCGGCCGCCGTGGGCCTGCACGATTCCCTTGGCGATGGACAGGCCGAGGCCGGTGCCCGCGCTCTTGCGGTGGCCGTTGCCGTTGCTGCGGGCGGGTTCGAACGGGGCGGCCGCCAGTTCGGGCGGCATGCCGACGCCGTCGTCCCGCACGCTGATCACCACCTCGGACGTCCCGTGGGCGGCGGTCACGTGCACCGGGGTGCCCGGCGGGTTGTGGCGCGACGCGTTGTTCAGCAGGTTCACGAAGACCTGCTCCATCCGGTCGTGGTCGGCCCACACCACGGGCAGGGCCGGTTCGCAGGCCAGCTCGATCGACGCGGCGCTGGCCGGCGGCAGGCAGGCGATCGCGGCCTCGATCACCAGCCGGATGTCGCACCAGTCCCACTGCAGGCGAATGGTGCCCGACTCGATCGCGGAGAAGTCGAGCAGGTCATCGACCAGGCGGCCGAGGCGGGCCGACTCCGCCGCGATCCGGTCCAGGAAACGCTGCTGGGACTCGCGATCCCAGGTCACGTCGGGCTGCATCAGGCTGGACGCGTAGCCCCGGATGGCGGTCAGCGGGGTGCGCAGTTCATGGCTCATCCGGGACAGGAACCCGCGCTGCAGCTCCCGTGACCTGCGCAGGGCGGCCGCCTCCTGGTGGGCGTGCAGGACCTCCTCCCGTTCCAGGGCCAGCCGCAGGGAGTGCGCCGCGTCCTCCAGCAGCGCGGTCTCCTCCTTGGTCGGCGGCAACCGCCGCCAGCTGGCCAGCAGCATGGTGGGGCCGCCGGCGGCCACGAAGGCCACCGCCCGCACGCGATGCCGGCGGCTGCTGGCCAGCTGCCGGGCCACCCCGTCGGGGACGGCGGTGCCCAGCGCGCTCTCGGCGATGTCGCGCATGGACGGGGTGGCCGATGACCAGTCGGTGCCCGTCGGGCCGGTGAAGGCGCGCCAGCGCGCGGGCTGGCCGGCCGGCTGGGTGATCAGCGCGACCTCGTGGGCCTGCAGGCCACGGCGCAGCGACTGGACCGCGATGGACAGCCCCTCGGCGACCGGGACCGGTCCGGCCAGCGTCTCCAGCATCTCGCGGATCGTCTCCAGCACCCGGTTCCTGGTGGTCACCTGGTCCAGCAGCCGGTCCCGCTCGATGGCGCTGGCGGCGTAGCCCGCGTAGACGGTGATGAGGCCGAGCTCGTCGGGCTCCGGTACGCCGTGCTCGGTCCGGAACACGGTGATCACGCCGGACAGCCCGCTGGGCCCGAGGACCGGGACCGACCACGAGCTGGCGATGTTGGCCGTCCTGGCCAGGTCACGGAAGCTGCCCCAGGCCGCACCCGGCCGGACGCTGTCGGCGATGAAGGGGCGTTCGTCCGCCGCGGCCATCCCCACCGGGCCGCCTGCGGGCCCGAACGGCAGCCGGTTCCACGGGTCGAGCTGCCCGGTCTGGAAGCCCAGCGATGCCGCGCAGTGCAAGATCTTGTCGCTGACCAGGTGAATGCACAGCCGTTCGCTGCCGAGCGCCGCGCCCAGCGCGGACAAAATCAGCGGCAGGCTGGACGCCGGGTCGGCCGAGACCAGCCGGTCGGTGAGCCCGTGCAGCCGGGTCAGCTGCTCACGGGCGGAGGAGCCGGCCTGCTGGCCGGAGATCAGCGCCACCACGTCATCGGGATGGGCGTCGGCCGTCCGTACGTCACCCACGATCTGGCCCTGGCGCAGCACCACGATCCGGTCGGCCAGCCGGAACATCTGGTCGATATCGTGGCAGGCCAGCAAGATCGTGGTGCCCTGCTCGCGCAGGTTCGCCATCAGCTCTTCGACCTGGGCTTCTTCCTTCACGCCGAGCGCGGCGGTGGGCTCGTCCAGGGCCAGCAGCCGCGGCTTGCGGCCCATGGCCTGCGCCATCGCCACCAGCTGACGCTGCCCACCGGACAGGGAGCGGACGCTGCGCCTGGTGTCGCTGATCGGGATGCGCAGCGAAGCCAGCAGCGACACGACCTCGCTGTGGAAACGGGTCTCCGACATCAGCAGCCGGGGCCGCTCCCGGCCCAGCATGATGTTGGCCGCGATGTCCAGGTTGTCGCACAAGGCCAGGTCCTGCCAGACCACCGCGATCCCCTGCTTGACCGCCGCGGCCTGGTCGGCCGGCACGCGCCGGCCCGCGAAGAAGACCTCACCGCTGGCCGGGATCACGTCCCCGGCGATGCAGCGGACCAGCGTGGTCTTGCCCGCCCCGTTCTCGCCGGCCAGCGCGACGAGCTCACCGCTGCGCACGCTCAGGCTGACGTTGTCCAGCGCGCGGAGCTGGCCATAGGTAACGCTCAGCCCCGAGACGGACAGCAGCGGCCCGGCGTCGGCCCGGGCGGCGCCGGGGCGCGATCCCGTCTCGGCGTGTAGTCCCGGCTCGGCGCGCGGGGGTGCGTCAGCCCGGCCAGCTACTATCACGAACCCATTCTGGCAGCAATCGGACCCGGCAGATCGATCTGGCGTTATTCAACTTTGAACGGGTACCGGGGGCACGGACCACGGCCCGTTCCGCCAAAAATTTTTTAAAGGTTATGGCGGTCAGGGGGCACCCTACGGGATCCCGAGCAGGCGCAAGACGGCGGTGGTGGCCGCGGCGGCCAGCACCACGACCAGGAACGGCGCCTTGCGCCAGGCCAGGACCCCGCCGACGCACACCCCGGCCGGGCGGGCCAGGCCGGCCAGGTGATGTCCCTCGGTCAGCCCCGTGGTGACGACCAGCGCGGCGAGCAGAATGACGGCTGCGGTCTCTAGCAGGCGTTCGGCCCAGGGCGGGAAGGAGATCCGCTGGCGCAGCACCGGGCCGGCGAGCCGGAACGCGAACGTGCCGGCCGACAGTGTGATCAGGCCGACCGCGAACAGCGTGGGGTCCTTCACGTTGTTTTCCTGATCGTAAGGAGGGCGAGCAGCGCGAGCAGTTCGGGCAGGCCGGGGGGCAGGAACGGGGTGGCGGCCAGCGCGATGACGGCGCCGGTGACAGCGGCCCGGCTGAGCCGGCGGTCACGCAGCGCGGGCGCGATCAGGGCCAGGATCACGGCCGGGAACATGGCGTCCAGCCCGAACGCGCCGGTGTCCGTGATCACGCTGCCGATCAGCGCCCCGAGGACGGCGCCGGCCGGCCAGCACAGCAGCACGCCCAGGCCGCAGGCCCAGTACGCGGCGCGCTTGCGGGGCAGGTCCTCCTGGGCCAGGGCGAAGACCACGCTCTCGTCGTTCATCAGGTGGCTGCCGAGCAGGCGACGGGCGAGGCCGGGCCCGGTGACGCCGTCGGGCAGGGCCAGGCCGTAGGCCAGGTGGCGGGCGTTGACCAGCAGGCCGGCCGCGGCCGCGGCCAGCGGGTTACCGCCCGCGGCGACGATCCCGATGAACAGGAACTCCGACGCGCCGGCCAGCACCAGCACGCTCTGCGCGGCGGGCACCCACAGCGGAAACCCGGACGCGACGGCGATGGCTCCGTAGGACAGGCCGATGAACCAGACGGCGAGGCAGGCCAGGGCGATGTCCCGCAGGGTCCCGCCCGATAGAGTTCTATATATCGAACTCACGGAGTTTATTATGAACACCGATCCTGGCGTTCGTCAAAGCGAACGCGTGGGTGATATGCCGAACGACCCTGCTGGGGGCGCGCCGCTGGAGCTGATCGCCGCGTCGCTGCGGCGGGAACGGCGGCGGACCGGGCTCTCGCTGACCGAGGTCGCCCGCCGGGCCGGGATCGCCAAGTCCACGCTGTCCCAGCTGGAGTCGGGCACCGGCAACCCGAGCCTGGAGACGCTGTGGGCCATCTGCGTGGCGCTGGACGCGCCGTTCTCCCGCCTGCTGGACCCNNTGCTGGCCGCGTGCCCGCCGGGCGCCCGCCGCGACGTGTACCGCATCGCGGCCGAACCGGGTCCGCCGCGCGTGTCCGAGGCGCACATGCCCGGCGTGATCGAGCACGTGGTGCTGAGCGCGGGCCGGGCGCTGGTCGGCGTGGCCGGCGAGCCGGTCGACCTCGGCCCGGGCGACTACATCTGCTACCCGGCCGACGTGCCGCACGTGTTCGAGGCGCTGTCACCGGGGACGCTCGCGGTGCTGGTGTCCGAGCACACCTGAGCCTGCTTACTGTCGGACTTACTGTCGGACGAACGCATCCCCGGTGGTGTCGCCGGCCACGCAGAACGTGGCGGACGGGCAGGACACCGACATGAGGAAGACAAGGACCGGGCCGTTGAGCGAGTGAGCGGCCTTGGTGTCGATGGTGACGGGCGCGGTCCAGGTGGTGCCGTCGAAGGTGACCACGTTTCCTCCTTGTCCGTCGACGGCGGCGCAGAAGTCGCTGGCCGGGCACGACACCACCGGCCAGGAGATACCGCCCTCCCCCATGGTCAGACCACCCGGGTTGGCGTTGACGGGCGCGCTCCAGGTGCGGCCGTCGAACGTGAGCGCGTTCCCTTTGCGGTCAATGGCCACGCAGAAGCTGGCGCTCGCGCACGACACGGCCTGCAGGTAGGTGCCTGGGTCGATGGCGGCTGGCTTGCTCCAGGAGGTGCCGTTGAAGGTGAGGACGTTCGGGCCGTAGTCGACGGCGGCGCAGAAGGTGGCGCTCGGACACGACACGGTGCTCAGCTGGCCGGACGGATCGATGGCCGTGGCGGGGCTCCAGGAGGTGCCGTTGAAGGTGAACGCGTCGGAGCCGTTGTCGACGGCGGCGCAGAAGTTGCTGGCCGGGCACGACACCGAGGCCATGCCCGTCTGGATGTCCGGGATGGTACCGCCGGAACTCCACCTGCTGTTTTTGTAGACCAGCGTGGCCGAGTCCCGGGCGTCCACGGCCAGGCAGAAGCTGGCGGCCGGGCAGGACACGGAATCGGGCTCGCCGCCGTCGGCGGACGGTAGCTCGGTGGGCTGGCTCCACGTGGTCCCGTCGTAGCGGGCTGCGTAGCCCGACTGGAGCACGGCCATGCAGAAGCTCGCGGACGGACACGACACTGCGGTCGGGTCTTCGCTGGCCTGGCTGTGGTCGAGGTGCGTCGCTGCGCCCCAGGCCGGCGCCGCGCTGGTGCCCGGTCCGGATGATGCCGGCGAGCCGCTGCACCCGGTAGCCGCGCCGATGAGCAGGAGGGCTGCGCAGGTGCTAATCCGCCGGGTCGCCACTTTTACGGGGCCTCGGCGGGAATGCGGCTGATGAGGGCGGTCAGGCCGGGTTCGTCGAGCAGGTCGGCGGGGCGCACGGTCACCTCGGCCGCGACGTAGTGGAAGGCGGCCCGGACCTCGGCGACGGGGACGCCGGCGAGCGCCGCCCAGGCCAGGCGATAGGCGGCGAGCTGGACGGAAACCGCGTGGCGTTCGGCGTCGGAGGCGGGCGGGCGGCCGGTCTTCCAGTCGACCACGTCGTAGCCGCCCTCGGGGGCGTCGGCGAACACCGCGTCGATCCGGCCGCGCACCAGCCGGTCGCCGATCAGGGTCTCGAACGGCACCTCGACCGCCCGTGGCCACCGGTCCGCCCATTCGCTGCGATCGAACCGGGCCCGGAGCTGGCTGAGGTCCTCGGCGCTCGTGAGCTCGTCGNNCGAACAGGTCGGCGTCGTCGATGAGCCGTTGCTGGCCGTAGCGCTGCTCCAGCCACTGGTGGAAGGCCGTGCCCTTCCTGGCCTGGCGGGCCGGCGGCCGGGGCATCGGCCGGCGCACCTGCCGGGCCAGCTCGGCCGGGTCGCGGGCCAGCGAGACCAGCGCCGAAACCGAGAGCCGGGCGGGCAGCTGGACCGGGATGACGCCGTCGCCCCGGCGTTGCGCCCGCTCGGCCAGCAGCAGCTCGGCGTCCCGCCGCCACGCCTCGGCCAGCGCCTGGTCCTCGGGGCTGAGGTCGGCTGGCGCTTCTGTTACGGCTGTGGCTTGTGTTGCGGTTGCGGCTTGCGTTGCGACCGCGGCTTCGACGAGGGCCGCGGCCTCGCGGACCGCCTCGTAGTGCCGTCCAGCCGGAGTGGCCGGCCAGTCGGCCTCGTCCACCGTGGCCAGCAGCGGGTTCTCCGCGTCCGGGGGCGGCTCGGCGGCCCAGGCGTGGACCTCGGCCACCCCGGACGAGCGAACCTCCTCCAGGAATGGCGACGGGCCCAGGCGGCAGGTGCCGCCCTCGCCCCACCAGTAACCCGAACACCCCAGCCAGAACGCCGCCCGGGTGGCGGCCACGTACATCAGGCGGCGCTCCTCGGCCAGGTCCCGGGCCGCGCAGGCGCCGGTGAAGTCCTCGAGCGAGGCAGCGTCGAGCCCGCGCAGCGCGGGCAGGTCTCCCGCGTCGCCGCGCAGGCCGAACGGGATCAGCCGCGGATTGTCGGTCCACCGGGTCGAGACCCGGGGCCGGGCGGGGAAGACCTGGGACCGCTCCCCCAGGGCCAGGCCGGGTACGAAGACGGCCGGCCACTGCAGGCCCTTGGCCGCGTGCACGGTGAGCAGCTTGACCGAGTCCGACTCGCCGACCCGGCCGGTCTCCAGCCCGAATTCCTCCTGCTGCGCCGCGGTCAGGTAGGCCAGGAACGCGCCCAGGGTCGGCTCGGCGCCCTCGCCGGTGAACGCGTCGGCCACGTCGGTGAAGGCATCCAGGTCGGCGCGGGCCGCGACCGGATCGGCGTCCGGCCGCGCGGCGACCTCGATGTCCAGGCCGAGCATCCGCTCGGCCTCGGCGGTCAGGTCGGCCAGCGGCCGCCCGACGTGGGCGCGCAGCCGCCGCANNGTGACGGCCTCGGCCAGCGCGTCCTGCTCGTCCGGGTCGCTGTGCGCCGGGGCCGGGGCGCCCGGCCGGCCGTCGCCCTCACCGCGGACCAGGGCCCGGGCGCGACGGCCGAGGGCGACCAGGTCGCGCGGCCCGATCCGCCAGCGCGGCCCGGTCAGCAGCCGGGCCAGCGCGTCCGACGCGCCCGCGTCGTGCAGCACCCGCAGCGTGGCCACCACGTCCTGCACCTCGGGCACCACCAGCAGCCCGCCCAGGCCCACCACCTCGACTGGGATGCCGCGGGCCTCGATGGCCTTCCGTAGCGCCACGAACTGGGACCGCTTGCGGCACAGCACCGCGACGTCGGAGGGCCGCACGCCGGCCTGGCGCGCGTCCGGCTCTTTGGGCCAGGGGTGTCCGTCGGGAGCGCGGCCGGGGCCGAGGGCCAGCAGGCCGACGATCCGCCCGGCCACCCATTCGGCCTCGTCGGTGACCGTGTCCAGCAGCGCGCAGGTGACCGCGCCCCGACCGCCGCGATCCGGCGCGGAGACCAGCCGGGGCACGTCGGGCGCCTCGTAGCGCAGTTCCTCCTGCACCACCGCGGCCGCGTCAAGGACGCGCGCGGCGTTCCGGAAGCTGGTCGACAGGACCAGCACCGGGGCGGGGCCGGTGGGCGCCGAGGCCCCGAACGGCCGCATCCGGGCCACCACCGGGAAGTCCGCGGTGAACCGGCGCAGGTTGCCCGCGCTCGCGCCGCGCCAGCCGTAGATGGACTGGCACGGGTCACCGACCGCGGTGACCGGGTGCCCGCCGCCGAACAGCGACCGGAGCAGGACCAGCTGGGCGTGGCTGGTGTCTTGGTACTCATCGAGCAGCACCACCTGGTAGCGGGCCCGCTCGGCCGCGCCCACCTCCGGGTGCGCGCTGGCGATCCGCGCCGCCAGCGCGACCTGATCGCCGTGATCGAGGACCTCGCGCGCCGCCTTGGCCGCCACGTACCGCTCGACCAGCGGGAGCAACTGCTCGCGGGCCCGCTGGGTTTGCATTATCTTCCGAACGGCCCCAGGTATCCGCCCCGGCAACGCCTCGAGCTCCGCGGTGAGCCAGCGGCCCACCGTGGTGACGTCCCCGGTCCCGCGCAGGTGCTCGGACAGGTCTCCGGCCAGCTCGAGCACGGCCGCGGTCACCGTCTGCGGGGTCCAGATGATCTCGTCCATGGGTCCGTCGTAGGCGGCCACGATCGACGCCGCCAGCTGCCAGGACAGCGCGGGCGTGATCAGCCGCATGGATGGCTCGAGCCCCTCGCGCAGCGCGTTGTCGCCGACCAGGCGACCGGCGTAGGCGTGATAAGTCCCGATCACCGGGTCGCCGCCGAACGGGTCCTCGTCCTCGGGCCTGGTATCGCCGAGACCCGCGCGGCGCAGGCGCTCGAGCCGGGAGCGCACCCGGTCGGCGAACTCGGCGGCCGCCTTCCTGGTGAAGGTGAGCCCGAGCACCCGGTCCGGGCGGACCATCCCGTTGGCGACCAGCCAGACCAGCCGGGCCGCCATCGTCTCGCTCTTGCCCGAACCCGCGCCGGCCACCACCGCGAGCGGACCGAGCGACGCGGCGATCACCGCCGCCTGCTCCGGAGTCGGCTCGGGCACCCGCAGCAGCCGGGCCAGCTGCACCGGGCTGTACATGACCGTGCTCACGAGAGCATTCCAGCAGAGACCACTGACATTTGGCGGCCCGTTGGGGGTTACGGCTGCCCGGCGCGGCACGGTAAGTCACGCTGGAACCAGCTTCCGGTGGGGGGCGTTGAGGCAGTGACACGGATGGGAGGCACCGTGGAACGGGCGGAGAAAGATCAGCTGGAACGAGCCATCAACCACGAGCTGAGGGAGCGGTTCACCGCGGGTGCGGTGCAGCGGGCCGTGCTGCTGGAGCACGGCGAAGACCCGGGCATCGGGCCGGGGCAGCTGATGGTGCGGGTGTTCGTCCCGGCGCCAGACGAGCCGGCGGGCTACGAGCAGGCCCTGGCCGCCTGGCAGGACGCCCACCGGGCGGCCATGGACGGAATCAGGCGCGAGCTCTCGCTAAGGCTGCCCTCGGCCCGGCTGCTCGAGTTCACCTTCGACGATCCTGGCGGGGCGGCGCCGCGGATCACGATGCCGGATGACGGCTCGCTGGCCGCCGAGCAGATGTCCGGCCGCGAGATCGTGACGACCGCCATGTCGCTGCTGCGCGCCAACTACGTATTCCCCGAGGTCGCCGAGCAGGCCGCCACCGCGGTCGAGGCGAGGCTGGCGGCCGGGGAGTACGACGACCTNNGGGGACAAGCACCTGGCCCTACGGCTGGGCGGCGGCCCCGGCCCTGGCCCCCGCGGCCCCGGCCCTGGCCCCGGCGGTCCTGGCCCTCGGCCCGGTGGCCCAGACCTGGAGCCTAGGGGCCACGAGGCCAGGCGGCTGGCCATGCGGCAGATGGGGCGGCTGGACAACTTCGGCAT
>PLDT01000070.1:16388-16843 GCA_003136255.1 Actinomycetota bacterium
TCCACGCCGACACCGGTGAGACCAGGCAGTTCTGGGCCCTGCCCTACGTACCGGGCACCCGCTACGTCGACCGCCCGGTGTACGTGCTGACCAGCAGCCATACGTTCTCCGGCGGGGAGGACTTCTGCTACACGCTGCAGGCCCTGGGCCGCGCCGAGTTGATCGGCGAGACCACGGGCGGCGGCGCCCACCCGACCCGGGGGTTCCCGATCAGCCGCGCGGTGCACATCGGCATCCCGTTCGCCCGGTCGATCAACCCGGTCACCGGCACGAACTGGCAGGGCACCGGGGTGGTCCCGGACGTCGCCGTGCCGGAAGCGCAGGCCTACGACGTCGCGTACGCCAAGGCACTGCGGCACGTGCTGGCCATGGACGACGTGCCGCCGCCGGTCGCGGACGAGGCCCGCGACGCGCTGGCCGAGCGGCGCTTATGCCGACGGCGGTCCAGGCCGTCA
>PLDT01000211.1:0-2725 GCA_003136255.1 Actinomycetota bacterium
CACGGGACTTCCGAATACTTACGTTCCAACGGGCTGCCCGAAGTCCCCCGTGCGCGCCTGGCGGGCCCCACAAAACCCCACAGGTGCGGGTCGCGGCGGCTTCCCCCACAAGAATCCCACGGACGAAACGGTGCTATACGGCACACGGCGGCACGGCTGCTAGCGTAGTCTCGTTAGCCCTTGACAAGCCTTTATGCAGGTGAAGCGGGCTGGCAATGTTCACTGCCCCGGAGTGGTCCCCCGCACGACAGGCCTTCTGTTAAACGGCAGGTCACAACGGGCTCGGTTAGCGTGCCTCGCGGTCGCGTAGCGTAACAAGCGGGCACTCTGTAATTGGCTCGAACAATTACAGATCCCTGTCCGATCAGCTGGCCCTTACGCGCCGGGAGAGCCGGGAGATGAGAAGAGCTGCTAAAGGACGCCGCGCCGCTGCAGCAGCAGATAGGCCAGCCAGCCTGCGGGGATCGGCAGCCAGAACGTCGCCACCCGGAACAAGAGCACCGCGGGAATCGCCTCGTGCGCGGGAATCCCGATGGCCGTCAGCCCGGCCGCCAGCACGGCTTCAACGCCGCCGATCCCGCCGGGCGTCGGGGCGGCCGATCCCACCGCGTTGCCCGCCAGGTAGACGACCGCGGCCGGCAGGATGGCCGGATGGACGCCGACGGCTCGCAGCGCGGCTATGAACGCGACCAGGTAAGCGGCGGTGAGCAGCAGGTTGGCGCCGGCGCTAATCGCGACCCGCAGCGGGTGGGAGATGGCGTCGAGCAGCCTGGGCCCGAGGCCGCGCAGGTGCGGCCATACCATTTCGGTTAGCTTGGCGCGGGTCTGCGGCACCGCTGCCAGGATGATGATGACGCCAGCGATAGCCGCGAGGCCGATGAGCACGTCCGTGCCTGGTGCGATCTTGAAGCGGCTGAGCCCCGAACCGGTGAGCAGCCCGAAGATGATCAGCAGCAGCACCGTCGTAACGACGTTTACTACCTGTGACATGGTGACCGCCGCGGCGATGGAGCCCTCGTCGACGTCCTGACGGTGCAGGTAGCGGGCGTTGACCGCCACGTGGCCGACGGTCGGCGGCATCGCCACCCCGATGAACGCCGTGGACAGCTGGACGCCGAAGCCGCGGATGAGGGAGAGGTGCTTGGGCACGAACGCGGCCAGGTTCTCGGCGGCCGCCAGGTAGGTGACCGCCGACGCGAGGACCGCCACGGCGAACCAGCCGGGATTGGCGTGGCTCAGCGTGCCGAGGATGTCCGCGCCCGAGAGCTCGCCGATCAGCAGGTAGGCGGCGACGGTGAGGGCAATCGCGCTGAGGACGGTACGCCAGCGGAAGCGCTCGAGCCGGGCCGTCGGCACTACGCTGCCGGGTCCGAGAAGCTCGTTCCGGACCTCGTTCAGGCTGGGCTGGGCGGCGCGCATCGCCCGCCATCCCCAGGGCGCCAGGGCGACCGGTTGCAGGACGGCCGCGACGGCCCTCTCGTCGACGGGCCCGTACCCCTCCCGCAGCGCCTCGATGGCGCCGGGAGGCCCGACCGCCTGAGCCAGGGTGGCCAGGGCCTGTGCCAGGTCAAGGCGGCGGGTCAGTTCACTGGCGGCGGGCACCGCCGCGTCGAGCGAGCGGAAACCCGCCGCCTTTTCCGACACGAACAGGTTCTCCGGCCGCAGGTCGCGGTGGGCGATGCCCGCGTGGTGCAGAGCGCGCAGCGAGGCGAACAGCAACGCGGCGTCCTCGACGCTCACCGTGCCGTCGAGCTGAGCCCCGGACGGCCCGGTCGTCACGAGCACCAGCGTCTCGCCGGGCATCTGTCCGAACAGCAGCACCGAGGGGCAGGGCACCCGGGCCTGCCGCGCCAGGCTGCAGGCCAGCGCGAGCTGTTCGAGCTGGGCCCGTGAGCTGATCGCGATGTGACCCGCGACCGCGGGCCGCAGCCGGACCAGCGCCCACAGCCGCCGCGCCAGGCCCGATCCCCGGGTGTCACGGCCGGAAAGGCGCACCTGGGTCCGGGTGCCATCGGCCAGAGTGCCTTCCAGCCGCGCGGGGCGGTCCCCGGCCAGCTCGCAGACCGCCGCGCCCTGACTCCCGAGCCAGGCCACGAGTTCGGCCGGGCTCGGCAGGACCGAGGCCGCGCGGAGAAGCCAGCGCACCAGCCATCCAGCCAGCAGCCCGCCGAAGAGCACGATCAAGACGGCGAAAGGCGTCAGCGCGCCCACGGCCAGCCCGCTGAGCAGCAACGCCGCAACCGCGCCCGGCCACCAGCGCGACCAGTGCGAACGCCGGGTCAGGTCGGTGCCCACGACGAACGCGACGAACGCGGTGTCCACCACGAATATCGAGGGATTGCTGCCGTGCAGCACCGCACGTTCGATCGCGCCGTTCTCGGCCCGCCAGACAGCCGACGCGGCGATGGCCGCCGCGGCGCCGGCGAACCCGGCGACGGCCGCGTTACGCGCGTCCTGCCACTGGCTGCGGACCATCACCACCACGGCGACGACCGCCAGGACGAAACACGCGACCCCGGACACCACCTCGGCCGCGGACGACAGCCAGCCAGGGATGTGATGCAGCCAGGCCGAGACATCGTCGGCCAGTTCCGTGCTGCCGAGCGGAAGAGCCCGGATATTGCCGAGCACCACCGCGACGACCGCCAGCGAGAGCACCGCGAACAGCAAGTCCGCCGGGCGGCGCACCCGGCCGGCACCGTCCGGCACCCGGCCGGCACCGTCC
>PLDT01000231.1:0-29084 GCA_003136255.1 Actinomycetota bacterium
TCGGTCGGGAACGAGAACAGGTCCAGCTCGGCGCCGAGCTTGCGGTGGTCGCGCTTCTCGGCTTCGGCCAGGAACACCAGGTACTCCTCCTGGCGTTCGCGGGACTCCCAGGCGGTGCCGTAGATCCGNNCGGCACAGGTCCTTCCAGCGCAGCTCGCCGGTGCCCGCGTCCAGGTTGTCGTAGATGGTCAGCTCCGGGCCGCCGACCTCGACGCCCTCGCTGAGCTCGAAGTCCAGCGTGCCGGACCCGTGGCCCTTGAGCCCGATCAGCTCCAGCTTGTAGGGCTCGGCGGCGAGCTCGGCCCGGGCCTGCTCGTCGGTCACGACCCGCCGGGAGAACCGCTGGCCCTGCTTGACGATCTGACGCATCCGGCCCTCGATGGCCTTGAGGTTCTCCGGGGTGAACGGCTCGGGCACGTCGAAGTCGTAATAGAAGCCGTTCTCCACCGGTGGCCCGATGCCGAGCTTGGCCTGCGGGAACAGCTCCTGAACGGCCTGGGCCATGACGTGCGCGGCGGAGTGCCGCACGATGTAGTGGCCGTCGTCGCTGGCGATGTCCACCGGCTCCACGACGTCCCCGTCGGCGAGCGGCCAGGCCAGGTCGCGCAGCTCACCGTTGACCCGGGCGGCGATGACGTTCGGACCACCGTCCAGGGCCCCGCCCACCGTCGTGCCCGGCTCGACCGCATGCTCGCTTCCGGCGAGGGTGATGCGATGGCGCGGGCTGGACACGGCAGACTCCTTCAGGGTCGGCAAGACTAGTTACCCGATGCTACCGGTGTCCGGGCGCTTCGGGGTTTGACGGGCTGCCCCGGGCGTTAGGGGGCCAGCCCCGCCCGGCGCAGCGCCTCGGCGAGCGCGCCGGGTGAACCACGGTCCGTTCGTTCCAAATTTCCTGAGGAACGGCCCTTCGGACGTGCTGCTGGCCTGGCCCCCTGCGGCGGGGGGCCCTCGTCGTCCAGCCGCAGCGTGAGCGAGATCCGGTGCCGGGGCACGTCCACGGACAGCACCTTGACCCGCACCACGTCGCCCGACTTGACCACCGAGTGCGGGTCGGAGACGAAGCTCTTGGACATGGCGGACACGTGTACCAGGCCGTCCTGGTGCACGCCGATGTCCACGAACGCGCCGAACGCGGCCACGTTGGTCACCACGCCCTCCAGCACCATGCCGGGCACCAGGTCGGCCAGGGTCTCGACGCCCTCGGCGAACGTCGCGGTGGCGAACGCGGGCCGCGGGTCGCGGCCGGGCTTCTCCAGCTCGCGCAGGATGTCGCTCACGGTCGGCACGCCGAACCGGTCGTCGGTGAACTGCCCCGGCTTCAGCGTGCGCAGGGTGGCCGTGCTGCCGATCAGCTGGACCGCCGTGGAGCCGGTGGCGGCCAGGATGCGGCGGACCACCGGGTAGGCCTCGGGGTGCACGCCGGACGCGTCCAGCGGGTCGTCGCCGCCGCGGATACGCAAGAACCCGGCGCACTGCTCGAAGGCCTTGGGGCCGAGCCGGGGCACCTGCATCAGCTGCTGGCGGGTCCGGAAGGGGCCCTCGACGTCGCGGCGGGCCACGATCGCGGTGGCCAGCCCGGAGGTGATGCCGGAGACCCGGGCCAGCAGCGGCTGGGAGGCGGTGTTCAGGTCGACGCCGACCGCGTTGACGCAGTCCTCGACCACGGCGTCCAGCGAGTGCAAGAGCTTGCCCTCGGTGACGTCGTGCTGGTACTGGCCCACGCCGATGGACTTCGGGTCGATCTTGACCAACTCGGCCAGCGGGTCCTGGAGGCGGCGGGCGATGGAGACGGCGCCGCGCAGCGACACATCAAGCTCGGGAAGTTCGGACGAGGCGTAGGCCGAGGCGGAGTACACCGACGCGCCCGCCTCGGACACCACGACCTTGGTCAGCTTGAGCTCCGGGTGCCGCTTGATCAGGTCGGCGGCCAGCCGGTCGGTCTCCCGCGAGGCGGTGCCGTTGCCGATGGCGATGAGCTCCGCGTGCTGCTTTTGCGCGAGTTTGGCCAGGGTATCGAGGGATTTGTCCCACTGGCGGTGCGGCTCGTGCGGGTAGATGGTGGCGGTCGCGGTCACCTTGCCGGTCTCGTCGGTGACGGCGACCTTGACCCCGGTCCGGAAGCCCGGATCCAGGCCGATCGTGGTCCGCGCGCCGGCCGGGGCGGCCAGCAGCAGGTCGCGCAGGTTGGCCGCGAACACCCGGACCGCCTCGTCCTCGGCCAGCTGCCACAGCCGGACCCGGACGTCGACGCTCAGGTGGGTCAGGATGCGGGTGCGCCAGGCCCAGTGCACGGTCGCTTTGAGCCAGGGATCGGCGGGGCGGCCCTGGTCGCGCAGCCCGAACCGGTTCGCGATGTCCGCCTCGATCTCCTCGTCGGGCTGTCCCGGATCGAGGGTGAGGTCGAGGACCTCCTCCTTCTCACCGCGGAACAGGGCCAGGATGCGGTGCGCGGGCAGCCGGGCGAACGGCTCGCTGAACTCGAAGTAGTCGGCGAACTTCGCGCCCTTTTCCTCTTGGCCCGCGCGGACCTTGGAGATCAGCGTGCCACGGGCGGCCATCGCCTCGCGGAGCGGCCCGATCAGGTCGGCGTCCTCGGCGAACCGCTCGACCAGGATGGCCCGGGCGCCCTCGAGCGCGGCGGCCGCGTCGGGAACGTTGTCGTTGACGAAGCTTTGCGCTTCGCGCTGCGGGTCGTTGCGCGGATCGTTGACCAGCAGGTCGGCCAGCGGCTCCAGCCCCGCCTCCCGGGCGATCTGGGCCTTGGTGCGCCGCTTGGGCTTGTACGGCAGGTACAGATCCTCCAGCCGGGCCTTGGAGTCGGCCGCGCGGAGCTGGGCTTCGAGCTCACTGGTCAGCTTGCCCTGGGCGGTGATCTCCTTGACGATCGCGTCCCGGCGTTCGTCGAGCTCACGCAGGTAGTGCAGCCGCTCCTCGAGCGTCCGCAGCTGCGCGTCGTCGAGGGTGCCGGTGGCTTCCTTGCGGTACCGGGCGATGAACGGGACGGTCGCGCCCCCGTCGAGCAGCTCGACCGCGGCGCTGACCTGCCGGACCGCCACGCCAAGCTCGGCGGCGATCCGCTGGTCTACCGACGGCGTCGGGCTGCTCGCTGACTGAGTCTGAGTCACCACAGCAATTGTGCCAGCGAGCTGAGCGCGGGCCGACCGGACCGACCCGGGTGGGGCTTCCTTTTCGGCGCTCCGTATGTTTATTCTTGATGAATTACGTTGGTCCGTAAGGGGGGATACGTCCGATACCGGAGGACGGCGTGATTATCGGTGCTCGAGTTCTGTCCAGTTACCGCAGATACCGGCGAGGACGGCTAGCCGCGCTGGCGATCGCGACGCTCGCCGCGCTCGCGGTCCCGCTGGCCATGCCCGCGGCCGCGGCCACGTCCGCGGCGAGCCCAGGCTCGACCGCATCGGCCGCGCCGAGCTGCCCCTGGGTCTCGTCCCGGGCTCCCATCGCCCAGCGCGTGGCCCAGCTCATGAGCCAGATGAGCCTGGCCGACGAGATCACCATGGTGGAGGGCCACGGCACCACCAACCCCTACGTGTTCTACACGCCCGCGATCCCGGCGCTGTGCATCCCGGCCGTGGGCCTGGAGGACGGGCCCGCGGGGGTCGCCGACGGGATGACCGGGGTGACCCAGCTGCCCGCCGGCGTGGCGCTGGCCGCCACCTGGGATCCGTCGCTGGCCGAGCAGTACGGCCAGGTGATCGGGGCCGAGGAGTACGGCAAGGGGGCCAGCGCCAACCTCGGGCCGACGGTGAACATCGACCGGGACCCGCGCTGGGGCCGGTCGTTCGAGGCGCTCTCGGAGGACCCGTTCCTGAACGCGTCGCTGGACGTCCCCGAGATCGACGGCGTGCAGAGCCAGGACGTGGAGTCGCAGGTCAAGCACTTCGACGCGTACAACCAGGAGACCTATCGCAACACGCCGGCCGACGACGTGATCGTCGACCCCCGGGCGCTGCACGAGATCTACATGCCGTCCTTCGACGCGGCGGTGACGCAGGCCAACGTGGCGTCGGTCATGTGCGCGTACTCGGTGGTGAACGGCAACTTCAGCTGCAACAACTCCTACCTCAACAACACCGTGCTGCGCGACGAGTGGGATTTCCCCGGCTTCGTGATGTCCGACTACGGCGCGCTGCATTCCACCCAGGGCGCGCTGGAGGGCACCGACCAGGAGCAGCCGTTCAACACCTATTACGGGGCCGCGCTGCAGACCGACGTGGAGAACGGGACCATCCCGAGGAGCGCGCTGAACACGATGGTCGAGCCGGTCCTGACCGAGATGTTCCGGTTCAACCTGTTCAGCCAGCCGCGGACCGGCTCGCCCTCGGACACGGTGACCACGCCCGGACACGTCGCGCTGGCGACCCAGGTCGCCGAGTCCGGCACCACGCTGCTGAAGAACGCGGACTCGGTGCTGCCGCTGTCGTCTTCCGGGGGCGGAACGATCGCCGTCATCGGCCCGGCCGCGTCCGCCTCGCCGACCTATGCGGGCGGCGGCAGTGCCTACGTGATCCCGTCGGGCACGGTGAGCCCGCTGGCCGGCATCGAGGCCGCAGCGGGTTCGGGGACGACCGTGTCGTACTCACAGGGCCTGCCCACCGACACCTCGCTGCCTGCCATTCCCGCGGCGGACCTGTCCCCGGCCTACGCCGCGACCCCGTTCGGCGGCAGCTACACGGGCACGCTCACCGCGCCGGAGACCGGCACCTACGTGCTGGCCATCACCAACTCGTGCGGCTGCTACACCTCGACCTACCTGTCGCTGAACGGCACCCAGCTGATCGACGACCCGGGTACGCCGCCGGTCTCGACCTACTCCGTGGCGGTCGACCTGACCGCGGGCCAGACGTACACCCTGTCCATCAGCGGCGCCTCGTCTGCGCTGCTATGGGGGACACCGACCGCGCTGGCGCCGGGCATCACGGCCGCGGCGAAGGCCGCTCGTGCCGCGTCCACCGCGGTCGTCGTGGTCTCCGACGACACCGAGTCCGAGGCCACGGACCGGCCGTCGCTGAACCTCCCGTCGGCCCAGGACGAGCTGATCTCCGCGGTGGCGGCGGCGAACCCGCGCACGGTAGTGGTCATCAACGCCGGTGCGCCGGTCGCGATGCCGTGGCTGCCTTCGGTGGCGGGCGTGCTAGATGCCTGGTACCCAGGGCAGACCAGCGGGACGGCGCTGGCCAGCGTGCTGTTCGGCCAGACCGATCCGGGCGGGCACCTGCCGGTGACCTTCCCCTCATCGCTGAGCCAGGTACCGGCCTCGACCACGGCGGAATTCCCCGGTAACGGCACCGACGTGCTGTACTCCGAGGGCATCGACGTCGGGTACCGCTGGTATGACACCAAGGACACCACGCCGCTGTTCCCGTTCGGGTTCGGGCTGTCGTACACGCAGTTCGCGTTCAGCGGCCTGTCGGTCAGCCGGTCCGTGGTCGACGGCACACAGGACGTCCGGGTGTCCGCGATGGTGACCAACACCGGTCACCGGGCCGGTTCTGACGTCGCCCAGCTCTACCTCGGCGATCCGGCCTCCTCGGGCGAGCCGCCGCGTCAGCTCGAAGGGTTCCAGCGGGTCTCGCTGGCCCCCGGCCAGTCGGCCCGGGTCTGGTTCACGCTGACGCCGCAGCAGGAGTCCTGGTGGAGCGACTCGGCGAACGGCTGGACCCAGACGGCGGGCTCCTACCGCGTATACGTGGGCGACTCCTCGGCGCTAGCCGACCTGCCGCTGCAGGACTCGTTCACCATGGCGTCCACCCCGGGTGCCCGCCAGGTCACCGTCAGCGCGCCATCGGTCATGCAGGCGGGCAAGACTTCGACGGTGCGGGTCACGCTGTCCGCGGCGGGCGACGCGACGCTGCCTAGCCTCCGGCTGGCGCTGCAGCTGCCGCAGGGGTGGCGGGCAGTGCCGGCCGGACCGACGGTGTTCGTCAACGTCGGCCCCGGCCAGGCACCGACTGCGACGTTCCTGGTCACCCCGGCGAGCTACACGCCGAACGCCACCGCCGTCGTCCACGCGACGGCCACCATGGGTGACCTGCAGCGGGAAGCGGGGGTGAGCGTCACCGTCTCCGGCTAGGCGGGGTGGGTCCGCTCGGGCGTGACTAGCACGGCCACGCGGCGTTCCTCGGCCATGACGCGGTCGTAGGTGGGCCAGTCGTCGTGCGTCCCGCCCGCCGCGGTGAAGATCGCCCGCAGCAGCAGGCGCAGCCGCTCGGCGTCGACTCCGGGCAGCGGGTCGTCGGGCCCGGCCAGTTCGACCGGGCCTTCGGCCAACGCCCACTGCCAGCCCGCCCGGATCACGACCGTGGCTCGCGGCCGGGCCCGTAGGTTAGCCACCCGGTACGCGTCGCCCCGGCTGACCAGGCCGACCACCTGGGCTCCGGTGACCGGATGGGACAGCACGCCCGCGTTCACCACCGACGACTGGATCGTCTGGTCCGCCCGCAGCGTCGACACCACAACCAGGCCGTGATCGCCGTCGACCAGCCGGGCGAACTCCTCAAGTCCGCTCACCGCGCCAGCCTATCGGGGCCACGAGGCCCAGAGGAACTGGCTCGCGGGGGTGTGATCAGATGGTGGGAGGAGGCGAAGCGACGATGCCTGAGCAATCGGCCTCGGCGACGACGGCGAGCGCGGTTGCGGCTGCCGATGACGCGTTCGGCGCCGACCTGTACCGGCTGCTGTCCGAGCAGGCCCCCGATACGGTGTTCTCCCCGGTGAGCGTGGCCAGCGTGCTGCAGATGGCGCTGTGCGGAGCACGCGGCCAGACGGCGACGGAACTGGCTGGGGCCCTGCACCTGGACAAATCGCAGAACCTGGAGGGATCGCCTGACGCCGCGGCCGAGGCCCTGAAGGCCCTGTCGGCGCTGGTCGCCGGCGTGACGGCGGGCGGGGCGGTTACGTTCCGGGCGCCCGCCACGGTCTGGGTTCAGGCCGGGCTACCGCTGCAGGCCAGCTTTACCGCCCGGCTCGGCGAGGCGGTAGCCGAGACCGACTTCGCCGGCGCGCCGCAGCGGGCCCGGGCCGAGATCAACCGAGTGGTCGCCGAGCAGACCGAGGACAAGATCACCGGGCTGCTGCCGGCCCGCGCCATCGACGGCCAGACCCGGCTGGTGCTGACCAGCGCCATCTACCTCAAGGCGGGCTGGGAGCAGACCTTCCCGGAGCCCGCGACCGCGGATGCGCCGTTCTACCCGGACGGCCCGGACCGCCCGAGCCGGACCGTGCCGATGATGCACGGCACGGCGGCCCGGATGTACGTACGGGGCGACGGATACCAGGCGGTCTTGCTGCCGTACCGCGGCGGGAGCCTGGCCATGGCCGTGGTCCTGCCGGACGGCCCGCTTTCGGCGCTTGGCCCGGCGATCGCGGCCGGCGGCGTGCGCGGGCTGCTGACCGGGACGGCCAGGTTCCGGGTCACGCTGGCGCTGCCGAGGTTCCGGCTGGAGGCCGCGTTCGACCTGATCCCGGTGCTGCGGCGGCTCGGCGTGCAGCAAGCTTTCACCGACGGCGCCGACTTCGGCGGCATCACCGAGGCAGCCCGGCTGCTGATCAGCGCGATCGCGCACAAGGCGTACGTCGACGTGGACGAGCAGGGCACCGAGGCGGCCGCGGCGACGGCGGTCAGCATGCGGCCGGCGGCGGCGTTCCGCGTCCCGCCGCCGGTCACGATGACCGTGGACCGGCCGTTCCTGTTCGCGATCCTGCACACCCCGACCGGCCTGCCGCTGTTCCTCGGGCAGGTCACCCATCCGTGAGAGACCGGCCGACCGGGCTGCGGGAGCACGGGAAGGCGTCAGCCATCAATTGTTGACAATATTGTTGGACATTTTCTAGGATCGGCCCCGTGCGAACGCAGAAGGGCGCGTCGCCGGTGCTGGCCGGCGAGCCGGGACGGCGGTTCGCGGCCGAGCGGCTGCGCCAGGCCATCTTGTCCGGGGACGTGGCCCCCGGACAGCGGCTGGTCGAAGAGGAGCTGGCCGGGCTGCTCGCCGTGACGCGGGCTAGCCTGCGGGCGGCGCTGTTCGACCTGACCGCCGAAGGGCTGGTCGAGCGGATCCCGAACCGTGGCGCGCGGGTCCGGGCCGTGACCCTGGACGAGGCCGTCGCCATCACCGAGTGCCGGATGGCGCTGGAGGGACTGTGCGCGGCCAAGGCCGCCGAGCTGGTCACTGAGGCGCAGGCCGCCCGGCTGCGTGACCTGGGCGAGGAGATGGAGCGCAGGGTCGCGGACGGCGAGCCGCTGAAGTACTCGGCGCTCAATCACGAGCTGCACCGGCTGATCAGGGAGATCTCGGCGCAGACGGTCGCAGCCGACATGCTCGAGCGGCTGAACGGGCAGCTGGTCCGGCATCAGTTCCAGCTGTCGCTGCGGCCGGGCCGCCCGCAGGCCTCGCTGCCCGAGCACCTGGCCATGATCTCGGCCATCACCGGACGGCGGCCGGCCGAGGCCGAGGAGGCCACCCGGAGCCACCTGCGCAGCGTCATCACCGCCCTGCGTGAGACGGAGGAAGCCTCGTGAGTAGCCAGGAGTCCGACCGGGTCACTACGGTGTGCCCTGAGGTCACGGACGGGCTCGCCTGATGCGCCACGTGATCGTGACCGGCGTCCCCCGGGCCGACCTGGCCCTGGTGGACCAGCTCGCCGCCCTCGGCGTGGCCACCGTGCACGAGGCGATCGGCCGGGCCGGGTACCTGGGACCGGGACTGCGCCCCATCCAGGACGGGACGCGGACCGGCGGGACGGCGGTCACCGCATTGTGCTGGCCCGGTGACAACCTCATGATCCACGCCGCGGCCGAGCAGTGTCAGGCCGGGGACGTGCTGGTGGTGACAACCACCTCGCCGTGCACCGACGGGATGTTCGGCGAGCTGCTGGCGACCTCGCTGGCCGCCCGGGGCGTCCGCGGGATCGTGATCGAGGCGGGCCTGCGGGACGTGGCCGAACTGCGCGCCATGGGCTTCCCGGCCTGGTCGGCGGCGGTCAGCGCGCAGGGCACGGTCAAGGAGACGCCCGGTGCGGTCAACGTGCCACTCTCCGTGGGCGGCCAGATCATCCGGCCCGGCGACGCGATCATCGCCGACGACGACGGCGTGGTGTGCGTGCCGCGGGGCGAGGTGAGCCAGGCGCTGACCGCCGCGCGGGCCCGGGTGGCCAAGGAGGAGCAGGTACGCCAGGCGCTGGCCGACGGCCAGCTCGGCCTGGACCTGTACGGCCTGCGGGCCAAGCTCGCCGCCCTCGGCGTCGAATGGGTCAGCGCCGCCGACGAGGCTCGCTCGAACGACGTGGACGTGGCACCGTGATGGATCTTCCCGTTACGGTGCCACCTTCATGGGGTTGGGCGCTGGTACGGGTGTGACTAATGGTGAGGGTGGGCTGAATGGGGTCGGGTGACGGGGTGCGGTGCATGCTCATGCGGGGCGGCACGTCGAAGGGCGCCTACTTCCTGGCCGAGGATCTGCCGCAGGACCCGGCCGAGCGCGATGACGTGCTGCTGCGCATCATGGGCAGCCCCGGCGCCCGGCAGATCGACGGGATCGGCGGAGCTCATCCGCTGACCTCCAAGGTGGCCGTGATCTCCCCCTCGGCCCGCGCCGACGCCGACGTCGACTACCTGTTCCTGCAGGTCGGCGTCGAGGAGCCCGTGGTGTCCGACCGGCAGAACTGCGGCAACCTGCTGGCCGGCGTGGGGGCGTTCGCGGTCGAGCGGNNGTGGTGGACTACGACGGCGACGTCGCGATCGCCGGGGTGCCGGGAACGGCCGCGCCCGTGGTCCTGGACTTCGCCGGGACCGAGGGCTCGGCGACCGGCGCGCTGCTGCCCACCGGGCACACCACCGACGTCCTCGACGGGATCACCGTCACCTGCATCGACAACGGCATGCCGGTGGTGGTCGTGCCCGCCGCCGCGCTCGGCCGCACCGGGTACGAGACCGTCGCCGAGCTCGAGGCGGATCCGGATCTCGGCCAACGGGTGCTGGCGTTGCGGCTGGCGGCCGGGTCGCTGATGGGCCTGGGTGACGTGTCCGCGGCTTCGGTGCCGAAGATCTCGCTGATCGCGCCGCCGGCCGACGGCGGCACGGTCTGCACCAGGACCTTCATCCCAGTCCGGGTGCACGATTCGATCGGGGTGCTCGGCGCGATCAGCGTGGCGACCGCGCTGCTGCTGGACGGGGCGGCCGGCGCTGACCTGGCCGCGGTCAAGCCGGGGCAGACGCGGTTCGACATCGAGCACCCGACCGGTCACCTGCAGGTCGAGGCCGAGGTCGACACGACCAGCCAGCCGCCCACGGTGATCCGCTCGGGAGTGGTGCGCACCGCGCGCAAGCTCTTCGACGGCACCGTCTTCCCCCGGAGGTCCCGGTGACCAGCCCCCAAATCCCGGCGGCACAGCACCCTGCGGCACAGCACCCTGCGGCGACCCGGCCGCCGCTGCACGATATTGCCCACCTCGGATATATCGAGCTGCTGACGCCCAAGCTCTGCGAGAGCCTGTGGTTCTTCGTGGAGGTGCTCGGCCTGACCGAGACGTGCCGCGAAGGCAACTCGGTCTACCTGCGCACCTGGGACGACTACGAGCACCATACGGTCAAGCTCACCGCGCACGAGACCTCGGGCATCCGGCGGGCGGGGTTGCGGGCCTCCAGTCAGGCCGCCCTGCAAGCCCGGGTGGCGGCGATCGAGGCGGCCGGGCTTGGTATCGGCTGGAAGGACGGCGACCCGGGCATCGGGCCGACGTACTTGTTCCGTGACCCGGACGGGCACGAGCTGGAGCTGTACTGGGAGAGCGAGTGGTACACGCCACCGGATGAGCTCAGGCCGTCGCTGAAGAACCAGGCCCAGGCCTACCCGGGGCGCGGCGTCTGCGTCCGGCGGCTGGACCACGTGAACTACCTGGCCCGGGAGGTGCCGCCCAGCGGGGACTTCGTCCGGGACGTGCTCGGCGGGCGGATCACCGAGCAGATCATGCTCGACGACGGCACGATCTCCGCGCAGTGGCTGCACTTCACCAACAAGGGCTACGACCTGGTGTACACGCGGGACTGGACGGGCAGCACCGGCCGGCTGCATCACGTCGCGTTCGCGCCCGACACCCGGGATGACATCCTGCGCGCCGCGGACATCTGCCTGGACCACGGCGTGTTCATCGAGACCGGGCCGCACAAGCACGCGATCCAGCAGACGTTCTTCCTGTACGTCTACGAGCCCGGCGGCAACCGGATCGAGCTGGCCAACCCGGTGGCGCGGCTGGTGCTAGCGCCGGACTGGCGCACGATCACCTGGACCGAGGCCGAGCGGGCCAAGGGTCAGGCCTGGGGGCTGAAGACCATCGAGTCCTTCCACACCCACGGGACTCCGCCGGTCGGGTTAGCCGAACGACGGGGTGATCAGGGAGAAGACGGCGCCGTGGTTGTCGGCGACGACGGCGACCCGGCCGTACGGGCTGTCCCTGGGCGACTGGACGACGCTGCCGCCCAGCTCGGTGACCTTGGCTACCGCGGCGTCGGTGTCGGTCACGGCGAAGTACGTGGCCCAGGCGGCGGGCACCTCCGCGGGGGTCTCCGCCGGGTACTCACCGATGCCGCCGACTATCTGGCCGTCGAGCATGAGCGTCGCGTACTTGAAGCCGTCGCTGCTCATGTCCTGATAGTCGTAGCCAAACACGGCCTGGTAGAAGGCCTTGCTGCCGTCGAAGTCCCGGCTCATGTGCTCGTTCCAGGTCAGCGCGCCCGGTTCGGTGGCCACGCCGAGCCCGGTGGTGTGCTCGCCCTGCCAGAGCCCGAAGACGGCGCCGGCCGGGTCCATGGCCACCGCCAGCCGGCCCTCTTCCATGACGTCCATCGGCTCGGCCAGCAGCTGGCCGCCCGCCCCCTTGGTCTTGGCGGCGGTCGCGTCAGCGTCGTCGGTGGCCAGGTAGGTCGTCCAGACCGACGGGGCGTCGGGGGCGCCCATCTTGGGGCTGACGGCCGCGACGATCCGGCCATCTTGATGGGCGATGGAGTAGCCGCCGACCTCCGGTCCGCCGAGCTCGATGTCCCAGCCGAACAGGGCCCGGTAGAACGCGATCGCCTTCGGCACGTCGTCCACGCTGACATCCACCCAGCAGGGCGTACCGGCAGGCCACCGTGTATCGCGCGTTACCACTTGTGTTACCTCCCCGTGAAGATCCCGTTGCCGCCGACGCTAACACAGGGCACCGTCAGCCGGCCTCCTAGACTGAGCGTTCATGTACGCCAAGACCAACCCCGGCGCGGGACGCCTGCCGCGCCGCCAGAAGCGCGTCTTCGCGGTGGTCGGCGTGGTGGTCGTCTTGCTGCTCGCCGGACTCGCGACCTGGGGCGCGCTGGCCTCGGACAGCTACTCCAGCTCGGGCCACGGCTGCGTGAACGTCACCGTGCCGAGCTCCACCGGCGGGGCGACCCTGCACTACTGCGGCGCGGCGGCCCGGTCGTTCTGCCAGACGTCGTTCCGGTCGCAAGATCAGATCTCGCTTCGGGCCCGGCCGCAGTGCGTTCAGGCCGGGCTGAAGCCTTCGGCCAGCGCTTCCGCAACGGGATAGGCCTCACGCGTCGACGATGACGGTGACGGGGCCATCGTTGACCAGGGACACCTTCATGTGGGCGCCGAAGACGCCGGTCCGCACGCGGGCGCCGAGATCACGCAGGGCCTGGACCACGGCGCTGACCAGGGGCTCGGCGACCGGGCCCGGCGCGGCGGCCGACCAGGACGGGCGGCGGCCCTTGGCCAGGTCCGCGTAGAGGGTGAACTGGCTGATCACCAACAGCGGCGCGGCAATGTCGGAGCAGGACTTCTCGCCGTCGAGAATCCGCAGGCCCCACAGTTTGGCGGCCAGCTTCGCGGCCAGCTCGGGGGTGTCGTTGTGGGTGATGCCGATCAGGACCAGCAGGCCGGGCTCGTCGATCTCCCCGACCACCCGGCCGTCCACGGTTACGCTGGCCCGGCTGACCCGCTGCACTACCGCTCGCATAACACGGCAGGGTACCGGCGCCATCGGTCGCCGGGACAGGGCAGACTACGAGCGTGACGATCATCCCGGATCGCAAGGACGTGAATCCTGTCGTCGCCGAGGTCGTGCGGTCCGGCTTCGCCGAGTCCTGGCACCGCGGCGCGGTGGCGGCGGTGGCCGCCGACGGCCGGCCGGTCATCAGAGTCGGCCGGACCGACGTCCCGTTCCTGCCGCGGTCGGCGAACAAGCCGCTGCAGGCGACGGCGATGCTCCGCTGCGGCCTGAACCTGGAGGCCGAACTGCTCGCGCTGGCCGCGGCGAGCCATTCCGGCGAGGACTTCCACGTGGACGGGGTCCGGAAGATCTTGTCCTGGGCCGGCCTGAGTGAGGATGACCTGCGTTGCCCCGCCGCCTGGCCGCTGGAGACGCAGACCGCCCACCGGATGATCGCCCGCGGTGAACCCATGTCCCGGATCCGGATGAACTGCTCGGGCAAGCACGCCGCGATGCTGGCCACCTGCGCGGCGAACGGCTGGCCGACGGCCAGCTACCTGGACCTTGACCATCCGCTGCAGCAGGCGATCCGGCACGCCATCGAGGACCTGGCCGGGCAGCGGTCGACCGCCACCGGGGTGGACGGCTGCGGCGCGCCGCTGCTCGCGCTGACGCTGGACGGGCTGGTCCGGGCGTTCCGGGCCCTGGTGCTGGCCGACCCCGGGACGCCCGAACGCCGGGTCGCCGACGCCATGCGCGGGTACCCGGAATGGACCAGCGGTACGGACCGGGACGAGCGCCGGCTGATGAAGGCGGTACCGGGCCTGCTGCTCAAGAGCGGCGCCGAGGGCGTGTTCGCGTTCGCGTTCGCGGACGGCCGGGCGGGGGCGGTGAAGATCGACGACGGGGCGCAGCGCCCCCGGATCCCGGTCACGGTGGCGGCGCTGCGCCTGCTGGGCGCCGTGGTGCCGGACAACCTGGCCACCGTCCCGGTTACCGGCGGCGACGCCGTGGTCGGCGCGGTTCGCGCGGTCGGACTGCCGTAGCCGCACCGTAGGATGGCGCGGGTGAGCAAGAAGACCCGGCCGCGCCGTCACCCGGTCCCGGCCAGCGCCCCTGGGCGCGAGGATCCCGGCAACCTTGTCGAGCGGATGGTAGGCAGCCTGTGGCGGGCGGTGGCCGCAGGCGACCTGCTCCGAGCCGAGCTTGAGGCGGCAACCTGCATGGCCCTGCCGCGGGTGGGCCAGCTGGCTCCCGGCGACGCGCAGGCCTTCATCTCCAAGGTGCTGGTGAAAGAGGCGATCCGGCAGCCCTCGGCGGACGGCGCCGCGATGCTCCGGCTGCTGATGGCCTTGGGCTCGCCGGCCACCAAGAGGTCAGCCAGCCAGGCGCTGGGCCAGCTGACCGAGGCCGGCATGTACCCGCCGGACTGGGTGACCGGGGCCGGGAAGGCGATCCCGGTCCAGGCCTGGCGCCGGTACGACGTGTTCGGCGACGACGAGGCCATCGCGGTGACGTTCCGCTACGGCGACGCGGAACACGGCGTCGTGGGACAGATCGACCTGACCGGCATCCCGGTCGCGGTCGCGGTCGGCGTAGCCACCAGCGCGGCCAGCCTGATCGAGGCCATCAACCGCGAGGACGACCCGTTCGATCGCACCGAGCAGATCGACCTGGCCGAGGCGCGCCGCCACCTGGAGGCGCCGCTGGCCCGGGGGGACGAGCAAGCCGGCGCCGGCGCGTCCGTGGACACCGTCGCGTACCTGCCGGTGGCGCGGTCCCGGGTCCGGCGTCTGCCCGCCGAGGGCGCCGCGGCGGTCCCGGTCTTCACCGCCGCCGATCGCGCGGCCGCGGTGGACGACTTCCTGAAGAGCCCGCTGGCCGCCGACGTAGTGGCGGCCGACGAGGACACCGCGCGGTTCTGGGCCGAGGTGCTCACCGGTTACAGCAGCCGCCTGCCCGGCGAACCGCCCGGCCAGGTCGGCCCGCGCAAGCTCGCGCACCTGCTGCTCGGCCACGTGCCGAATACCTTCGATCTGTCTGTGGAGCAGCGCCAGCACCTGGAGCCAGTGGTGACCGCGTGGACCGGTTGGTCGGCGGAGCACCGCGGCCTGGACGAGGCCGCGACCGCGCGGCTGACGGAGAGCCTGCCCCAGGTGTTCGCCCGGTTCGGCCCGGCCTACGACGATCCGGAAGCGGTGACCGCTCGCGGCTACCTGGCCGACCTGGCGGTCAGCGACGCCGACGTGTCGGGGCTGGCCACCCAGGTGGCCCGCCGCGTGTTCGCCGTGCCGCTGCCAGTCTCGGCCTCGGACGGCACCCCGGTGCAGGTCAGTGATCCGGCGGTGCGCCGCGCGCTGACCCAGGACGAGTTCGGCGCGTGCACCCCGCACGCCGGCCTGACCCAGGAGGAGTTCCTGGTCGCGGTGCACCGCGTCATCGCCGAACTGTGGGACGACGACCCGCAGGAGACCTTCCAGGCGGCCCGGCGCATGTTCGCCTCCGGCGCCGACCGGCACGACATCATCCACACGCTGGCCGAGAGGCCCGCGTGACCTAGGGGTCCAAGACCGCGCAGAGCCGGGCGAGCGCGGTGGTGTAGGCGTGTTCGGGCGGGCGGCCGTAGCCGATGACCAGGCCCGCCCGATCGGCGCTGGCGCCGGGGGCCCGGAAGCTTTCTAGTCCCTGCAGGGCCAGGCCGTGCCCGGCCGCGCGGGTGATCAGCTGCCGCTCGGTCCCGGGGCCGGGCAGTTCGAGGACCGCGTGCAGGCCGGCCGCGATCCCGGTGACGTACCGCTCCTGCCGGTGCAGGGCGGCCGACAGGCGGTCACGGCGGCGGCGGTAGGCAATCCTGGTGCGGCGGATCTGCCGGTCGTAGCCGCCGGAGTCGATGAACTCGGCCAGGATGAGCTGATCCAGGCCCGACGGGCCCCCGGTGAGCTGCGCGATCACCGCGTCCAGCAGCCGCTGCGGGACGACCAGCCAGCCGAGCCGCAAGGCCGGGGCCAAGCTCTTGCTCGCCGTGCCGGCGTAGATGACGTGTTCGGGAGCGAGCGCCTGCAGCGCGCCCACCGGCTGCCGGTCGTACCGGAACTCCCCGTCGTAATCGTCCTCGATCACCACCCCGCCCCAGCGCGCCGCTTCCCGGCGGCGCTGCGGGTGCAGGGTTACCCCGAGCGGGAACTGGTGGGCCGGGGTCAGCAGCGCGGCGTCCGCCCCGTCGGCCACGCCGATCACGGCGCCGCGGCCGTCGACGGGCAGCGGGCGCAGGCGCAGGTCCTGCCGTTGCGCGAGGTCGCGGTGGGCCTGGTGGCCGTAGGCCTCCACGGCGAGCGTGGCCGCCCCGGCCGAGTGCAGCGCGGCACAGGTGACGGCCAGGCCGTGCGCGAAGCCCGCGCAGATCACGATGCGGCCCGGATCGGCGGCCACGCCCCGGGCCCGGGCCAGGTAGCCGGCCAGCGCCGTCCTCAGCTGCGGGAGCCCGCGCGGATCCGGGTAGTCCAGAAGCAGGCGGGGAGCGGTGGACAGGACCTTTCGGGCCGTCGCTAGCCACGCGCCGCCCGGGAAGGCGGACAGGTCCGGGACGCCCGGACGCAGGTCATAACGGGGAGCGGTGACCTCGGGGCGGGCCACCGGGCCCGGGCCGGGTTCGGCGGCGCGGCGTTCGGCGACCGAGGTGCCCGAGCCCGTCCGGGCGGTCAGCCAGCCCTCCGCGACCAGCTGGTTGTAGACCTCGGCCACCGTGTTGCGGGCCAGGCCCAGATCGGCGGCCAGGGCCCGCGAGGACGGCAGCCGGGTGCCGGGCCCCAGGCGGCCGGTCCGGACGGCGTCGCGGAGCGCCGTCTCCAGGCCGAGGCGGACGCCCTTCGGGCTCTCGGGTCCGGCCAGGTCCAGGTGCAGGTCGACGCTGGCCTGGCGGGCCCGATCGTCATCTTTGGCCCATGTTTGCGACATAGAAATGGACCTTATCTTGGGCCGCTTACCGCCGTAGGGTCGGTGTCATGACGATGACGAGCGACACCACGCAGATACCGGTCCGGCTGGACTTCGACACCCTCGCCGCGGGCTTCGCCCGCGCGATGGCGCACCTGGACCAGGCCGCGACCAAGGAACTCGACCGCGCGCAGATCGATCCCCGGCTGCGCGAGCTGATCCGGATCCGCGCCTCGCAGCTCAACGGCTGCGCGTACTGCATCGACATGCACACCAAGGACGCGCGCGCGATCGGCGAAACCGAGCAGCGCATCTACGGGCTGGCCGCCTGGCGCGAGACGCCGTACTTCACCGCCCGTGAGCGCGCCGCACTGGAGTTCGCCGAAGCCGTGACGCTGCTCGCGGACACCCACGTGCCCGATCGGGCCTACCAGGCCGCGGCCGCGGAGTTCAGCCCGCAGGAGGTGGCCGCCCTGGTCAGCCTCATCGTCACGATCAACGCGTGGAACGCGATCGGGGTCAGCACCCGGGCCTGGACACCCGGCTCGTACCAGCCCTGAGAGGGCGGGGGTCAGCTGGTGAGCGGGGCGGGGTGGGCGCGCCAGGCCGACGGTGAACGGGCGGGCAGCGCGGCGCGGCCGCCCGTCCAGAGCAGCGACGTCCACGGGTCGATGTCGGCGAGCTCGGCCCGGGCCTGCGGGTACAGCCGGGCCAGGACGCGACGGCACACATCGCGCGACGGGTCGAGGCTGAGGCCGAAGCCCTGCGCAATATCGTTGCCGTGCAGGAGCGCCTCGTTGCAGCCCAGCGCGGCAAAGCCCTCCGGGTCGGCGATCCCGGCCGGATGAAAGGCCCGGACGTGCGCGGGTGACGTGCGCACCATCGAGGCCAGGACCCGCCCGCCGGTGACGGCGAACTCCAGCACCTCGGCCGGGGAGGCGTCCTTTTCGGCCGTGGCCACGGCCCGGACGTACCGCGTGGTGGGCTGGACAGCGAGCTGCCAGGCGTAGGAGAGCAGGCAGTCGCCGATGTGCTCCGCGGTATGCCAGCAATCCCACTCCAGGCTGCCCGCCCGTACCGACCAGTCCCGGTCGGTCAGGGGCAGCAGGGTGCTCATGACGCACGCGGTCGCAGCGTCAAGGTCACCGGCGGTTACGGTCATGATGCTCCGAGCCTACGATCATGGGCGGCCGAGCATGACCGGTTCGCCGGTAGTAACGCCATCAGCGGTGCCGCGCCGGTCGATGCGGGCCAGCGCCGGCAGGGCCAAGATCCCGCAGAGCAGGGTGGGCACTCCGCCGATGACCAGGGCCCACCGGGCTCCGGCGGCCTGACCGACCCAGCCCACGATGGGACCGCCGATGGGCGTGGACCCCAGCCAGGCCAGGGCCCACAGGGCCATGACCCGGCCGCGCATGGTCGGCTTGGCCGCGAGCTGCAGGGTGGTCTTGGCCAGGGAGTTGAACGTGATGCTCCCGTAGCCGACGAAGACCAGGGCGGCCAGCTCGAGCGGCAAACTCGGCGCGGCCGCCGCGGCCAGGATGGCGACGCCCCAGCCGATGGCGGCCAGGCACAGGGCGCGCGCGCGGGGGCGCGGCCGGGCAGCGGAGACCAGCCCGCCGAAGACCGCGCCGACGCCCATGACCGAGGCCATCACGCCGTAGGCGGCGGCTCCGCCACCGAAGACCTTGGTCGCCATGAGCGGTAGGGAGACCTGGAACTCCCAGGCCAGCGTGCCGATGACCGCGATCATCACCAGCGGGATAAGCAGTTCGGGCGTCGAGCGCACGTAGCGGAGGCCCTGCCGGACCTGCCGCTTTTGCCGGCGCACGCGCGCGGCGGGGAACAGCTCGGACTTGCGCATGGCCGCGAGCGAGATCAGCACGGCAGCGAACGACACGGCGTTGACCGTAAAACAAAGGGCCAGGCCGATGGTGGCGGCGATCACCCCGCCCAGCGCGGCGCCGAAGACGCGGGCCATGTTCATCGCGACGGAGTTGAGCGTCACGGCGTTCGGGAGATCCTCCGCCGTCACCATCTCGGAGATGAAGCTCTGCCGGGCCGGGTTGTCAAACACGTTGACGAAGCCGAGGGCCAAAGCGAGCAGGTAGACGATCCACAGCCGGATGGAGCCGGTCCCGACCAGGACGGCGAAGGCGGCCGCGAGCAGCCCGGAGAGCGTCTGGGTGACGAAGAGCACCCGCTGCTTGTCCATCCGGTCCGCGAACACCCCGCCGATCGGCCCGAACAGGAACATGGGCAGGAACCGGACCGCGGTGGTCAGGCCGAGCTGGGTTCCGCTATGGGTGAGGTCCAGTACGACGAACGACTGGGCCACGGTCTGCATCCAGGTCCCGGCCACGGAGACGAGTTGGCCGAAGAAGAAGAGCCGGTAGTTCCGCTGCCGGAGCGACGAGATCATCTGCCGCGGCTGGAACCGCAGGCGTTCGGCCAGAGAAAAGGGGCGCACTGGCTCCCCGATCGTGAGCTTTTTACTTGCCTGACGGCAAGTATATGCCCTTAGCTGCGCTAATTATTCCCCGCTGGCGTGCAGCCGGGCCTTGATCTCCGGCTTCAGGACCTTGCCGACCTTGGAGCGGGGCAGGTCGGGCCAGACTTCGACCTGCTTAGGGGCCTTCACGCTGCCGAGGCGTTCCTTGACAAAGGCGCGCACGTCGTCGGCGGTCACGGCCTGGCCGGGCCGTAGCTGGAGGACCGCGGTGACCCGCTCACCCCACTTGTCGTCGGGCAGGCCGAGGACGGCGCAGTCCTGGACGGCGGGATGTGCGAGGAGGACCTGCTCGACCTCGGCGGAGTAGACGTTGAAGCCGCCGGTGATGATCATGTCCTTGGCGCGGTCGACGATGAACAGGTAGCCGTCGTCGTCGAGGTAGCCGATATCCCCGGTGTGATGCCAGCCGTACCGGGCGGCTTCCGCGGAGGCCTGCGGGTTCTTGTAGTAGCCGGCCATGACCAGCGAGCCGCGGATCACGATCTCGCCCCGCTCGCCCCGGCCGAGCAGGTGACCCTCGTCGTCCATGACGGCGACGGTGGTGAGCGGGGTGGGCCGCCCGGCCGAGGACAGCCGCTCGGTGGCGAGCGAGCCGTCGTCGCGGAAGTGGTCGGCCGGGGCCAGGGTGGAGATCATCATCGGCGCCTCGGACTGGCCGAACAGCTGGCCGAGCACCGGGCCGATCCTGGTCAGGGCCTCCTCCAGGCGGGTCGCCGACATCGGAGCCGCGCCGTACCACAGGCACTGCAGGCTGGTCAGGTCGGTCCCGGCCAGGCCGGGGTGATCCAGGAGCATGTAGATCAGCGTCGGCGGCAGGAACGTGTGGGTGATCTTGCTGTTTTCGATCAGGGCCAGGAAGTCGGTCAGGTCAGGCTTGGGCATGATGACGATCTCGCCGCCGAGCGTCATGACCGGGAAGCACAGCACCCCGGCCGCATGGGTCAGCGGCGCGAGGGCCAGGTAACGCGGGCGCGGGCGGAACGGATAGCTCATCAGCGTCAGTGCGGCCATCGTCTCGATGTTGCGGCCGGTGAGCATGACGCCCTTCGGGCGGCCGGTGGTACCCCCGGTGCCGACCAGCATGATGACGTCGTCGGCCGGCTCGGCCTGCCACGGTTCGGCGGGCTCGGAGCCGATCCACAGGTCGAAGGGGGTGGCACCGGAGGGCTCACCGTCGAGGCACACCAGGGTGGTCAGCCTGGGCAGGTCGGGCCGGATCTTGGCGACCAGCGGGGCGAACGCGGCCTGGAAGATCAGGCACGTGCAGTCGAAGTAGTCCAGCAGGTCGCGGTTCTCGGCCGCCTCGTTGCGCGGGTTGACCGGGCACCACACCGCGCCCGCCCGGGAGATGCCGAACACGCAGGAAAACGCGTCCGGGTCGTTGGCGGACAAGATGGCAACCTTGTCGCCGGGCCCGACCCCGGACCGGTCAAGCGCACGAGCGACCCGCCAGGACAGCCGCTGGACGTCGAAGTAGGTCAGCGTGCGCCCGTCCATGGTCAGGCACGGCGCCTCCTGGCCCAGGGAGGCGCCCTTGTCGAGGTAGTCGATCAGGCGCACTGTCTCTGGCTCACATGCCCATGCCGCCGTCGACGGGCAGGCCCGCGCCGGTGATGAAGCGGGCCGCGTCAGAGGCGAGGAACACCACCGCGTCGGCCATGTCCGCCACCTCGCCGAGGCGGCCCTGCGGGGTAAGGCCCACCACGGTGCCGATCGCCTCTTCCACGCTGGGGAACAGCCCGAGCGTCACCACGTCCTGGGCCAGCTGACTGCCCATCTCGGTGGGAACGAGGCCGGGATAGATGCAATTCACCCGGACGCCGTAGCCGAGCTTGCCGGACTCCATGGCGGCCACCCGGGTCAGCCGGTCGATCGCGGACTTCGTCGCGGAGTAGACCGCGATGCCGGGGAAGGCGATGGTGGCGGCGACCGAGGCGATGTTGACCACCGCGCCGCCGCGGCCCGCGGGGCCGTCCGGGCGCATGGCGCGGAAGGCGTGCTTGAGGCCCAGCGAGGTGCCCAGCACGTTCACTTCGAGCATCCGGCGGACGTCGTCCGGGTCCAGGTCGACGACCAGGCTGGTGACCTCGAGCCCGGCGTTGTTGACCAGGATGTCCAGGCCGCCCAGTTCGCGGATCGTGTCGGAGACCGCCAGCTCCCAGCTCGCATCGTTGGTCACGTCGAGCGGGAGAAACGAGGCGGTGGCGCCGGACTTCTTGAGCTCGTCGGCGGTCGCCTGGCCGAGGTCTTCGCGTATGTCGCCGATGACCACGGCCGCTCCGGCCCGGGCCAGCGCGGCGGCCATCCCGGCGCCGAGACCGCGAGCCCCGCCGGTGACCAGGGCCTTGCGTCCGGTCAGGTCGTACACGCTCATGCTGCATCTCCTCTGTGAGACGGCGATGGCCTGCGGCGCGTGGCCTGGGCCATGCGACGTAGATCACAGCCTAACCCTCGACGGCCTGTTCCAGCAGGCCCTGCTGAATCAGCTGGCCGGTGGAGGTTTTGGTGCCGTCGTGCGACTAAACGGCGTGATTCTTCGCTGTCCCGCGGCGATACCGGCGACCTTCGACTACCTTTGCGCCCGTGACCAGTGCGGCGGTCTAGCCGGTACAGCGGCGATACTGGTGGCTATGGGCGCGGAGGTGGGCGGTGGGTGATGACAGATTCACACCCGACGACGCCGACGAACTCGCCCGCTGCTTCGTGGCGCACGCGCCCAGGCTGTTCGGCCACGCCTGCGTGCTGGCCCGCGGCGACCGGGCGCAGGCCGAAGACCTGGTGCAGGCCACCTTCGAGGCCGCGGCCCGGGCCTGGCAGACGCTGCGAGGCCTGGCCGAAGGGCAGCTCCGGGGCTGGCTGTGGACCACGCTGGACCATCTGGCGGCGAGCAGCTTCCGCCGCGAGGCCGCGTTCCGCGACCGGCTGGCCAGAATCGAGGCCCGCTACCGCAAGACCCCGGCCGACCCTTCGGAACAGGCCTTCTCCTCGATCGTGCTGGAGCGATGCTGGCGGATCATCCAGGAGATGCCGGAGCGGCAGCACGCGGTCGCCTTGCTGCGCTGGCGGCTGGACATGAAGGAAGCCGAGATCGCCGAGATCCTCGGCATGGCCGAGACGACGGTCAGCACACAGCTGCACCGGGCGCGGCGCAAGCTGATCGCGCAGCTGGGACCCGATCACCCGTTCCCTCATGACGATCCGCAAGGACCATCGTCATGAGGGACCGCGGCGGAACCGGCAGCTCGCGGGAGGACTCGCGCGAGGATGAGTTGCTGTCCGGCCTCTATCAGCAGGTCGCCGAGACGCAGGAGCCGCAGTTCGCGGCGGGCTATGACCTCCAGGCGGGCCTGGACCGGTACCGAGGCTGGCTCGGTGAGCACAGCGAGGCGGCCGCGCGCCCGGGGCGCCCGGAGTGGAGCGCGGACCTCGCGGTCATCGAGCTGTACACCACGCAGTACAAGGCGCTGGTCCGGCTGGCCGCCATGCTGGTCCGGGACACCCAGACCGCCGAGGAGGTCGTCCAGGACGCGTTCATCGCGATGCACGACGGATGGCACCGCCTGAAGGACGCCGAGAAGGCGCTCGCCTACCTACGCCAGGCCGTGGTGAACCGATCCCGGTCCGTCCTGCGCCACCGGGTGGTGATCGAGAAGAATGCACCGAAACCGCCGCCGGATATGCCGAGCGCCGAACACGGGGCCATGGCCCTGTTCGAGCGTTCCGCGGTGATCGCCGCGCTCCGCGACCTGCCCGAACGGCAGCGGGAGGCGCTCGTCCTGCGCTACTACGGGGACCTGTCCGAAGCGCAGATCGCGGGCGCGATGCGGATCAGCCGCGGCGCGGTGAAAAGTCATACCGCGCGGGCCATGGCCGCCCTGCGAGCGGCCCTGGAGGACGACTAGCTACCGAGCCTGCGCTGAGCTCAGCTCGACCCGTGACCCAGTACGTCGGTGCCGCCCTGTTCGGCGCCCAGCTCATCGGTGCTGCCGGCCTCGGGGCCCAGCTCATCGGTGCCGCCGGCCTCGGGGCCCAGCTCATCGGTGCCGCCCTGTTCGGCGCCCAGTATGTCGGTGCCGCCCGCTTCGGCTCCGAGCACATCGGAACTCACATACTCGCGCTCATCCCTGGCCGGGGAATCAGATGTCATCGTGGCCTCCTTCGGCGTTGTCCGGCCTCAAGTCTTCCCATCCGCAGTCTTTCCCATCCGCCGGGCAGCCGCCAGCGTTTACCCGGGGGGAAGTACCACGGCCGTTCGGCATAAATAGGCCTGTCCGAGACGGTACCCCCGCACCTTCCTCGGTACCGCCGCGGGGCCGACCTACTATGGGCGGTATGACCGCTCAGGACGAGACGAGCCGCGCTGCGATCCTCACCGTTGACGACGACCCGGGCGTGTCCCGTGCGGTCGCCCGTGACCTGCGGCGACAGTACGGTGCCCGGTACCGGATCGTGCGGGCCGAGTCCGCCTCGGACGGGCTGGACGCGCTGCGGCAGATGAAGCTGCGCGGGGACGTGGTGGCCGTGATCCTGGCCGACTACCGGATGCCGGAGCTGAACGGGATCGAATTCCTCGAGCAGGCCATGGACATCTACCCGGGGGCGCGGCGGGTTCTGCTCACGGCGTACGCCGATACGGGGGCCGCGATCGACGCGATCAACGTGGTCGACCTCGACCATTACCTGCTCAAGCCGTGGGACCCGCCGGAGGAGAAGCTGTACCCGGTGGTCGACGCGCTGCTTGATGCCTGGCTGGAATCGGACCACCGGCCGGTGTCGGAGACCAAGGTCGTCGGGCACCGCTGGTCGGCGCGGTCGTCGGAGGTCCGCGAGTTCCTGGCCCGCAACCAGGTGCCCTACCGGTGGTACCAGTCCGATGAGCCAGAGGGTAAGCGACTGCTCGACGCGGCCGGCGCGGACGGGCTGGCGCTGCCGGTGGTGATCACGCCGGACGGCGACCCGCTGATCGAGCCGTCCGACACCGAGCTGGCCGCACGGGTGGGGCTGGCCACCACGCCGTCGAAGGACTTCTACGACCTGATCGTTATCGGCGGCGGGCCGGCCGGGCTGGGCGCCGCGGTGTACGGCGCGTCCGAGGGGCTGCGCACGGTGCTGGTCGAGCGCCTGGCGACCGGCGGGCAGGCGGGGCAGAGCTCGCGGATCGAGAACTACCTGGGTTTCCCGGACGGGGTGTCCGGCGCGCAGCTGACCGACCGGGCCCGGCGGCAGGCCACCAAGTTCGGCGCCGAGGTGCTGACCACCCGCGATGTGGTCGGCCTGGAGGTCTGCGGTTCGGCCCGCCGGGTCACGTTCGCGGACGGCACCTCGATCGACGCGCACACGGTCATCCTGGCCACCGGCGTGTCCTACCGGCGGCTGGGCGCGCCCGGGCTGGACGAGCTGACCGGGCGCGGGATCTACTACGGGTCCGCTCTGACCGAAGCCTCGGCGTGCCTGGGGCAGGACATCTACGTGGTCGGCGGCGCGAACTCGGCCGGGCAGGCCGCGGTGTACCTGGCCCGGCACGCGAAGTCGGTGACGATGATGGTCCGCGGATCGTCCCTGGAAAAGTCGATGTCGTACTACCTGATCAAGCAGATCGCGGACATCCCGAACATCACGGTGCAGACCTGTACCGAGGTGATCGGGGCTTCCGGCGACGGTCATCTGGAGACCCTGACGCTGCGGAACACCGCGACCGGCGCGACCGAGACCGTGGACGCGCAGCTGCTGTTCCTGTTCATCGGGGCGGCGCCGCTCACCGACTGGCTGGGTGACGTCGTGGTCCGTGACAAGCTGGGGTTTGTGGTGGCGGGCCCGGACCTGTCGGTCGGCGGCGAGCGACCGCGCGGCTGGGAACTGGACCGGATGCCGTACCACCTGGAGACCAGCGTGCCCGGGGTGTTCGTCGCCGGAGACGCACATTCGGAGTCGGCCAAGCGGGTCGCTTCGGCCGTCGGGGAAGGCGCACTGGCGGTCATGCTCGTGCACCGTTATCTGGAGAAGACATGAGCGAGGCTACTGGGTCCTGGCCGTCCGAGGCGCTGAACTGCGACGTCAACGAGCTGCGCACCCTGTTCCTGTTCGAGAAGCTGACCGACGACCAGCTGCGCTGGCTGTGTGAGCGCGGGCGCGTTGCGCTTATAGATCCTGGGCCCGTGTTCGCCGAGGGTACGCCCGCGACCTGCTTCTACGTGCTGCTCGAGGGCACTATCGCGATGTCGCGCCGGGTCGGGACGGACGACATCGAGGTGAACCGGACCTCCCAGCGCGGCGTGTACGCCGGAGCGTTCACCGCGTACATGGGCGACCGGGTGTCACAGGTCTACATGAACTCGGTGAAGGCCGTCGAGCCAAGCCGGTTCTTCGTGCTGGACGCCGACACGTTCGCCGAGCTGATGAACGAGTGGTTCCCGATGGCGGTGCACCTACTGGAGGGAGTGTTCTTCGGCACCAAAAACACGCAGCAGGCCATCGGACAGCGGGAACGGCTGCTGGCGCTCGGCTCGCTGTCGGCCGGCCTGACCCACGAGCTGAACAACCCGGCCGCCGCCGCGGTCCGGGCCACCGCAGCGCTGCGCGAGCGGGTGGCCGGGATGCGGCACAAGCTGGGCATGATCGCGAGCGGGAAGTGGGACAAGGCCACGCTGGTCACGCTGATCCGGCTGCAGGAGGAGGCAGCCGAGCGGGCGCCGAAGGCGGTGGCGCTGAGTCCGCTGGAGACCTCGGACCGAGAGGACGCGATCGCCGACTGGCTGGAGGAGCGCGGCTGTCATGACGGCTGGCAGCTGGCGCCGACGTTCGTCGCGGCCGGCCTGGATACCGAGTGGCTCGACCACGTAGAGGCGGCGGTAGACGACCCGGACACGCTGGGGAGCGCGCTGCGGTGGCTGAACTACACCGTCGACACCGAGTTGCTGATGAACGAGATCGAGGACTCGACCACCCGGGTCTCGACGCTGGTGGGCGCGGCCAAGCAGTACTCGCAGCTGGACCGGGCCCCGTACCAGACCGTCGACGTGCACGAACTGCTGGACAGCACGCTGATGATGCTGTCCGGGAAATTCCCGGCGGGGATCTCCGTGATCAAGGACTACGACCGTTCGCTGCCGTCCATCCCGGCGTACGCGGGCGAGCTGAACCAGGTGTGGACCAACCTGATCGACAATGCGGTGTCGGCCATGGGCTCGTCCGGGGTGCTGACGGTACGCACCGGACGGGACCGGGAGTTCGTGTTCGTGGAGTTCGGCGATACCGGGCCGGGGGTACCGCCGGAGATCCGGGAGCGGATCTTCGAGCCGTTCTTCACCACCAAGCCGGTGGGCGAGGGGACCGGGCTCGGGCTCGACATCAGCTGGCGCATCGTGGTGAACAAGCACCACGGCGATATTGCCGTAGAGTCGGAGCCCGGCGATACCCGGTTCCGGGTACGGCTTCCGGTCACCCCTCGGGAGGAGAGCTGAATGACGGAGATCGCGGGCATCGACCCTTCGGTGCCGCCGAGCGGGACGGGTTGCGTCGAATGCAACGCCGCCGGCGGCTGGTGGCTTCACCTGCGCCGGTGCGCCCAGTGCGGCCACATCGGGTGCTGTGACAGCTCTCCTTCGCAGCACGCGTCCGCGCACGCCAAGCAGGCCGGGCATCCGATCATCCGGAGCTTCGAGCCCGGCGAGGACTGGTTCTGGAATTACGAGACCGAGGACTCGTTCGAGGGCCCGGAGCTCGCACCGCCGGAGTACCATCCAGTCGACCAGGGCGTCCCGGGGCCGACGTCACGCGTGCCGCGCGACTGGCGGTTCCACGTGCACTAGTGCGGGTTGTTCCGTCGTGTCGTGGGGCTGCCTCCGGCGGGGCGGGCCGGTCGTGAGATAACGTTTCATCGCCGCACCCGCATGCGCATCGGCATCCGCATCCGCACCCGCATCTGCATCCGCTGACGGAGGTGAGTGGTGACGCCCGACGGGACAGCGCAGATCGCCGTGTTCGTGGATTTCGAGAACCTCGTCCTCGGCGCGGTCAAGGAACTGCCCGACGAGACGAACCCCGCGCCGTATGAGGCGATCACGCGGCTTTGCCGCGGTTACGGAAACGCCTCAGTGCGCCGCGCGTACGCCGACTGGGCCAATCCACGCTTCGGCGGCCATCAGGAGGACCTGGCCATGAACGGCGTGGATCTCATCCAGGTCGCGCGGGTCGGCATCCAGAACAAGAACGCCGCCGACATCAGGATGGCCGTCGACGCCATGGAGACCCTGATCGTCCATCCCGAGGTCAGCGTGTTCGTGCTGGTTAGCGGGGATGGTGATTACTCGCCCCTGGTGCAGCGGCTACGGGAGTTCGGCAAGTGGGTGGTGGGCGTCGGCACTGAGGCCAACGCTAGCCGCAAGCTGGTCTCGGTGTGCTCGGAGTACAAGTACTGGGGCACGCTGGTCGCGGAGGTCGAACCCGACGCGCGGCCCACGGCGGCGTTCGACATCAGCGAGGCCGAACAGCTGCTGGTCCGGGCGTTCGAGGAGTCCAGCTCCGAGACGATGACGGCGGGCGGCCTGAAGAGCAAGATGCTGGCCCTTGACCCGGCCTTCGACGAGCACAACTACGGCGCGCGGAGCTTCCGTGCCTTCCTGGCCCTGCTGCCCAAACGGGTCCAGGTCGTGGAGACCTCCGGTCCGGACATCACGGTCAAGCTGATCGGGGAGCCGCGGAAGCCCACCAGGACGAGAACCCGCAGATCCTGAGGCGTCCGGGTGCGGTTTGGGGCCGCGTGCCGTCCGTGTGGCCGCGGTAGGGAAGCCCGCGGCNNGCTTGGCTGCTTGGCTGCTTGGCCGGCGGACCTGCCGTCGCGCGCTCGCCAGCTGGTATCCCGCGCCCGGCGACGTCTGCCCCGTGGCTCGGGTCGGCGTCAAGCCGGGTCAGCCCGGCGGCGGTCTCAGCTGTCCCGCGGGTGTCCCACCTCACTGGCCCCGTGAACCCCATCCGCAACAGATATCGAATACGTATGCGATAAAATGAATATCTACGCGGAGGATTCGGGCTTATGGGTGATTTTTGGGTGCTATAGTGCACCAAATCCTCCCCGAAACCCGAATCCTCCAAGATCTTTTGCGGGGCTGGCCACACTGTGATCCGCTTACGCATCACACGCCACACGGATGCCATGAATAGGCGGGGCTACGGAGTGGTTCGGCGCAGGGTCTCGATAATGCGAGCGCCGTCATCGTAGGGTCCCTCGATGTACGTCGACTTGCCTGCGTTTACGACACGTCGATATCGGCCTTACCGGCAACCCGGCCGCCGGCCTGCAGCNNGATTCCAGGGCCGTGATAAGCGGTACGCCTGCCCGTGGTTTCTATTTTGCTATCGAACGGCCGGCGGTGACAGGGCCAGGCAACGGGAAGCGCACCGCGTGGCGGCTATGGCTGGCGCGTGCCGGTTCCATGAGAATGCCCGAGAATAGTCGACTAGTTACATCAGGTAATCAATTCGTTCGTTTTACGCCGTAATTCGGGCTGATAAGTCACCTAAGATGATGCTCCAGTCACAGTAAGTCCCTGGGATGGGAGTATCCGTGGGGTCCTTGGACCTACCGGACCAGCCAGACGAACCGAAGCGGCCGGAGCACGGCGACGCGAGCCAGTTGACGCCCAAGCCCCGTGAGCTCCCC
>PLDT01000432.1:0-3300 GCA_003136255.1 Actinomycetota bacterium
TCCACATCCTGGTCAACAACGCGGGCACCACGTGGGGCGCGCCGCTGGCCGAGTTTCCCGCCTCGGCCTGGGACAAGGTCCTGGACCTGAACCTCAAGACGCCGTTCTTCTTGACCAGGGCGTTCCTGCCGCTGCTGGAGGCGGCTGGAACCGCCGACGACCCGGCCCGGGTGATCAACGTGGGCAGCATCGACGGCCTGCGCGTGCCGGAGCTGAGCACCTACTCGTACTCGGCCAGCAAGGCCGGGTTGCACCAGCTCACCCGGGTGCTGGCCCGCGAGCTCGGGCCGCGGCACATCACCGTCAACGCCGTGGCCCCGGGCCCGTTCGAGTCCAAGATGATGGCCGCCACGCTGGCCGAGCAGGGCGAGGCCATCGTGGCCGCCTCGCCGCTCGGGCGGATCGGCCGCCCGGACGACATGGCCGGGGTGGCGGTGTTCCTCAGCGGCCGCGGCAGTGCGTACGTGACCGGCGCCATCATCCCGGTCGACGGGGGGATCTGGGCCGCGCGCTGAGCTTTGCTGCGTCNNGTCTTGTCTGGTCTTATTGGCGGGTGGGCATGGCGATGACCGCTTCGATGGCGGTGGCGAGGACCTCCTGCCCGCGGGCGGTGGGGTGCAGGTCGCAGGCGCCGGAGGCCAGCTTGACCCGCAGGCCGACCGCGCAGGTGTCGCCGTCCTGCGACGCCGATGCGGCGCGGAACGCGTCGAAACCGTCGGCCAGGCGGGCGCCGTAGCGGTCCGCGGGTCCGGTCATCGCGGCGTCCAGGGCCTCGATCGGGCCGACGGAGGCCGGATCGGCGTAGTTCTCCGCGTAGTACGTGATGACCACCAGCGTGTGCTGGTAGTGCGCCTGGTTCCGCAGGGCACCGAGGATGATGTCCAGGTTGCTGGTCACCTCGGCCAGGGTCCGGCCCAGGTCCGAGCCGTGGCAGTGATCGGCGGTGGTCTCCTGGCAGCGGAACAGGTCGTTGGCGCCGATGCCGACGGTGACCAGCTGGGTTTCCGGGTGCTGCCGCAGGTAGTGCACGGCGTAGCTGAGCTGTGAACCGCGGTAGGAGACGTGCAGCGGGAACTGGGCCCGGTAGCCGGGACCGCCCCGGGCGTTCGTTTCGCAGCCGTTGCTCGGGGCGGCGGGATTGATCATGCTGGCGCTCGTCTCGCCCGGGCAGGCGGCGTTGACCAGGTTCAGCTTGAGTGCCGCGGCGAGATCCTCGGGGTAACCGGCGAAGTTGGCCGCGTTGCGGTAATCGGCCCAGGGCGCGGGACGGTACCCGAACGCGATCGAGTCGCCGAGGGCCAGGTAGCCGGGTTCGCCGCGAACCTGGGCCACCGGCGGCGCGTACGCCGTGGATCTCGCCGCGGCGGGGTGCAGGCCGGCCGACGTCTGGCTGGAGCAGGCCGCCAGCGCCACGGCGATCACCAGGAACGATAGGGCGGCGAGGCGGCGGCTCATCGGTGCGGGCTGGCGGGCGGGTCAGGGCGAGATGGCGTCGTAGGAGTCGCGCACGGGCGGGAGGGTGATCGTGGTCAGGGCGCTGACGGCCGGAACGATCGAGGCCACGGTGTTCTGGCCCCGGGTTTCTACCCGGGCCGCGTACAGCGGCCCCGACCCGGCCAGCGGGGTGATCACGATGGCGAAGGCAGATCCGTGTTTGGCACCCGGGGGCAGCGCGGCTGGCACGATGAGAGTATGCCCCGCCTGGACGGTCACAACCTGACTGCTGGTCGCGCCGGGCGTCGTGGCCGTCTCGGTCAGGCGGACCCGGGCCTGGCCGGCGGGCGCCGACAGCGCCACCGTGACCCCCAGGCCCGAGCTGGTGGTGTTGCCGGCCACGATGGCCTGCTCGCTGATGGGCGCGGTGGCGGCGGTGAACGCGCCTAGGCCGCTGCCGGGGACCAGGACGCCCGCGGTGACGGGCACGTTCGCGGTGAGCTCGAGCGCCGCCGTGCCGCCGAGGGGCGTGAGGGGGACGTAGGAGGCGGAGTCGCCGGGTAGTTCGATGGCTTGGGTGCCGAAGGGCTGGTGCTGGCCTTGCGCGGTGATGGCCGTCACCGCGATCCGGGCGCCGGCGCTGCCGGGGACCACGACGTACAGGCCGGCGGTGCCGCCCGACGGCGCCACGCCCGGTATGACCAGCTGCGTCGACGGCTCGGCGGTGCTCGGCAGCCAGCTGGCGGTGCCGTGAGACGACCCCTCCGAGACGTCCGCGACCACCCGTCCGGTGCTGGTCCGCACCTCGATCGCGACCACTCTCGCGCCTGCGGCCAGGGAGGACAGCGACTCCGTCACGGTCTGGTGCGGGGGAACCGTGATCCCGGTGTCAGGGCCGGCCGGGATCTGGCCGGCGTCGGTGATGATCCTGACGTCCACGCTGGCGGACAGGGCGTCGACGTTCATCAGGTCAAGCTGGATCTGCGCCGCGCCGCCCTGCTGGCCCGGGCCGACAAACCAGAGGTCCGAACCAGGTTCTCCGCAGCGCACGCTGGCCAGGCCCGAACCGCTCGCCTCCTCGGCCTCCATGGCCTGAGCCAGGGTGCCGCTCGCGGTCACCGACCAGCCCTGCAGGACGGTGGCGGGTTTCTTGCTCGTAGTTTTCCCGGCTGGAATGGTCAGCAGCGACAGCAAGCCGGGCTCGGTCTGGGTGATCGGGTTCAGGGTCCGCAGCTGGGCGCCGACCAGCGGCAACGGGGCCAGCTGAGCCTGCCCTGAGCCCGGCGCCGATGATGACCCGGCGAGGAGGGCGACCTGGCCCGGCCCGCCGCCCGCGGCGGGCGGGCAGGCCCGGGCGGCGGAGGTCACGACCACCTGCTGCGCTGCGGCGGCATGGCCCGGACCCGGTGTGGCGGGCGCGGCGAATTGCGCGGCGCCGGCGATGGCGCCGAGCGCCAGCAGCACCACCCCGGCGGGTACCAGCTGGACCGGCCTCATGGCCGGTCGCCGGATTCCCACGGAGCATGCTGGCCCGCGGTCATGGGGTCGGGGGTCACCCAGGGCGAGAAGCCCTCGTCGTCGTCGAGGTGCTCCGGCGGACGGTCTTCTGGTCTTGCTGGCGCGCTAGCTGGCTCGTTGGCTGGCCCGTTGCTTGGCCCGTTGCTTGGCCCTCGCCGGCGCCGTGCGGGCTTGCCGTGGCGCGCGGCGTGCTGGCCGCCACGCGGCCGCCGGGGCGCGGCGGTACTCGTCCCGGACACGCCCTGATCGGCCAGCGGCTCGTCGCGCGACGGCGGATAGCCGGAGACGGGGCTGGTCCACGGCTCGGGTTCGCTGGCCGGCTCGAGTTCGGGTTCGGGTTCGGGTTCG
>PLDT01000404.1:0-2940 GCA_003136255.1 Actinomycetota bacterium
GGTCGATGCTCACGTGGAAGGGACGGTCGACGGCGAAGGGCCCTGATGCTTTCGCCGCGAGAGTGTAACGGCCGTCCCGCAGCTCGAAGACGGTCAGCTCCGGCTCGGCTGGGTCAGGGTTCACGATCCAGTACGTGGGGACGCCGAACCTCTCATACGCGGCTTTCTTCCTGTTCAGGTCGGCTAGCGGTGCTGGGCGAGCGGATCTCCATGGCGCAGCCCGCGCCCCATCGCTAGAGCTTGTAACCCCCGCCCTTGAAGATCTCTAAGCACGACGGTAGACGGCACGGATGAGAGCCGGCGTCAGCGCGGCCACGGCTGAAAACGGGCGCCGGATGCCGGGCGGCGCAGGTCGTGAACACTCGTGCGAAGGTCTGGGTATCGCTCGTGGTCCCGGCTGCCACTCACGCCCGCGGTCAGCGGGGGCGCTCCGGGACCCTGGTCTGTTGGCCTGCTGCGGCCACCGCTGCAAGCACCTTACGTTTCCGCGGAGACGGCGGCTGGCCGAGCCGCCAGGCGACTGGCCGCCATCAGAGGAACTCGGCTTACGCTGACGCCGCGGCTGACGGGCCGAAGAAGACTTCAAGGTCCCGGCCCAGCGCGCGATTTTGGCCGAACGGACCGAGGCACGAGCCTCCCGTAAGGCGAATGCTGTTGCTGGTTAGCTGTGCTCCCTGGCTTGCGGCATGAAATTGAACCACTGGTTGATCCCGCTCGTTCCAGTGCATGTAACCACCGCTCTATAGAATGCGCTGATGACACAACGGCAGGTCCCGCGTCCAAGGCATCTTGATCATCTGCTGGACGACCGGCGAGGATATCCCGTCATATCCACGGTCGGACGAAATAAGGATCGCGCCAGCTTCGGCTCTATTAACGAATTCCGGAAACTCGTCCTAGCCGCATTCGATTGGTGTGCTGTGTGCGGCCTGCCCTTCGGCGGAGCAATGCGATGGCAAGTGATTGCGGGCGGTGCGCCCGCCTTGACGGGCGATCAGCTGGAGAAGGGAGCCCTCTTCAATGAGGCTCCAGTACATGAGATCTGCATGGTCTACGCTGCGAATGTTTGTCCTCATCTTTCGTCTCCAGGTCATCGGATGGGCGATGAATACCGGGCAGGACAGCGAAGGGACGGCGCGATCCGCATGGCTGGCTTTGCCAGGACCGTTGACGTCCGGGCATTCAGGTCCGGTCTTCAGCAGGAGATCTATGTCCTGCATTTCGAGCAGGCCGATTTTATAGATGAATTCTCATACTCACGCCCGGATGAACTCGCTGATCGTTACGCCGCTCTGCTAGCGAGGGAAGAAGTCCCTGAGCTCACGGCGGCAGAATCCGGCCTGGTAAGCCTGTTCAACGAGCACAGCGATATGGGAGACACGGTCACCGGAGCCGCCCTGATGGCTGGAGCAAGCTTCGCGAAACATATCAGGCAAGTCCAAGGAATGGATAGCTTTGCTAAGAGCGGATACTACCAATGGCTCGCAATGCATCTGCTCGACCTCAAGAAACTCGCAGAATTTTGTGAAGGAACTGACGACCCTGCTTCCAGGCTCATGGCTACATGGCTCCTGGAGCGCCATGACGACCTTCCGGAGGTTCTCGCCACGTGGCGGCAGGCTGGACTAAGGCTGGCGAGGTCCAAGGGCATGGCCCCTCCTCCGCCCGAATTCGAAGGTCCCGGCCGGACCGTCGCGAAGAACGACCCTTGTCCTTGTGGCTCCGGGCGCAGGGCAAGGCGTTGTCATCCAGCTGGCGTGCCCGAAATCCAGGCCCGGCCGGAAGGGCGAACCTGATTCGAGTGTCGGCGAAGCGAATCGAGCAACGTACGCGATTGCGGAAGGCGGAGGCGCCGCCGGCCGCAACGCTCCTTGTCCGAGGCGGTCCAGATACTGTCGAAAAGCTTCGGCGCCACGCAGAGCGGACGGCGCGGGCTTGGGCGCTAGATGGCCGACCACTCTACGGAATATCGGTCTTCGCGGTCCTCGACATGCCGCTGAATGACCTCCTACGGCGCCGGTTCACCAGCTTCCGCACCATCTACTTGCCCACAGTAGGGCGATTGGCGGAATGCCGATTCGAATTGTTCCCCACCGGCCAGCGGCCGCACTTCACGGTCCGGCTCCAGCGTGCCGATGACTCCGAGCTGGACCGGCTGCTGACGGCACTCGGTGTTACCCAACCCAATCCCCAGTACGCTAGAGGCATGATCTGGCGAGAGGAGGGCTGAGATGTACCACGTCGACATCACCGCAGACCTCAATGATGAAGACGAGACCGGCTATGTCTGGACCTTCCTTGATGAGGCCCGCGACCCGCAGCAGATCAAGCCCGGCGCCCTCATCGTCGCCGGAGACGAAGACACCGCGGCGGTGTGCGAGGTGATCGACCTCGCTCCCGCGGGCGACGGCACCATCGTCCACCTAAGGCTCCTGCCCGGCCTGGTCGAGGACTACCAAGCTCTGGTAGAACGGGCACTTGCAAGCTGACCATGCGCTCGTGCCCGCGGGTCAGCTAGAAGATGAAAGCCATCATCATCAGCTCCTCCGGCGGCCCTGAGGTGCTCACCGTCACCGACCTGCCCGATCCGGCGACGAGCAGGCAGTGCGGATCCGCGACGTCCTGACACCAGGCGCGAAGGTCGGTTACACCTACCACTTCGGAGCCGACTGGGAACACGAGATCACTCTGGAGCAGACGATCCCGCGCGACCCCGGCCAGGACTACCCCGTCTGCGTGGAGTGGCGCGGCGACTCCCCGGTTGAGTACTGGTCTGAGGACGACCCTGAAGAACCCGAGCCGTTCAACCTGGCCGAGGTCAACCGTCAGCTGGCCGCGCTCGGCGCGGCCGAGGACTGACCCGGCGCTACGCGGCGCATCCGGCTGGGAAGCACCGCCGACCTGGTGGATTGAGGCCGGCACCGCCTTGCTCAGCGGGCC
>PLDT01000594.1:0-16709 GCA_003136255.1 Actinomycetota bacterium
GTTCACGCCGGCGAGATCGTCGGCGTGGCCGGCATCACCGGCTCCGGCCGGGACGAGGTGGCCGCGGCCCTGTTCGGCGGGCGTGACCGGGCGGGTGAAGCCAAGATCAACGGGAAGGTCGTGCCGAAGAACCGCCCGGACCGGGCCATGGCCATGGGCATGGGACTCGTTCCGGCTGAACGGCACGCCAACGCCGCGTTCATGACGTCAACCCTACGCGAGAACATCACGGTGGTCCGCCCGGGCATCCACTGGCGTGGTCTGATCCTGCGCAAGGGCGCCGAGCGTTCGGACGTCGCGAACTGGCTGGAGCGCCTCGACGTGCGGCCGAGGAAGAGCGAGTTCTTGATGTCCGACCTGTCGGGCGGGAACCAGCAGAAGGTGGTGCTGGCCCGCTGGCTGCGCCTGGAGCCCAAGGTGCTCGTCCTCGACGAGCCCACCCAGGGAGTGGACGTCGGCGCCAAGTCCGACATCCACAAGCTCGTCGACGAGGCAGCCGCGCAGGGCACGGCCGTGCTGGTCGCCTCCACCGACCACGAAGAGCTGGTCCGGCTGTGCCACCGGGTGCTGATCTTGCGGCGCGGGCGGATCGCGGACGAGGTCTCGGGTGGCCGCATGGACCACGACTTGATCACCGCCGCCACCATCGGCCGAGACCAGGCCGATGCCACCTGACCAGCCGTCAACGAGTTGCGTCCGCTCGCCGACAAGCCCGGCAGGACGCGGTCGGACAAGGAGACCAGCATGACCGTTGACAAGCAGGCGCTAGAACCAGACGTCGAACCCAAGGCTGACCCGGCGGCGGCCCGGCGGCGGAACATCGCCGCCACCGTGGGCCTCGACCGATTCAGCGGCCTTTACGTGTGGGCGGCGCTGATCCTGATCTTCTCGCTGTGGGTTCCCAGCCTGTTCGACACCGCCACCAACACGCGGATCATAGCCGGGTCTCAGGCCATCACGGCTATGGTGGCCATGGGCCTGATCGTGCCGGTGGCCTGCGGCGCGTTCGACCTGTCCATCGGCGGCACGGTAGGCGTTGCGGTTTGCATCGTCATCTGGTTCCAGGCCAACGGCCATGGCTTCGCCCTCGGCATCGTCGTCGCCCTCGTAGCCGGGCTGCTGATCGGGCTGGTCAACTCGTTCATCGTCGTCAAGTTGAACGTCAACTCGTTCATCGCAACGCTCGGCATGAGCAGCATCCTGTCCGCTGGTACCTACTGGGTTACCGATGGCAGCACGGTCTCCAACGGGATCTCCCCGCATTTCACGGCGATAGGTCAAAACCTGCTCTGGGGCCTGCCGCTGCCGGTCTTTTACATGCTGGCTCTCGGGATCGTGCTGTGGTGGCTGCTGGAGTACACGCCGGTGGGCCGCTACCTCTACAGCATCGGCGGCAACCCGCAGGCCGCCCGGCTCGCGGGCATCCGGGTCGGCCGGATCACGACCAGTGCCTTCGTCCTGTCCGGCGTGGTGGCGGCCTTCTCGGGCGTCATCCTCGCGGCCGAACTCGGATCGTCGAGCCCGGATATCGGGGTGCCCTACCTGCTGCCCGCATTCTCCGCCGTCTTCCTGGGCGCAACGCAGGTCTTCCCGGGCCGGGTGAACGTGCCAGGCACCCTGATCGCGATCTTCTTGCTCGCCACGGGTGTGAAGGGCCTGCAGCTCGCCGGCGCTCCCTCCTACATCAGCAGCCTGTTCAACGGCGCCGCGCTGATCATCGCGGTGGCGCTGGCGGCCCGCGCCACGCGCCGCAGGACGTAGGCGCACGTGGTCGCGGACACCGGCATCGCTCTGGTGGGAGAGCGTATCGAGGTAGCCACCGCACTGTTTGGCGCGTGGTCAGGCACCGACCTGGACGGGCCGCGGCGCTACTTTGCCGAAGACGGTGTGCTCTACGACGTCATCGGCGGCGAGCACCGCGGCTGGCCCGACATCCGCGCCTACTTCGGCCGCGGTCGGCAGCGCTACCCCGACCTGGTGCTCGAGCCGACCGGCGATTTCTGGTCGCGCCCGGACGGGCTGGCCATGTTGTGGACGATGAGCGCCACTCAGGCCACGGACGACCTAGGCCCGGAGCTGGTCGGCCGGCGCTGGACCGTCGAGGGCATGTCGTACCTGATCTTCGACGAGCTGACCGTCATCCGCGAGGCGGACTACCACGACGGCGGGTCACGGGAGCGCTCACTGCGCGCGCCGGGTTAGGGCGCGGCCGGTCAGGTGTTCGCGCCAGGCCGGTCAGGCGGTCGCGCTCGGTTAGGGCACGGCCGGTCAGGTGGTTAGCTCGACGGCCCGGCTCAGGAAGCGCAGGTGCACGGCTACCCCGATGGCCAGCAGGTCCGGGGTGGGACGGGAGGTACGGCCGAAGACGTCCAGGGCGGTCAGGTTGACGCAGGCGCCCTTGACCGAGTTGAACGCCTCCCAGGCGCGCCAGGTCGGTTCGTCGTACACCACGCCCACGGTCGCGGCCAGCCGGGCCTTCCAGGACTGCGGGGAGCCGAGCCGGCGGCCGCGGATCAGGGCCAGGTAGGCCCAGTCCTCGGCCGCGTCGCCGACGTGGGCGAGCTCCCAGTCGATGACCGCGGCCACCCCGGTGGCGTCCTGCAGCGCGTTCCCCGGCCCGGGGTCGCCGTGCACGATGACTGGCGGCCCGGTGGCCCGCAGGTTGGCGCGCAGCCACGCGAAGCCCCGGTCGAGCAGCGGGATCGGATCGGGCACCGCCGAACGGTACACGTCGTGCCAGTACCGCAGCTGGGCGTCGATGGCCTGCTCCGGCCCGCCTCCGGCCGGGAGGCCGTCCAGGGCCGCGACCTCGTCCACCGCCTCCGGCCCGAGACGATACAGCTGGCCGAGCGCCCGCAGCATGTCGTCGAGACCCTCGTCATCGGTCCGCGCGCGGCCGTCGACGTACTCCATCACGAAGAACGGATGGCCGAGAACGCCCGGGTCGGGCTCCTCCCACAAGATGGCGGGTACGGGATACCCGCGCGCCCGCAGGATCCGCATGACGGACGCCTCGCGGCGGCCCTCGGTGCCGAACATGCCGTCCTGCTCGATCCGCACCACCCCGTGCCCGCCGGTCCAGCGCACGTCGAGCATGAGCCGGCTGAACCCGCCGGCGATGACCGTCGCGTCCTGCAGCCGGGCGCCGGGACCGGCCCGCTGGGCCAGCCACTGGCCGAGCCGGGCCACCAGTTCCGGGTCGGCCGCCAGCGGGCCGCCCTCGGGGTCCCGGTGGTGGCCGGTGAACAGCTCGAGCAGCGGAGCGGCCGCCTTGACGTCCTCGTCGTGCCACCGCAGGCACAGCGCGTGCACCTGGCCGGCCAGCCCAGGGGACCCCCCGTCGCCGGTGGCGGTGCCGGCGGTCACGGCGTCGCCGGTCACGGCGTCGCTGAGCAGCCGGCCGGCCGCGTCCAGCACCTGCCGGTCGTCAGCGCCGGGCAGGCCGAGTAGATCACGCAGCACCGCCGCGCGCTCCGGCTTCGGGTCCGAGCTCCTGGCCACCCGGTACGCGGCTACTTCTTGCCAGCGCCGCCGTTCCGCGGGACCGAGCGGGAGCCGTTCCGCGCGCTGCTGCGCGTCGACCAGGACGGCGTCCGCGACGAAGACGGTCATAGCTGGGCCAGCGCCTTGGCCTCGGCCGCGAAGTCGTACCCGGCCCCCCAGACCGGGTCGGACATCGCGTCCGGAGCGTCGACGAACGGCGACGAGCAGAACCACTCGTACGTCTCGCGGTGCCCCTCGACGAAGCCGCGCTCGTCCGGCAGGTTGAGCCGCCGCGCCTTCTCCGTCGAGAGCACCCCGTGGTGCCGGACGCCGAACAGATGGCCGAACAGAGGACCGGGCACCTTCCCCAGCAACTGGTCGGGAAGCAGGTGGATCTGCGGCTCCACCCCGACGATCTCGGCGAGCGCGTGCACGTAGCCCGCCGTGGTAATGGCCTGCCCGGTCGCGTTGACCACCTCCCCCGCTACGGCTTCGGGGGCCTGCGCCATGGCCAGCAGCAGCGCGCACAGGTCGTCCACGTGGCCGTAGTTCCCGGTGACCAGCCCGCCGTGCGGCACCAGGACCGGCAGCTCGCGGCGCAGCCGCAAGAACATGGCGGTTTCCATGTCCAGGATGTTGTTGTCCGGGCCGTAGATCGCGGCCGGGCGCGCGATGCTCCCCGGGAACCCGGTCTGGTCGTGGCGCTTGCGAACCTCCGCTTCGGCGTACGCCTTGAAGCCGCCGTAGCTGGTGACCGGATCGGCCGAGGTCGGCTGGTCCTCGGTCCACGGCATCAACGGGCTGGGCTGGTAGGCCATGATCGAGGAGACGAAGACGTAGGCCGCGGTGCGTCCGTCGAACAGCGCAAGTAGGTCGGCGATGGGCGAGCCACCCGCCACCATGACGAACCCGGACACGTCGAAGACGGCGTCCCACTCGGTGCCCGCCAGCGCTGATCGCATCGAGCCGACGTCGGTGCGATCGGCGATGTAACGGCGGACGTCTGGTGGCAGCTCGCTCGCGGTCCGGCCCCGGTTGAGGACGCCGACCTCGTGGCCGTGCCCGGCCAGAAGATGCACCAGGCGGCGGCCGACGAAGGTCGAGCCGCCGAGGACGAGCGAGCGCATGGGGCCTCCGGTGGTGGGAAGGTGTGCCGCGACGTTCAATGCATGATGACTCGTCGGGCCGCTTAGGTCAGCGCGCCGGAGGCGCGGCCCAGCGGGCGTAGCTGGCGGTCGTCCCGGCCGACGGCGCCCGCCGCCCGGAGCTCGCGTTCGGCCAGCCGCCAGCCCTCCTCGGTCCGCGTCCAGCGATCGACGTACCGGCCGTAGAGGGTCCACTCGGAGCCGTCGTGACGGCGGTGCCAGGCGATCACCGCGCTCTGGGCGATGGCGGTACCGGGGCCCTCGAAGTCGATCTCGATATTGCTCACGTGGTGGCTGGTCTTCGCATACCTTTCCAGCGCGGTGCGCAGCTTCTCGGTCAGGGCCGCGCGCCCGGCGATCCAGTCGCCGGGGTGAAGGCTAACCCGGCAGTCCTCGATGAACACTCCCGCCTGCTGCTCGGGCTGATTCAGGTCGGCCCAGCGAGCGTAGGCGGCCATCACGGCCGTGATCTCAGCGCGGTCCAGCAACTGTTCTAGCAGCGACGGATCAGGCATCACGAACCTCCGAACCGTACCGGGGAGCTGCTCCCAGCACCTACAGAAACTATAGTGGGTCAATAGTTTGTACCGGTTACCGGATGGTCTGCCGGATGATCCTAGTGAGGCCGCTGCGCATGACATTCTTCGGTGTTCCCGGCCAGGGACTGGAGCTCTATCACCTCGGCTTGACCGTCCCGGACCTGGGCGCGGCTATGGAGCAGTACACCGCGACGTTCGGGTTCAGCTGGGCCACGATCCACGAGAGCACGCCCGAGGTGATCGTCGACGGCGAGCGGCGCCAGGCCGAGATCGCGGTGACTTACTCGATACAGGGTCCGCCCTACCTGGAACTGGTGCAGGAGCGCCGCGGCTCGATCTGGGGCCCGGACGGGTTCGCGCTCACCCACGTCGGCTTCTGGGCCGAGGACCTCAGCGCCGGCCGGCGCGCACTGGACGAGTCCGGTCTGGTGGCCCGGGTGCACGACGCCGGGCCGGACGGCCGCCCGGCCCGGTTCAGCTACCACCCGTTCGCGGGCGGCCTGTGGATCGAGCTGGTCCACACGTCGTTCAAGGCCCAGCTGGCGGACTGGATCGCCGATACCCTCGCCGGGCCGGGCTGAGTCGCGCCGGCTCCCCACCGGTAGCGGTCTGACCATAGTTTCTGTTGATTCGTTTCGGTAAGGTTGGCCGTACTGACGGGAAGGACGGCAGCGTGCTCCTCCGGTTCGACGAGTATCCGTACCACCAGATCACCGCGTCGTTCGCCGGCGTCGCGGGCAGTGACCCGCAGTGGAACGACGGGCACTACGTCTGCCTGAGCGACCAGGCCGGGCAGGTATGCCTGACGTCGTCGGTGCGGCTCTACCACAACAACGACGTCCTCGACGGGTTCGTGTGCCTGCGGCACGACGGCCGGCAGTACAACATCCGGCTGTCGCGGCGGCTGCGCCCGCACATGGACGAACTGGCCGTGGGCCCGCTGCGGCTGGAGATCCTCGAACCGATGCGGACCGTGCGGCTGGTCCTGGAGGACAACGAGTTCGGCTTCGCGCTGGACGTGACCTGCCGCAGCGGCAGGGTGCCGTACGAGGATCCCGCCGAGGTGACGCGCGTCGACGGCCGGCTGATCAGCGAGCGGATGACGTACGAGATCACCGGGAAGTGCGAGGGGTGGGTCCGGGTCGGCGAGGCGCGGTTCGAATTGAACGCGGCGACGGACTCGTTCTTCCGGAATCACTCGTGGGGATCCCAGGCCGGCCGCGGCGGCCCCCGGTTGTACGCCGCCCCGACCGTCGGCGCGAAGCGGCGGGTGCCCGGCGTCCGGCAGTGGGTGCTGTTCGACCTGCCCGACCACGGCGGCTTCTACTTCATCGACCCGAGCGGCCGCAGGGCGTCCGGCAAGGGGGCCGTCATGCTGGCCGAGCGCAGCGTGCCGGTCACCGCCGTGGAGCACGATCTGCAGTTCTACCCTGGCGGGCGGCGGCTGCGGTCCGGGGTGTTCCAGCTGACCGACGCCGAGGGCACGGTTCGCCGGTACCAGGTCGAGGACCTCGGCTGGGTGTACTGCCAGGGCGGCGGGTACTTCGGCGGCTTCAACGACGGCCTGGGTCAGGGCGTGTACCGCGGGGACTATCACGTGGAGGGCGAGGTCTGGGACGTTTCGCACCCGACTGCGATCACCGACTCCGACGGCCGTTCGTTCGAATTCGATCACGCCTGGGCGGAGAACTTCACCCGGCTGACCAGCGACGGTCAGGCCGGGCTGGCGCACTTTGAGTGCGTGGTCATCACCGAGTCCCAGGAATGGTGAGTGGCTGATGGACTTGGGCGTCATCTTCCCCACCACGGCGATCGGGACCGATCCCGCGGTGATCCGCGACTTCGCGCAGACGGCGGAGGGGCTGGGTTACCGGCGGCTGCTCACCTATGACCATGTCCTGGGAGCCGTCCACGAGGATCGCGACCCACCGCTGGTCGGGCCGTATACGCAGGACGACCCCTTCCACGAGCCGTTCGTCATGCTTGGCTTTCTGGCCGCCTGCACCACGACTATCGAGCTCGGGGTGGCGGTCCTGGTGCTGCCCCAGCGGCAGACCGCCCTGGTCGCCAAGCAGGCCGCCGAGGTGGACGTGCTCTCGGGCGGGCGGCTCGTGCTGGCCGTCGGAACCGGCTGGAACCCGGTGGAGTACGAGAGCCTCGGCGTGCCGTTCACCGCCCGCGGGCGGCGGCTCGACGAGCAGGTCGAGCTGTTGCGCCGGCTCTGGCGCGAACCCGTGGTCGACTACCGCGGCGAGTTCCACCGCGTCGACCGGGCGGGGATACTGCCGCGGCCCAGCCGCGGCACCATCCCGGTGTGGTTCGGCGGCGGGGCCGAGGTGTCGCTGGCGCGCGCCGCGCGGACCGGGGACGGCTTCGTGTTCGGCTCGGCGGGTCCGCGCACCCACCACCGGGCGGCCCGGCTGCGAGAGCTGCTCGCCGAGCACGGTCGCGATCCCGGCGCCTTCCCGATGGACGCGATGATCGACTACGCGCTCGGGCCGCAGGCCTGGGCGGACGAGGTTCCCGCGTGGCAGGCGGCGGGCGGGACCATCCTGTCGATCCAGACGATGCAGTCCGGTACCGGCTACCAGCGCGTGATGCACCACCAGCTCAGCGACCCGGCGGCGCACATCGCCGCACTCGGCGAGTTCGCGCGCGTACTGCGCGGCGGCTGAGGACTGGCTCCCTGTCCCGAGGCGGGGCCCACGCTGAGCAGGATCGGCGAGCCCACATGTTTGAGGGTCTGCGTGCGGGTAGATGTGGTCCACCGGCGCAAGATTCGCCAATCCCGCCCCTCCGGGCGGGGCTAGGAAGGGAACAAGCACATGTATATCGGTATCGGGACCATCGTGGTCATCGTCATCATCGTGCTGGTCGTCCTCATGCTGCGGCGCTAATGTCCTGGGCGCCTCGTTCTTGATCTGCCGCGTGAATACGCCCGGCGCTCACGCTCAGCTGCCGGGCGCGGTGGACTCAGCGAAGGCCGCGCGCACGGTGGTCATGACCTGTCTCGGCTCGTCCAGCAGGGCCCGGAAGGGTTCGCCAACGACATCGCGGACCAGTTCGGCGAAGCGGTCCGGCCATATCGTCTGCTGACCGGCCAGCCAGCCGTCGAGTGAGAGTTCGGCGATCTGAGCGGGGGTCGCCTTGGCGGTGCTGCCGAACGCGGCACCCATGTCGGTGTCGATGAACCCGGGGAGGACGACCGTCACCGTCCCGCCGCTGTCGCGCAACTCCTCGCGCAGATCGAGCGCGAGCATCAAGCAGGCCGCCTTGCTGGCGCTGTAGATCGGCGCGCTGCGCGACAACGCCACCGCGCTGACGGAGAGCACGAAGATGACGCCGGACCCGGGCCGGCGCAGGCTGGGCGCGAACGCCCGTACCAGGGCCAGCGGCCCGAAGAAGTTCACCTCCATGACCTCGCGGAGCGTGGCTTCGGTGACGTCGCTCAGCACGGGCCGCTGGCAGGTGATGCCGGCGTTGCAGACGAGCAGGTCGACGTCGCCGTGCGCACGCGCGGCCGCGGCGATCTGGCCTCCGTCGGTGACGTCGAGCCGGACCGGCACGATACGCGCCGGATCCGGGCCCGGGGGCAGCGACGCAGGGTCTCGGGCGCCGGCGACGACGGTCGCCGCCTGCCGACTCAGCGCCGCCTCGACCAGCGCCGCGCCGACACCTCGATTGGCGCCGGTGATCAGAACCTTGCGTCCGGTCAGATCCATCGCCCTGCCTCCTTCTCACTGCGGCCGTTCGCTTCGCACTGCGGCCGCTCGCGCAACGGATCTTCCCATGGTGAAGCCCGGCTGGCTCAGCGGTAGGTCACCAGCGACCGATCACCCTCCAGGTGCGCATGATCGTTGAAGGTCAGCAGGTGGGTCCCGGTGGAGCCGGTGATGAGTTTGGTGATGCTCGCGTTCACGGCTATCCGGGCCAGGGCCGGCCACCGGTCGGCGGGCAGGCCGGTGAGCTGGGCGCACGCCACCGCGATGACCCCGGCCGAGGTGACGGCCAGCGTCGTGCCCGGCATGGCCGCCAGGCTGGTGACCGCTGCTTCGACCCGGGCGGTGAACGCGCCGTGCGTCTCCGGATAGTCGGCGCCGCCCTGGATCCACCGGGCGAGCGCCTCGTCCAGCGTCACCTGCAGGGCGCGCCCGGACGCCGGCGTGGTGGCCGCGGCGAACGGATCGCCCGCGGCGTCCGCGCCCAGGACGCCACGGGGATCGTACTCGTCGAGCCGGACATCGGTGCACAGGTCGCTGGGCGGCCGGCCCAACTCGGCCAGGACCGCGAGGGCGGTGTCTTGCTGGCGGGCCAGGGCACCGGACCAGACCTGGCTGATGCTCAGGTCGGCGCGGGCCAGTCGGGCTCCGGCCGACCGCGCCTGCCGGTAGCCGAGCTCGGAGAGCTGGTCGTAGTCCGAAGTCCCCATCGAGCCCTGGCCGTGCCGCAGCAGCAACAGCACGCCCACGTCAGGCCGCGCCCGCACCGTCGGGTGGCGTCCAGCCGGTCCGCGCGGTCTGCCGCCAGGTCAGCGGGGTGACCGAGGCCACCTGGTCGCGGACGACGGCGTGGATGTCGGTGCCGGGCTCCAGGCGGTCCCAGTCGACGACGACCTCGACGGGGAACTGGTACGGCTGGTCGAGCGGGCGCGCCGAGCCCGGCCGGCGTCGGACATAGTAGGGCTGCTGGCTCTGCACCGTCTTGCGCAACTCGGTGTGGGTCGTGGCACTGCGGGGAACGTTGAGGTTGAGCACCGACACCCCGTCCGGCATGCCGTCCTGGAGTACCTGCCGGGCCAGCAGCCGGGTGAAGTGCCGGGCGGCGGTCCAGTCGACGGTGCCGAACGTCCGCCATTCGCTGACCTGAGCGGTGATCGCGGCGGCGATGCTCGGGATGCCGAGGGAATCGGCCTCGAACGCCGCACCGACGGTCCCGCTCACGCCGATGGCGCCGCCGATGTTCTCGCCGTAGTTGATCCCGCTGACGCACAGCCCAATGGGCCGCTCGGCTAGCTCCAGGACCGCGTGGGTCACGGCCATCACCGGCGATCCGGTGATCGCGTAGCCGGACACGGCCCGACCGGCGATGTGCATCTCCACGCGCTTGACCACACCCGCGCCCGCGTCGGTCACGAACGCTCGGCTCATGGCGGTCTGCTGAGTGGCCGGCGCGACGAGGAGCAGCTCGCCGAGGTCGGCCACGGCCTCGGCGGCCGCGTGCAGCCCCGGCGAGTCCAGCCCGTCGTCGTTGGTGACCAGGATCAGCGGCGGTTTCGGCATCAGCAAAGCCTAAGCGGCCGGTCGACGGCGGACTCGGACAGGCAGCTCGAGGAGGCCGCGGACCATGAAGCTCGCGTTGTACCGCAGTTGCTCGCGGTCGATGACCGTCAGGGCGGCAATCTGCTCGGCCAGCACCTGGGTCGAGATCACGGCTTCCATGCGCGCCAACGGGTTGCCGATACAGGCGTGCTTGCCCATCCCGAAGGCCAGATGATGCTGCAACCCGTCACGGTCGGGGTCAAACCCGGCAGCGTCAGCGTAGACGTCCTCGTCCCGGTTCGCCGAAGCGAGCGAGACCACGAGAACCGAGCCGGCGGGAATATCGACGTCGGCCAGCTGCGTGTCGGTCGTGGCGAGGCGGAACGCGGTCTGGGACGGGGTCGCCCAGCGCAACGCCTCCTCGACCACCACCCGCGCGCGCTGCGGTTCAGCGCGAATGCGATCCCATTCGTCCGGCTTGGTGGCCAGGAGCCTGACGATCTCGGTGATCAGCTTCCCGCTGGTTTCGTTGCCGGCGATCACGAGCTCGCGCAGCAGGGTCAGCAGCTGCGCCATCGAAATCGGGTCCTCATCTGGACCGGGGTTGTCCGCCGCCTGCACCAGCGTGGATAGCAGTCCTTCCCTAGGCTGCACGCGGACCTGCTCGACTTCGGCGGCCATCGTCTGCTGGTAAAGCAGCAGGGTGCGCTCGTTGTCGATCCACGCCGCCGCGTCCGGCATTCCCCCGATCGAGGCGGCGGCAGCGACCGACCAGCGGCGGATGTCGGCGCGGCGAGATTCCGGCAGCCCGAGCACCCGCGAGATCGCCCGGACGGGCAAGGGCTCGGCGAAGGCGGCCATGAAGTCCAGCTCGGCGCCCTCGGGCAGCGCCGCGGCTAGTTCTTCCGCCGTCTGGCGGATCAGCGGTTCCATCCAGGCGAGCGACCGCGGCGTGAAGGCGCGCTGTACGAGCCGGCGCAGCCGGGTGTGGTCGGGTGGGTCACTGGTGCCGAGCGCGGGGATATAGGGCCAGCCCTGCGCCCGGATCTGCGCGACCTCATCCGCCACCTCGGGCGGCGGCTGGGTGTGCTTGTGCACCCGGGAGGAGAACCGCTCGGCGTCGCGCAGCACCTCGCGGGCGGTCTCGGCCTTCGTGACGAGGTACCAGCCGTGCCGGGGAAGATAGTGGACCGCTCCGGACTGGCGCAGCTGCTCGTAGGTCGCCGAAGGATCGTCCTGGAAGCNNACCACGAGGTTCTGCCCGCTGACCCACGACGCCATCGGGCTGGCGAAGAAGGCGACCACGTTGGCCACCTCGTCCGCACGGCCGAACCGGCCGGACGGGTGCCGGGCCTTGTTGGCCTCGTAGTAGTCGGGCTTCTTCTGCCGGATCCGGTCCCACGACCCGCCGTCGATGTAGATCGGCCCCGGAGACACCGCGTTAACCCGAATCCCCTCCGGGCCAAGCTCCTTCGCGAGCTGGCTGACGTAGTTGACCAGCGCCGCCTTCATCGGGCCGTAGCTAAGCCCGCCGCCCGGGTAGTAGTGGTTCTCCACCGCGGTGATCGTCCCGATCTGTACGATGCTGCCGGCCTCGCTTTGCCGCAAGAACGGTACTGCCGCATCAACCATGGTGACCGCTGACATCACGTCGACCTCGAAATTTCGCCGCCAACCTTCCGGCGTGTGCGGGATGCCGCCGAGGGCGCTCGCATTCGACACGATCACATCGATGCCGCCGAGCCGCCGAGCCGACTCCTCTACCCACGCGGCGAGCGCCGGGTGGTCGCTGGCGTCGACGGCCGCGCCGATGACCTCCCCGTTCGGCCCCAGCTCCTTGGCGGCGCGCTCGACGCCCTCCGCATTGCGCGCACAGATCGCCACCCGCATGCCCTCGGCGACGAGCCGCTCGACCACGGCTCGGCCGACGCCTCGGCTACCGCCCGTCACCAGCGCCTTCTTGCCTGCCAGCCCAAGATCCACCGTCGGTGCTCCTTCCTTAGGTGCACTAAGGCCGCTGCGCATCCCGCGGCGGAAGTGGTACGACCACGCCCCGGTCCATGGCGCCGCGGTACAGCATGTGTATGGCCCGGGACGCGAACCGCCACCCGTCGGGCGTGCGCACGTACTCGTCGTCGTAGTGCCCGAGGTGCAAGGTGCCGTCACCCTGCGCGCGGTTGTTGAACTCGATGATGTACCACCAGCCGCGGGCGCGGTCTGAGTCGACCTCGACCAGCCCGTTGGTCACCACCTGCCCCACCCAGTCGTACTTGGCGATGGCCGTGCGCCACAAGTCCAGGGTCTGCGCCCGGCCGGAGGTGACGCGGCCGCCGCCGAGGTCCCAGCGGCAGTCCTCGGCCCACGTCGCCGCCCAGGCGTCCGGGTCGCGCCGGCACGCCGCGTCGGCGTACCGGGAGACCAGGTCCCTGATGGCCAGCTCGTCTTCTACGCTCACTGCCGCCTCCTCGGCTCAGGTCGCGGACGCCGTCGCCACGACCGCACGGGTGGCGTCGGCCAGCCGGCGGGCGATCTCGCCCGCCGGACGCGGCTCGAGGCCGACCGACATCACCTCGACGGACAGCGGCAGGCGCACGCCCATCTCGTCCACCAGGCGCAGGAAGCCGACCAGGTCGAAGTCACCGTCTCCTGGCACCTCCCGGTGCCGGGTGCAGTCGGTGTAGTAGTCCGGGTCGACCCGCTGCCGCGGCCCGTCGTTGAACTGCACCGTAAAGATGGCTTCAGCCGGGATCGCGCGGAGCATGTCATCGTCGTTCGCGCCCCGGAAGTGGTGCCAGCAGTCCAGGCAGATGCCGCCGTTGGTCCGGCCGGCCGCCTTCACGATCTGCATCGCGGTCGCGGCGTCCGGGATGTTCGTCATCTCGGGCAAGAACTCGATGGCCACGGCCAGACCGTGCTCCGCGGCCCGGTCGCAAACCCCGGCGAAGGCCTCGGCCGCGTCGTCAAGGGTGCCGGCGTAGGGCCCGACGACCTGGACGTGGTGGCCGGGCCCGAGCGCGTCGCTCATGGCGAACACCGACCGTTCGCTGCGCAGGTAGGCGTCCCGCTCGGCGCCGGTCGCCGACCAGCCGCGCAGCGCCTCGATCTCGACCACCCGCATCCCGTACTGGCCGAGCACTGACCGCAGGTCGGCGTCGCTCGCACCCTCGGTCCGCAGCCGTTCGTACTCGCCGACGTACAACCCCATCGCGGCGAATCCGGCCTCGGCGGCGGCTCGCACCCGCTCCTCGAACGGGCGGAACCGACCGAGGCTGAAGTGGCTGAGGATCAGGTCGTCCGGGCCCAGGTCGGCGTATCCGGGCAGGGCGGCGAGCGCGTCCGCGGCGGCGCTCACCGGTCCGCGCCGGCCGGGATACCGCTGTGTCCCCCCTCACGGACCAGGTCGCGCCGGTGCGCCCACCGGCCGTGCTCGCCCGGGGCGACATTTTCCTTGGACCCGGTGGTCAGCCCGCCGTCGACAACCAGGACGTGCCCGCTGACGAAGCCGGCGTCGTCGCTGGCCAGCCACAAGGCGGCGTGCGCGATGTCGTCGGCCACGCCAATCCGGCCGCGTAGCGGGGTCCGGGTCGCGAACGCCTCCCGGGCCTCGTCCATGGCGTCGGGGTCGCCGACGATGGTCGCCGCGTTCATCGGGGTGAGGATCTTGCCCGGGGCGATCGCGTTCACCCGGATCGACCAGGCGCCGAGTTCGGCGGCGACGTTCTTGGTCAACGCGATGACCGCGCCCTTGGCCGCGCCGTAGACGTGCGGGCCGAGCCCGCCTTGCAGCCCGCCGATGCTGGTGGTGTTCAGGATTACCCCGCTGTGCTGCGGCTTCATGACGCGGGCGGCGTGCTTGAGGCCGAGAAACACCGACCGCAGCAGCACGGCCATGGTGAACTCATACTCCTCGAGCGGGATCTCGTCGATCCCGCCGTGCGCGCCGATGATCCCGGCGTTGTTGAACATGCAGTCCAGCCGGCCGAACTCGCCGACCGCCGTGTCCACGGCCCGCGCGACGTCCGGCTCGGCCGTCACGTCACAGTGCAGGTAGCGGCACCGGTCGCCGAGCTCGGCGGCGACCTGCTGCCCCCGGTCGTCCTGGATGTCGGTGAGGAGCACGCTGGCGCCCTCGGCGTGCATCAGCCGGGCGGTGGCCTCGCCCAGCCCGCTCGCGGCGCCGGTGACGACGGCGACCTTGCCCGAAATCCGTCCTGCCACGGCTCTTCCTCCGACCGTCGGTACTGCCGCACGACCGCGACTATCTTGTCACGGACTACAATAACCATTGGCCTCGGCGAGGAACAGGAGCAGCCAGTGAACGACGCAAGAACCCGCCCGTTTCGGTTCTCGGTCCAGGCGTTCGAGGCTGAGTCGGGGCCGCAGTGGACCGGTCTGGCCCGCCGGGCCGAGGATCTCGGTTACTCGACCCTGTTCACCACCGACCACTACTTCGGACCGGGGGACATCTCGGACGCATCCGGGCATCGCCCGGTCGACGTCGCGCCGCTGACCGGGATGATGGCGGCCGCGATGGCGACGACCGAGCTGCGCGTGGGCTGCCGCGTGTTCTGCGTCGACTATCACCATCCGGTCGTACTGGCCAAGGAGCTCGCGACGATGGACATGCTCTCGCAGGGACGCGTGGAGGCCGGGTTGGGCGCCGGCTGGGTGAGCGCCGAATACGAAGGGCTCGGCATCGCGATGGACCGCCCCGGCGTGCGGATCGAGCGGCTGGCGGAAACCGTGGAGTTGCTCAAGGCGCAGTGGGCTGGCGAGCCGCTCGCGATCAAGGGCACGTACGTCCGGGCGTCCGGCTTCGCCGGGCGGCCGCGGCCGGTGCAGCAGCCGCACCCCCCGATCCTCATCGGCGGCGGCGCCCCTCGGGTGCTGAAGCTGGCCGGCCGGCTGGCCGACATCGTGAGCATCAACTTCAACAACGCGGCCGGGAAGCTCGGGACGGACAGCGTGGCGAGCTCGACCCAGGAGGCGACCGCGGAGAAGATCGGCTGGATCCGGGAGGGCGCGGGCGACCGATTCGGCGACATCGAGCTCGAGCTCGCGGCCTACTTCATCGCGATCAGCGAGGATCCCGCGGACGCGGTGGCCGCGATGGCTCAGCGCTTCGGCGTCCCGGCGGAGGTGCTGGCCGAGCATCCGCACGCTCTGATTGGCTCGGTCCCCGAGATCTGCGACAAGCTCGAGCAACGCCGCAGCGAACTCGGCGTCAGCTATATCAACGTCGCGCAACGCTCGATGGACGTGTTCGCGCCGGTCGTGGCCCGGCTCGCGGGCAACTGACCGCGTCCGGCGCGGTCAGTTGGGTTGGCTGGCCGCCATTCCCGCGCGGTAGGCGAAGGTGATGATCGGTCCGAGGGTGCCGCCCGCGCCGCCGTAGGCCATGCCGGTCGGGGCGGCTGCGACGTTCCCGGCGGCGAACAGCCCGGCAATGACCTGGCCCCGGGTGTCGAGCACCCGCCCTTGCAGGTCGGTGCGCGGGCCGCCGCTGGTGCCGAGGGTTCCGCTGCGCACCTGCACCGCGTAGTACGGCGGCTCGTCGATCGGGCCGAGCGTGGCCTGCACCCGCGGCCGCGCCGCGGCGTCGCCGCTCCACAGGTCATAGGCGCTGCGACCACGGTGAAAGTCCGGATCGTCGCCGGATTCGACGTTCGCGTTCCACCTCGTGACGGTCTGGGTCAGCGCGTCGGCCGGCACGCCGATCGCGGCGGCGAGCTTACCGAGGCTGCCTGCCTGGGTCATCCACGCCGGGGCCTGGCCCGCGGGAGGCACAGCGCGGAACCCGTAACGGGCCAGGTACCCAGCGTCGAACACGAGCCAGCACGGCAGGTTGACGTAATCGAAACGCATGGCATCAAGCTGGTGCAGGGCACTGCCGAGGGCGTTGTAGTTCGCGGCCTCGTTGGTAAAGCGCCGGCCGAGCTTGTTGACGATTATGGAGCGGGGCAGCGTCCGCTCCCGGTTCAGCAGGGTGGCGCGCTGGCGGCCGAACGCGACATCGCCGGGGATCTCGATGACCGGCACCCACCAGGCCTGCGGCATGTTGCCCAGCGCGGCCCCGGCGCGCATGGCGATCAGCAGGCCGTCGCCGACGTTGGCCGGCACCGACGCCGGCGAGGTCATCGGCCCGCGCAAGAAGCCGCGGACGAGCTCGGGATCCCACTCGAATCCGCCGGTCGCCAGGACCACGCCGCGGGTGGCGCGGACGACGACCGCACCACCCGGTTGTTCGACGACGACGCCGGCCACCCGCCCGTCGTCGATGACGA
>PLDT01000052.1:0-1311 GCA_003136255.1 Actinomycetota bacterium
CCTGGAACGCGGCCTCGTACCCGGCGCCGAACGCCAAGGTGGAGATCGCTGGGCTGGTGGCTGTTTTCATGCCCAGGCCCAGGTCCTGGCCGACGCCGTCCCGGACGACCCAGAGGTGGCCGGTGTTGGCCTGGAANNGCGGCCTCGTACCCGCCGCCGGGCAGAGCGGTGATCGCCGGGCTGGTGCCCGCCTCCATGCCCAGGCCCAGGTCCTGGCCGACGCCGTTCTTGACGACCCAGAGGTGGCCGGTGTTGGCCTGGAACGCGGCCTCGTACCCGGCGCCGAACGCCAAGGCGGTGATCGCCGGGCTGGTGCCCGCCTCCATGCCCAGGCCCAGGCTCTGGCCGGTTCCCGGCCCGTTGGAGGTCCATAGGATCTTCGTATTGGCCTGGAACGCTATGTCAGCATTGTCGCCCGAAACGAGCGCGGAAGCGCCCACTGGCATGCGCGCGGCGAACGCCGCCGGGGATACGGCGCTGGACGCTAGCAATGCCACGGCGAGGCTGGCCAAGATGCCAGCAAGAGGGTGGATGCGGCGGATGGGATTCATGACGGTCTCCTTCGGCCCTGGATGAGTTCACAGTGACCGTATGGCCCCGGGACCTTGTCCAGGATCGGGAGCGAATCCCCAGCTTTTCCGCGGCGATCCCCATATTTCTGCCGCGCCGGCCAGGCCGAGCGGGGCGGCGCGGGACGCGGCGACCTCACGGGTCGGGGCATCCAAAGGGTAAGATCCCGGTTATAAAGACCCGTATGCATTCGCACCGCGAATTATCATCGGAGTGGAAATGGCACAATCACTGGAATTGCCGGGGGACTGCAGGATTGAGTTCCTGAAGACCAAAGGAAATGGCGCGTCCTGGCAGATCGTGATCGCACGGTTTTCCGAGCAGCACCCGCGATTCGAGCCGTGGCTAGGAAGGCTCCGCGGTTACGGCACGTCTGAGGACGGGGCGGCGCTCGACCTGCTCCGCCATCGCAGGACGGTATCAAGCTAGCCACCACGCCGGAACGCGCCGCGCGTCAGGGCGCGCCCGTTTCCCACGCCCGGCACAGGGCGTTGACCAGGGTCATCTGGTGCGGTGTCCGGCAGGACACCCGGATGAGGTCGGGGCTGGCCACGATGATCGCGAGCGCCCTGGCCCGCGAGGTCGCCACGTTCAGCCGGTGCCCGTCGTAGAGGAACTCCATGCCCCGCGGCGCCTCATCAGCCGACGAGGTGGCCATCGAGTAGATCACCACCGGGGCCTCGCGCCCCTGGAACTTATCGACGGTCCCGACCCCGAACCCGGTCAGGCCGCGGACCGCCA
>PLDT01000052.1:1415-9271 GCA_003136255.1 Actinomycetota bacterium
GAAAACGAACCGGAAAACGAACCAGAGCCCAGGATCTCCTGCCGCCCCAGCCCCTCGACCCCGCGCAGCTTCCCGTCGTAGAACACCTCGGAGGTGTACCGGCACAGGTCCGGGTGCATCCGGTAGGTCTGGTCCAGCAGCAGCCCGGCGCCCTCGGGCATCGTCGCCCGGTCGCCCAGGATGTGGCCGAGCGCCGAGGCGCCGGCCCCCGGCGGGTGCGTCGCGTGGCTCGGCTGGGCCAGCTGCTGCGGGTCGCCCAGCAGCACCAGGTTCCGGGCCGCGCCGGCCACGGCCAGGACGTTGGCCAGCGACAGCTGCCCCGCCTCGTCCACGAACAGGGTGTCCACGCTGTCGGCCATGCCGGGGCGCGCCCACAGCCAGACCGTGCCCGCGGCCACGTCGAGCTCGCCGTCGCGCAGCGCCCGCTCCAACTGGTCGTTCGTCATGTCAGTGGCCGAAGCATGCAGGAACGGGTTGCCCTGGTCTGCCCGCTGGCCGATCCGCAACGCAACGCCGTGCGCGCTCGCGCGCCGGCACAGGGTGCCGATCAGCTGGTGAATGACCGCGTGCGACGGTCCGGTGATGCCAGCCGTGCGGCCCTCCGCGACCAGCGCCAGGATCTGCTCGGCGCCGGTGTAGGTCTTCCCGGTTCCCGGCGGCCCCTGCAGCGGCAGGTACGAACAGCGCAGCAATACCGCGAGCCGCAGCGCAGCCTCGGCGGCCGTCTCGCCATCGGCCACCAACGGCCCCGCCACCAACGGCCCCGCCACTGACGGCGGCCGCCGAAGCACCAGGGCGGTAGCCGCGTCCGTGCCGCCGAGGCCCTCGAGCACCACCCGGCCGCCGAGATCCCGAAGCCGTTCCCGCAGCTCCCGCGTACCGATCGGGCCTCCCTCGACCAGGCCCGCGGGCAGCAGGCCGTCGTAGCCGTTGCCTATCTTCAGCTCGATCGTCCCGTTCGCGTCGTCCACCGCCCAGACCGACCAGCTCCGTCCGGTCTCGACGTCAAACGCCCCCTGCCCGCCCGAGAACCGGTGCTCCTGCGGCGGGAACGAGAAGCGCCGCACCACCGACCGGTTGACGTAGGTCACGATCTCGCCGCCGGTCAGCCCGCCCAGCGCGTCCGGCTCGTCGATTAGCTCCGCGGGGCTCAACCCGCGTACGTAGAAGAACCGCCACCAGGCCGGCTTGTCCTCCCGCCGGTGCCAGTCGAGCAGGTCGGCCAGCAGCACTCGCCCCCGCTCCTCGTCCGTCCAAGAAGCCGCGGAAACAGCGGAAACAGGGGAAACGCCGGCCAGCAGCGCCGACCTGATCCGGGTCACCTCGGGATCCTCGGCCGCCCGCACCGGCTCCACCACAACCGGGCGCGGCAGCTCCTCGCGGAGACGTTCGGCCAGATCAAGCCGCCGGTCCTCCAGCCAGTCCCGCAACGCCAGCGTGGCCCGGCAGTCGTCCTCGTTGTACCCGGCCACCGTCAGGAGCCCGGCGTCGGACGCCGCCGTCCCGTCCTCCAGCGCCGCCTCGAACGAAATCAGGCTGACCGTCGCGTCCCGCAGGTCCACCTGCCGCTTGTACCCGCACAGCGGCTCGAGCCGCTTGATCGAGTAGCTCTCCACCCCGGCCTGCACGCCCTGCCGGATCACCCGGTACAAGTCGACGAACACCCCGAGCCGGAACAGGTCGTCCACCTCGTCCTCGCGAGTGGCGAACCGGCCCATCAAAAAGCCGACCGCCTCCTGGCGCGTCCCGTGCAGCTCGGTCAGATGGTCGACCGACGTCGGCTCGTAGTGGTTGTAGTGGTACACGTGCAGCCCCGGGCACACCGCGCGGCGCTCGGTGATGAAGTCGATCAGCTCCTCGAACGCCCGCTTCTCGCCCTCCCGGTCGAAGGCCCAGAAGGCCGTATAAAGCGGCTGTCCCGACGAGTCCAGGTCGGCCGTGTCCACCACCCCGAACAGGTACTGCAGGCCGAACTCCCGGCTGTCCTCGGAGTAGTACCGGGCGCCTTCGATGTCGAAGAACAGGTCGCCGAGGACCGGCTCCGGCAGGGCCAGCAACCCGCGGTTGGCGACCAGCGCGCCGTCACCGTCCCGTTCCGGCGAAAGGATCTCGTACCGGATAACCCCGTCGTCCTCGCTGGCCACCTGCAGCCTCGCCTGCCCCTGCGCCCGCCGCAGCGCCTCCGGGCTCACCCGGTCCAGCCGCGGCAACTCCGCGAGNNCACAGGTCGCTCCACCGGCAGATCGCGCAGTGCTCGACCGGCTCGGGGTACAAGCCGGCCGGCGGCCCCGCGCCGAGCACCTCCGCCAGCCGCTGCCGGGTCTGCCGTTCGTACGCGGCGAAGTCCGCCACCTTGAACGCGGCGAAATCTCCGATAACGCCGAGCGCCAGGTGCATCCAGCGTGGCTCGATGCCCTGGAGTTCGGCCAGCAGCCGCGAGTAAAACGCGGTCTGCAGAACGGCCCTGGCCTTCGCCGTCCGGGCCAGCTTGGCGTCGACGATCTCGTAGTGCGGCCCGTCCGGCCGCGGCTCCCCGTCCGGCACCGGCAGCAGATCCGCCCGCACCAGGAAATCCGGCCGCCCGAACAGCCCCGCCCCGTCCCCGGCGCCGGTCAGCGTGCCCTGGTAGATCACCTCAGCCTCGCCGAGCAGGACGGCCGCCGCGGTCGCCCCGACCGGATCCCCGGCCCCGCTGAGGTCCGCCACCTCAAGCCCGTCCGCCCGGAACCGCTCGATCACCCCCCGCTCGTGCTCCTCCCCGCGCCGGACCAGGTCCTCGAACCCGAGGTCGCGCGGGTGCGGCGGCCGCAGCGTCCCCCGCGCCCTCCGCAGATCTAGCTGAGTCAGCTCCTGGCACGCCAGGAAGTTCGCCACATCGCTCGCCGCCACCCGCAGCGTGCCCTCAATGACCTTCATCGCCCCCCCGTTCCCCGCCCGCTGCATAAGACGCGCCACCCCGCCCGCGCGTGCACACCGAAACCGGCGACCCAGGAATGCCAAGCTCAGGACCGTAGCGCCAGTGCCGGTTCGGGATAATAAGATCCTTTTCGCCGAACGGCCGTGGTTCTCCTCGCCCCGCCTCGCTCAACCGCCTACCCGGCGGACAGGTTGCGCCGGATCTGCTGGAGCGTGCGGATGAGTGCCTCGCGCTCGGCCATGCTCAAGGTGGCGAGCGCCCGTTCGGTGAGCTGGCGCATCTCGTCGTCGATGACCTTCTCCAGCCCCCGTCCCCTGCTGGTGAGGCGCAGCCTGACCATGCGGCGGTCGCTGGGATGCGGCTCCCTGCGCAGCAGGCCGGCCGCCTCCATCCGGGTGGTCGCCCTGGTCACCGTCGGTGTCGCGAGCCCCAGCCGCTTGGCTACCTGGCCCGGGGTCAGGCCGTCCTGCGCCCACAGGCTCCGCAGCACGAACTGCTGACCCTCATGCACGCCGTGCCGGGCGAACGCCGTGGCGGAGGCCAGCGCCAGGGCATGCTTGGCCGACCAGAACGCCGTCTGGAAATCGGTGTCGGGTTCCTGCGCGGCATCGGGGGAGTCGCCGGCGGGAGGCAGCGCAGAGTTCTCGGTCATCGCATGCTCAGCGTACGGCCTGGAGTTCGTTAGCCGGCTTATGATAAAGTCGTTACCCGGCTAACGAGTTTACCGGCAACGGAGTTGGGAGCGCACGCGATGAAGGTCGGAATCGGGATCGGCAACTTCTCCTGGCCCGTGACCACGGACGAGATCGGGTCCGTGATATCCCGGATTGCCGTCACGGCCGACGAGGCGGGCTTCGACAGTCTCTGGGTCATGGATCACTTCTTCCAGATCCGGCTGACCGGGCTGCCGCCGGAGTCGCCGATGTTCGAGGCGTACGCGACGCTGGGCTTCCTGGCGGGCCAGACCAGGCGGATCAGGCTGGGGACGATCGTCACGTCCGTCGCCTACCGCCACCCGGGCGTCCTGGTCAAGTCGGTGACGTCGCTCGACGTGCTCAGCGGCGGCCGCGTGTTCTTCGGCGTCGGCGCGGGCGCGCCGTGGAACGTCCCGCTGGCCGGCCCGGGGACCGCTTTCGAGGCCGAGGGGCTCGGCATCCCGTTCCCGTCGCTCGCCGAGCGGTTCGAGCGGCTCGAGGAACTGCTGCAGATCGCGCATCAGATGTGGCGCGGAGACGAGAGCCCTTACCAGGGCCGGCACTACCAGCTGGCCCGGCCGCTGAACTCGCCGAACTCGGTGCAGCGCCCGCATCCGCCCATCCTGATCGGCGGCAGCGGGGAGCGCAAGACGCTGCGGCTCGTCGCGCGGTACGCCGACGCCTGCAACCTGTTCGACCTGCCCGGCACCGAGTTCGCGGACAACATCGCCGCCAAGCTGCGCGTGCTCCGGGAGCACTGCGCAGCGGCCGGGCGTGACTACGGGGAGATCGAAAAGACCGTGTCCAGCAACTTCGACCTGGGGGAGGACCGGCAGGCGGGCCTCCGCGACCTGCTGGCCCACCTGCGCGACCTCGCCGCCCTGGGCATCGACACCGCCCTCGTGGCCCCTCGTCATCCCTGGGATGACGCCACCCTCGAGGCCCTTGCGTCGATCCTGCCGGACGTGCACGCCATCGAACCGCGCCCCTCAGTGACATGAGGAAACGCCGGCTGAGCCGTACCTCGAGACGCCCAGGCTGTGCATGGCGACGGCCGGGCCTCCTTGGCGGCCCGGCCGTGTTGCCGACGGTTAGACGGCGACGTCGTGGTAGGCGAGCGGCCTGCTAGCCGCAGTCATGTCAGCGGTGATCGGGGCGGGGGTGATCGGGGCGGGCTTGAAGCCCTTCACGACCAGCCACACGCCCAGCGACAGTTCCCAGGCGCCCACCGGGAGTGCGGCGAGCTCGGGGGAGCCCAGCTTAAAGCCGCCGAACAGCGTCGTGATCACCGTGCAGATGAGCAGGGGGGCTCCGATGAGTCCGACCACGGGAATGATGCGGGGCACGAGCCGGGACCGGTACAGCAAGGAGCCAAGCAGCAACGCGTTGATGCCGGGCATGAGGCTCTGGCTGAGCAGGAACGTCCAGTTGTAGACCGCGACGTGCGACGCGCCGGTGGTGACGAGCGCGGCCGCATTTGCTCCGGCCGCCGTCCCGCCCAGGTCCTGTCGCAGGGTCACCAGCGAGAGCAGGCTGATGACGCCCGTGAAGATCATGGCGGCTTCCAGGATGCGAGCGGCGACGAAGCCGAGCGCGACACCTTCGTTCTGCCGCTTGACCACTGGGTACAGCGTGACGGCCGTGCCGATGCCGGCGAGGGCGACGATCACCTCGAGGAAGCCGCCCACGAGCACGCCGGTGTGGGCGCCGGAGCCGAGGATCCAGTCCCGGTGGTTCTTCACCGGGCCGTAGAGGGACAGGGTGGGGATCGAGATGAAGGTGATCAAGTAGAAGACGCCTGCGACGAGCGCGGTCTTCCTCAGTGAGTCCATCGGGACTCTTTTCGCTGCTGCGGTTCGCGCGGCGGTGGCCATTGCTGTCTCCTTTGTGAGTGTCAGTACCAAGGCTGACCGCGCCAGCTAGCGGTGTCGCTAGGGGAAGCCCTGGGGTTCGGCCCTAGGCTTTGTAGCGGCTACGGGACGGGCGATGACAGCCGCTGCGCCATGGAGTAGCTGCCTGCCCCTGAGCTGCTACGTCGTGAAATACCACATTTCGGGGTTGATGTTGAACTGGGTGACGGTCGCGAACGACGCTGGCGGGCCGGACAGGGTCTTCTTCCAGACCAGCACGGTGCCGATCTCCAGCGCGTCGGCTGGCGTGGGCCCGAACAGGCCCGGCTGCTGCGTCGTCAGGTACGACGCTTCGCTGGTCACTGCCTTCGGGTTCGTGCTGAACACCGAGGCATCGATCAGCTTGTCCGCCTGCGAACTGCAGTACCCGCCGAAGTTGGACGACCCGGCGCAGTTGAAGATCCCGAAGGTGGTCGGGTAGGTGTTGTCGGCGAAGCCGCCGAAATCTGCCATCGCCCACCCGTCGACGTTCGTCTTCCCGGCTTGGTCGTTGTAGTTGGTGACTATGTAGTTGAAGTTGCTGGACACCTGGGTGATCTCGATACCCGCCTGCTTCGCCTCCGAGGCCAGCGCGGTGACCTGCTCGCCGATGCTGGCCGGAGTGGTCGTGTAGATCAGGTTCCAGGCCAGCGGTGTCCCGGCTGGGATGCCAGCGCCGCAGTCCGAGGACCCGCTACCCGGCCGGGTGCAGGTGTCCGTGCCGCCGGGGACCACCTTCCAGCCGTGCGCCTTCAGCAGGCTGGTCGCGGCGGTGACGCTGAACGGGTACGGGTTGATCAGCGCGTTCGCCGGCGTGTACAGGCTCTTCGGGAGCACCGGCACCGGCCCGTAGGCCTGGCCTGCCGCGCCGTAGAAGAACGCCTTGATCACGCCCGGCTGGTCTTGCAGGTGCGCCATGGCCTGGCGGATGTAGAGCTGGCTGATGATCTTGTTGAAGTGGCCGGTGGCGTCCTTGAAGTTGTAGACCATGTACAGCCACCCGAAGGCCGGGTAGCCGAACACGTTGTACCCGATCGACCTGATCTTGTTCACATGCGGCAGGCTGGCCAGCGGCACGTAGCCGACGTCCAGGCTGCCGGTCAGGATCGCGTTGTCCTCGGCACTGTCGGAGGTGAACGGCACGCTGGAGTATTTGGATACCGTCTTGGCATGCGGGCCGCCGTAGGCCTGGTTGGGCGACATGGTAAACGCCCCGCTGGCCGTGCTGAACGAGGACAGGGTGTACGGCCCGTCCACGATCTTCCACAGCGGGCTGGTCGCCCAGGAGGCCGACGGCCTAGCCTGGGCGGCGAGGTAGTTGTAGATCCGCGCCGCGTTCGCCGGGCTGGCGAAGTTCAGGATCGGGCCGGTCGCGGAGGCTTTGGCCCAGGCGAAGGCGGGCATCGGTTGGATCACGCCGAGTTGGTTCTGCCAGAACCAGGTCGGGTTGACCGCGGATTTCATCGTGAACACGACCGTGCTCGCGTTGGGTGCGGTAACGCTGGCGACCTGGTCCGGCATGCCGATGCCGGGGGTGTAATAAGCCCAGTTCGACGGGCTCGCCGTCACCGCGGCCTTCATCAGGTCGTACCAGAAGAGAATGTCCTGGGAGGTGATCGGCCTGCCGTCCGACCATTTGTAGCTGCTCTTGAGCGTGACCGTGAACGTCTTGTCGCCGTTGCTCACCCTGGGGTCGCCGGCCAGGCTCAGCGCGGACGCCTCTTTCGGCTCGACACCGTTCACCAGCCAGTACAGCGGCCGGTACATCTGCTCGTCGAACAGGTGCACCGTGAACACCGATACGGACGCCGAGGTGGCCAGCGGCAGGATCCAGGTCGGCGCGGAGCCCGGCGGCTGGGCCACCGATACGGTGCCGGCGTACTGGACGCCGGGAGCGGGCGCCGGTAGTGAGCCGTAGACACCAGGCACCGCCGAGCCCGTCTTGGGCGTGCTGCTGCTTACGCACGCAGTCAGCACTGTCGCGCCGACGAGGGCGAGGGCTGCCATCGCGGCCCCCGAAGAGGCAGGTCTGATCATCTGTCTTCCTTGGCTCATGTGACGACCGGCGGTCGCAGGGCTTGGCCGCCCGGGTCAGTCGCAGCGCAGATGCCCGTTTAACAGCATTCCCAGGGCCAAACTTGTCACAGTTTGTGATCGATGCCACCGGCTCAGCCGTAACGGCCACCAGGTGGCGTGCAGCGGCTGTCATCGCCCCGTCCCGTAGCCGCTGCAAAGCCTAGGGCCGAACCCCAGGACTTCCCCTAGCGACACCGCTAGCTGGCCAGGTCAGCCTTGGTACATCGGCAACGAGCATCGAGGGAAGGATCGACCGTGATCGAGATTGATGGCCTGACT
>PLDT01000219.1:0-3741 GCA_003136255.1 Actinomycetota bacterium
TACGACTTCTGGTCCTGGGCCATGGAACGCTTCGAAGGCGCCGCCGCCGGCTTCACCGCCGCCAGCTTCCCCCGCCTCCTAGAAGAAGTCCAGCACGATGACTGACCTTCCCGCTCGTGCCGAGGCGTCCGTCTCTCCCCCCCTACCCCCCCGTGCCCGCGTCGTCATCATCGGCGGGGGAGTGATCGGCGCCAGCGTCGCCTACCACCTCGCCCACCTAGGCTGGACCGACGTGCTGCTGCTCGAGCAGGGCCAGCTGTCCTGCGGCACCACCTGGCACGCGGCCGGCCTGGTCGGCCAGCTGCGCGCCTCGGAGAACGGCACCCGGCTGGTCCAGTACTCCACCGAGCTGTACGACCGGCTGGAGGCCGAGACCGGCCTGAGTGCCGGCTTCCGGCGGTGCGGCGGTGTCACCGTGGCCCGCACGGCGGACCGGATGACCTACCTGAAGCGGACCGCTGCCACCGCCGAGGCCTTCCAGCTTGAATGTGAGCTGATCAGCCCGAAACAGGCCCGCGAGCGCTACCCGGTCATGCGCGATGACGACCTCAAGGGAGCCATCTGGCTCCCCGGCGATGGCAAGGCCAACCCGACCGACCTGACCTTCGCGCTGGCCCGCGGCGCCCGCGACCAGGGCGTCACCATCTGCGAGCGAACCCGCGTTACCGCCATCCTGCGCGACCGCCACGCCGTCACCGGCGTCCGCACCGGCCAGGGCGACGTCGAGGCCGAATTCGTGGTCAACTGCGCCGGCCAGTGGGCCAAGGCGGTCGGCGCGATGGGCGGGGTGACCGTGCCGCTGCACTCGGCCGAGCACTTCTACGTGGTCACCGACCAGCTGGACGGGGTGCACCGGGACCTTCCCGTGCTGCGTGACCAGGACGGCTACATCTACGTGAAGGAAGAGGTCGGCGGCCTGCTGGTGGGCGGTTTCGAGCCGGTGGCCAAGCCGTGGGTGTCGCCCGACGCGCTGCCCTACCCGTTCGAGTTCCAGCTGCTCGAGGAGGACTGGGACCACTTCTCGATCCTGATGGAGAACGGGATCACCCGGATCCCGGCACTCGCCGAGACTGGCATCAAGAAGTTCTACAACGGCCCGGAGAGTTTCACCCCGGACGGCCAGTTCATCCTGGGCGAGGCGCCGGAGCTGCGGAACTTCTTCGTGGCCGCGGGCTTCAACTCCTTCGGCATCGCGTCCGCGGGCGGCGCGGGCCGGGCGCTGGCCGAGTGGATCACCGAGGGCGAGCCGGGCATGGACCTGTCCACGGTCGACATCCGGCGCTTCGCCGCCTTCAACGGCAACNNGCCAAGATGGGCTGGGAGCGGGCCAACTTCTTCGCCCCGGCCGGCGAACGCCCGGTCATCGAGTACGCCTGGGGCCAGCAGAACTGGCAGCCCTGGTCGAACGCCGAGCAGCGCGCCACCCGCACCGCCGTCGCCCTGTTCGACCAGACCAGCTTCTCCAAGTACCTGGTCACCGGCCGGGACGCCGAGCCGGTCCTGCAGTGGCTGTGCACCAACGACATCGCCGTCGAGCCCGGCCGTGCCGTCTACACCGGCATGCTGAACGCGCGCGGCACCTACGAGGCCGACATCACCGTCACTCGGCTCAAGGCCGACGAGTTCCTGCTGGTCAGCAGCTCCGCCAGCACCGAACGCGACCAGGACCACATCCGGGCCCGGATCCCCGCCGACGCGCACGCGTCGCTGGTCGACGTTACCTCCGCCTACGCCGTCTACGGCGTCATGGGCCCGCGGTCTCGCGACCTGCTGTCCCGGCTTTCCCGCGCCGACTTCGGCGACGAGGCCTTCCCGTTCGGNNTGCGGCTGGAAAAGGCCTACCGCGCCTTCGGCCGCGAGCTGACCCCGGATTACAACCCGGTCGAGGCCGGCCTGCTGTTCGCCTGCAAGCTCAAGACCCCGATCGCGTTCCTGGGCCGCGAGGCGGTCGAGAAGGCCCGAGCCGACGGCCCCCGCCGCCGCCTGGTCTCCCTCGTCCTGAAGGACCCGGCCGCCATGGCCTGGGGCGGCGAGCTGGTCCTCCGCGACGGCCTAGCCGTCGGCCAGGTCACCTCCGGCGCCTGGGGCGAGACCCTAGGCGCCTGCGTAGCCCTGGCCTACATCCGCCACCCCACGGGTGACGTCCTCACCCCCGACCACGCCCGCGCCGGCCACTACGAGGTCAACATAGGCGGCCACCTCCACCCCGCCACCCCCCACCTCCGCCCCCCCTTCGACCCCCAGAACGACCGCCCCAAAGGCCACTACCCCCCCTGACCCTCACCCCGCCCTACGCTGAGCACCGCCTCAGCACTCCCCATCCAACCCCGCCGCGCCCGGCGCCCTATGTTCACCTCCTCTCGCTCCCCATCGGCCTCACCTACCCCACCCGCTGCGCGCCCTCCCGGCTACCGACCTGGTCGATGGCCCGACATACTTGCTCTTACTGGTACAACGGTCCATCAACCATGACATCGCGGGAGCTTTGTCGGACCCGCGTGACATATTGCGAGCATGCCAACCCTCTCGGGATATGACCGCGAGCAGCTCGCGCGCATATTGCGGTGCCAATACGACGTCGTCTCGAGGAACCAGGCGCTCGAGTGCGGCATGACCCGCGGCACCATCGAGTACAGGCTCCGGCCTGATGGCCCGTGGCGGCAGATCTTGCCCGCGGTGTATCTCACCGTGACCGGGACCGCCACGCCGGATCAGCGGGAGCTCGCGGCCCTGCTGTACGCCGGCCCGCAGAGCGTGATCACCGGATCTGTCGCCGTCCGTCGGCACAACCTGCGGTGCGCAGGCCTGAACCTCCTCGACGTGCTGGTCCCGGCGGAAAGCCGCCGGAAAAGCATCGGGTACGTCCAGATCCGCCGCACGACCCGGATGCCGGAAGATCTGTACACCACCGGTCCGATCCGGTTCACATCTCCAGCCCGTGCCGTCGCCGACGCCGCACGCGCGATGACCCGCTTCAGCGACGTACAGGCGCTGGTCTGCGAAGCCGTCCAGTGCGGTCGCTGCACGCTCGAGGAACTCGTCGGAGAACTCCATGAAGGTCCGACGCCGGGCAGGCGGTGGTACCGGATGGCCCTCGCCGAGGTCAGCGAGGGCATCCGGTCTGTGGCCGAAGCTGACCTGAAGCGCCTGATCGACCGCTCGGACCTGGAGAAGCCGATGTACAACCCGGACCTGTACACCCTCGACGGCATCTTCCTCGGCCGTCCCGACGCATGGTTCGGGCGCGCGGGGGTCGCGGGCGAAGTGGACTCCCGCGAGTACCACATGAGAGCGAGGGACTACGCGGAGACCACCATGCGCCATAACCGGATGGAAGCGGCCGGGATCCACATGCTGCACTGGCTGCCCAGTACGATCAAGGCCGAGCCAGGTAAGGTCATCGCCGACCTGCGGGACGCGATCGCGGCCGGCCATAAATGCCCGCCGCTTCCCATCAAGGCCATCGCGCCCAACGCGTGACCTACCCGGTGTCCTTCCGCACCATAGGCGCCGCGACGTGCCGAGTTTTCCCGCCCCGGCACGTTAGCCCGACCGCACTCCGGGTACGCGCCCGGAACTAACCCGGAGCACGGAGCACCGGAGCGGACGGAGCGGACGGAGGGGACCCGCAAACGTGGAATCCTATGACCAGGAGCAGGAGCACTCGACGGGGGAACTCGTCAAGATGATGTCCGAACAGGTCAGCGTGCTCATCCGCGACGAGCTCAAGCTGGCCAAGCT
>PLDT01000219.1:3770-7540 GCA_003136255.1 Actinomycetota bacterium
GGCTGCGCCGCGCTCATCGGCAAGGGGCGGCTGCAAAAGGCCACACCTGCAGTGCCCGAGCGCACCGTGGCCAGCGTCAAGGCCGATGTTGACGAAATCAGGCACGACATCAAGAACAGGACGCACCCATGAGCACACCCGAAATCCGCCAGGAGATCGAGCAGGAGATCGAGCAGACCCGGGCGCGACTCGGCGCGACCGTGGAAGAACTGGCCGCCAAGGCCGATGTCAAGGCCCGGGCCCGGGGCAAAGCCGCCGAGGTGAAGGCCAACGCGCAGGCCCGGGCGGCCGAGGTCAAGGCCGAGCTCACCGCCCTGCCCGGCCGGGCGCGGCGAAGCCAGCGCCGCTGGCCGCTCGCGGTGGCGGCCGGCCTCGTGGTCGTCGGCGCGGTGGCCGTCTGGCGGCGGCGCCAGGCCTGACCGGGGAAGGTGCACCACGGCCCGTTCGGTAAGAAGTTCAATTATGCCGAACGGCCTGTGGTACCACGGTCCGGCCTCCTAACCGAACAGTCCCGTTCAGGGCGTGCCCAGGCCGATCTCGATGCCGCCTGAGTCGAACGCGTCCAGCGACTGCGCCCAGGCCCGGCCCGGCCAGTAGTAGCGCGCGACGCCCTCGGCGGGCCGGTACTCGGCGGTGTACAAGGTCCCGAAGCCTTCGTGAAAGCGGGTCGCGTACAGCGGGGACCGCAGGCACGCGGCCACCACGGCGGCCGCGTCGGCATGCTCGGCGAGCAGGTGCTCCAGGTGCTCTTGACGCTCGACGCTGCGGATCGCCGCGGCGTAGGGCTCCCATTCCACCCGGCCCTGATGGTTGGTGGTCACGGCCAGGTCGGTGACCCGGGCCGGCCGGTCCGGCGCCAGGTACACGGTGGCCCGCTGCCCGGCGGCGTCCAGCACGGTGACGTTGTACGACATGTGCACCGGGATCCGGCGCAGCGCCGCCACGGCCTGCTCGGCGTCGGCGCAGGTCTCCAGCACGTACCGGATCACCAGCGGGATCCCGAACCCCTCGCCGACCTGCGGCCGTCCGCCGAACGTCAGCGAAACGGCCAGGCCCGCGTCGTTCACCCCGTCCAGCAGGCCCCACAGGCAGTCCAGCATGCCGAGCACCCGCCGCCCGGCGTACCCGGTGCGAGCCACCACCGCATCGAACAGCCGGTAGTCCCAGTCGTAGTTGCGGATCAGCGCGGGCCCGCCGTCCAGGACCGCCGCCTGCGAGCACCCGGTGAGGAAGGGCGGCGGGTTCCACAGCGCCAGGGCCGCGCCCGCGTCAGCGTCCCCGATCATCGCGGTCAGCTGTTGCCAGGCCGGGACGAGTTCGGGCATGTGCTCCTCGAGCGCGGCCCGGGCCTGCGCCGTGGTCGGGCGCTCATTCGCGCCCTGCCGCCACCACCGCCCGAACGCCGGCCACGCCGCGGCCAGGTGGTCGCGGATCGCCGCGCCGGGTTCGTCCTCGGCGAAGGCCCGGAAGGCCAGCGAGATCTGGCCCGCCGCGGGCGCCTGCTCCCACGGCACGGCGGGCACCGTCCCGCCGCCCCAGTCGGTGGCGGCGATTCGGGCCAGCCAGCCGCGCCAGTCCGACCAGTCCACGTCCTGAACCCACCGCTGCCAGTCCTGCCAGGTGGCGGGCATGGCTACCCGGCTCGCGCTGTCGCCGTCCCCTGTCAATGTGACCTCCCGGCCGCTTCCCTCCCCAGCCGGGCCCGGGTTAACCGCCCGCGGCGGTAGCGGGCTCGGTGGCGTACCGGGTCATCAGGTCGGTGATCAGCTCCGCCGACGGCGGCTGGCCGTCGGCGGTCATCTCGCGCAGGTCACGGAAGTACTGCACGTACAGGTCCGGGGTGAACGTGTTGAGGATGACGGCCGGCTCCTCGCCCTGGTTGGCGAACGTGTGCGGCGCGCCGGGCGGGACCATGACCAGGGTCCGGGGTGGCGCGTCGAAGGACTTCTCGCCGCTGGTGAACCTGACCGTGCCGGAGACCACGTAGAAGCCCTCGTCGTGCTGCGCGTGCCGGTGCTGCGGCGGCCCGCTGGTGTGCGGGGCCAGCACGATCTCGGCCATCCCCAGCCGGTGTGAGGTGGTGCTCCCGTCCTCGATGATCCGCACGGTGGCCGGGCCGGACAGCGCCGGCTCGCCATCCGCCGGGCCCACGATGGAAATCTCAGCCATGACGCATTGTCTCCAGATCTCGTCAGCTCGCGGTGGTCTCGGCGAAGTCCCAGATCACGGCCAGCAACCGGGCGGGCGTCTCGAGCTGGGGCAGGTGCCCGGCCTCGGGGATGAGCACGAACCGGGCGCCCGGGATGGCCTTGGCGTAGGCCTGGCCGTGCGCGACCGGGATCATCCGGTCGGCCTCGCCCCAGATGACCAGCACCGGGACGGTGACGTCCGGCAGGCGGTCCAGCAGCCCGGGGTCGGCCATGGCCGGCCCGCCGTAGACCGCCAGCGCCGCCCGGTTGCCCGCCATCAACGCCTTCACCTGGTCGGGCAGGTGGTCCAGGTCCAGCCGGAAGGCGTCCGGGCGGTAGTAGCTCAGGTCGGCCACCTGGTCCATGGTCATCGAGAAGAAATCCGGCGCGGGGTAGTCGCTGAGCACCAGGCCGGCCGCGTCGACCAGGACCACGCCGCTCACCCGCGGGCTGCCCAGCAGTGCGATCTCGGCCGCGACCCAGCCGCCGATGGAGTTACCGATCACGGTCACCCCGGTCAGCCCGAGCTCGTCGAGCAGCCCGGTGTACACCCGGGCCAGGGACCGCATGCTGTCCAGCCCGTCGGGGCGCGGCGTACCGCCGAACCCGGGGTGGGTGGGAGTAAGCACCCGGGCCGGCTCCTGCGTGGCCAGCAGGTCGGCGAATCCGTCCACCGACTGCGGTCCGGCCCCGCCGTGCAGCAGCAGGAAAGGACGCCCGTCGCCGCGCTCGGTCAGGGTCACCGGCACCGGTCCGACGCCGTCGACGGTTACGGTCATCACGGTGGTGCGTGCCTCGGTCGTCATCTGTTACGACTCCTTCGTAAGAGTGAGCTATCACCAGCGATGCTAGACGACGAGCTCTCGTAATACAAGTCAACTCTCATAAAGAGTGACGACTTGCCTAATGAGAGCAAGCTACGTATCGTGGAAGTATGACCACGCGGACCAGCGTCGCCGGTGAACCGGGCCTAGCCCGCACGGCCCGCGTGAGCCAGGTCGAAGCCGAACCGAGCCCCGCGCGCACCGGCCGTGTGAATCAGAAGGCCCGCACCCGTGCCGCCATCGTCCGGGCCGCGGCGGACCTGGCCCGCGACGGCGCGGAGATCACCATGCCGTCGGTGGCCCGGGCCGCGCTGGTGTCCGAGGCCACCGCCTACCGGTACTTCCCTGATCTGGTCTCGTTGCTGCTGGAATCGGATGCGGGGGTGTGGCCCGACCCCGCCGAGGCGCTGGCGCCGGTCGCGGACAGTGCCGACCCGGTGGAGCGGGTCGGCTACGCCGCCGAGGTGCTGTTCAACGGGATCTGGGCCCGGCAGAGCGCGGTCCGGGCCATGATCGCGGCGTCCGTCACCAGGCCCGGCATCGCGGCCCAGCGGCCCGGGCACCGGTTCGCGTTCATCGATCACGCCCTCGCCCCGCTGGCCGGGACCGACCCCGAGGCACTGGCCCAGCTCAAGCGGAGCCTGGCCGTGGTCATGAGCGCCGAGGCCCTGTTCGTCCTCACCGATCTGTGCGGGCTGCCCCCAGCCGAGGCCGTGGCCAGCGCCGTCCGCACCGCCCGCTCCCTCACCGCCGCCGC
>PLDT01000055.1:0-3179 GCA_003136255.1 Actinomycetota bacterium
GTGTGGTCTTCACGTTTGGGGCTGACCTGGTTCGATGTGCTGCGGCTGGGGGGCTGGCCACAGGTTAAGCGCTGCGTGCCCACATTTGTCTTGGCTGGCTAGCGGTCCCAGCGGGGATCGGCTTCGAGGGCTTGGGTTCCGAGGGTTTCGAGCCGGGTGAGCAGTTCGTGCAGGCGGCGGTCGTTGTCGATCCAGGCCTGGTAGTCGTGGTGCTGGCCGTCGCTGAGCCAGCGGCAGATGGTCTTGGCGGCGACTTTGCGGGTCCACTGCCAGTAGGGGCCGTGCAGGCGGGGCGGGTCGGCGTGGCAGCCGCAGTTGCGGCGGCCGCAGCGGGTGCGCCGCTGGGTGATCGAGCCGGGCAGCACCATGCCGGTGGCGGCGATGGCGGCGAGCTCGGCGGCGATCTTGCTGGCCTCGGCCTGGTGGCTGGCGGCGACACGCACGGTCTCAGGGTGGCATAGATCCTTGGTCCCGGTCATGTCCCACTGTATATCTACAGTATGACAGCGGGCCTGCCCGTGCCGCCCGGAGATGACGGCGCTGACCTGGCCGCCGGCTACATCGCGCGGTGGCGGCCCTCGTCGCTGCCGCCGCAGGCGGCGGCGTTCGCCCGGGACGTGATCGCCCAGGCGGCGCCGGAGGGCAAGGAGCGGGCGAAGAACCTGCTGTGGGCCGCGGGCAAGCTCGCCGACTTCGGTATCGGCCTGGGCCTGGACGCGGCGCCGGAGGTGCTGCTGCATCCGTCGGTGGCCGAACGGTTCACCCGGTGCGCGCCGGGCCTGTCCGGCGTGGCGCGGCGGACGCTGCGGACGAACCTGCGGTTCATCGGCCGCCGGGTGGTGCCGCAGCTGTATCCGGCCGACATGCCGCTGCCCCGGGAACATGCCAAGGCGCCCTACAGCCCGGCGGAGATCGCCGGCTATCTCGCCCTGGCGGACGCTCAGCCCACCCCGGCGCGGCGGATGCGTGCGAGCGGGCTGATCTGCCTGGGGGCCGGCGCCGGGCTGATCCGCGCCGACCTTCGCGACGTGCACGGCACCGACGTGACCCGCCGGTCCGGCGGGGTGATCGTGGCCGTCCGCGGCGGCGCCCGGCCGCGCGCGGTGCCGGTGCTGGCCCGCTACCACGGCCGGCTGCTTTCCGCGGCGAGCTTCGCCGGGACCGGGCTGGTCTGCGGCGGCACCGATCCCGGCCGGCGGAACATCACCACCCCGCTGATCCGGTCGCTGGCCGGCGGGGACGGGCTGCCCCGGCTGGACACCTCCCGGCTGCGCGCCACCTGGCTCGCCGACGTCGCACGGCTGCTCGGCCTGGCCACGTTCATGCACGCCGCCGGGATCACCTGCTCCCAGCGGCTCGGCGACCTGCTCGCCGGCCTGGAACCCGCCGCCGAGCAGGACGCGGTCCGGCTGCTCGGCGCGGCCCGGCCGCCGTGATCCCGCTACCCGTCCTGGAGGAGGTCATCGACCGCGCCCGCATCGCGCCGCAGATCGAGGTGCTCCTGCCGATCGGGGTGCGCGCCCGCCAGCTGGCCGTCCGCACCCTGCTGCTCGGCATGCTGACCGTGCTGGCCGATCACCGGCCCGCCCACCTCACCCGCGTCCACCAGGCCCTGATCACCCTGCCCGAGCACGACCAGCGGCGGCTCGGCGTGGTCGCGGACTGGAAACACGGCCCGCACCTGCTCACCTACCGCCAGACCGAGCGGACCTTCGGCCTGGTCGCAGACGCCCTGGCCAAGGACGTCCCGGACGGGCTGCCCTCCGCCCGGCTGCAGCGCCTCTGCGATGACCTGCTCGAGGCATCCATCCCGGGCCAGTTCAAGAACGCCAGTACCTCGCTGGCCGTCGACTGGACCGACACCGAAACCTTCTCCCGGCCGCCGTCCCGCGGCACCCGCGACTGCGCCGACCCCGAAGCGTCCTGGGGCCACCGCTCCGGCGGCGGCCCCGGCCAGGACAGCGAGCTGTTCTTCGGCTACTACGCCTCCGCCGCCACCACGATGCGCGACGAAAACGGCCCGTCCGTGCCGGAACTGGCCCGGCGGATGACCGCGTGCTCCTGCCGCCACGACCCGGCCCGCGCCCTGGTCCCCGTGCTCACCGCGATGCCCGCCCACGGCATCGCCCTCGGCGACATCCTGGCCGACTCCGGCTACGCCCACCGCGACGCCGAAGCCTGGGCCCTCCCGCTCCGCGCCTCCGGCGCGGAACTGATCCAGGACCTGCACCCGAACGACCGCGGACCCCGCGGCACCTACCACGGCGCCATCATCGCCAACGGCAACCTGTACTGCCCGGCCACCCCTCGCGCGCTGCTGGAACTCGGCCCGCTGGCCCGCGACGCCACCCCGGACCAGGCCGCCGCGCACGACCAGCAGACCGCCGAGACCGCCCGCTACAAACTCGGCAAGATCACCAGCGACGACGCCGACGGCTACCACCGGGTGATGTGCCCCGCCGTCATGGGCAAGATCCGCTGCCCGCTCCGCCCGGCCTCGATGAGGCTGGACCGCGGCCGGCCCGAGATCCTCACCCCGCCCGGGCACCCGCCGGACTGCTGCACCCAGCAGACCATCACGGTGCCGCCCGCGACCTGCGCCAAGACCGCGCAAAAACACGACTACCCATCGGCCGCGCACCGCAAGTCCTACGCCCGCCGCACCGGCGCCGAGCGAACCTTCTCCACCGTCAAGGACCCCGCCACCAGCAACATCGCCCGCGGCTGGACCCAGCTCATGGGCCTCACACCGATCACGCTCTGGCTCACCTGCCTGCTTGTCGTCCGCAACCAGCGGATCCTGACCGCCTGGAACGCCCGCCAAGCCGACGACGCCCGCCGCGCCGCCGCCGGCCTGCCCCCCAAAACACGGCGCCGCCGCCGCAAGACCCTCACCAGCCTCGCCGCCACCACCGCACCGCCCTAACCAAGCCAGCAGCCCGCGGTCATCGCCGGCACAGCCAGCACCACGCAGACACGGCACGGAGAGCACGACATGCTGCCCCGAACAACCCCGACAGGCAGCACCCAGCACGCAAGCGGCATCACATGCAGCCCGCAGCGGCCAACCACGCAGAATGTCAGACCTAAACGTGAAGATAAGCGCAGGTCAAACGTGAAGACCATTATGTGGTCAGGGACAGGATCGAACTGTCGACCTTCCCCTTTTCAGGTCAACC
>PLDT01000654.1:0-18048 GCA_003136255.1 Actinomycetota bacterium
GCCCGCTCACACATGCCGGGCAGCCCATGGCCGCCCGTGGCCTCCGCCGTGACCAGGATCGCGGACCCGCCATGGGGCGGACCCGGCCCGTTGTCCCGGATGCGCAGCCGGAGCGAGTCGTCGCTGAAGCGCAGTTCGACGTCGACGGCGGCGCCTGGGGCATGCCGGCGGGCGTTGGTCAGGGCCTCCTGCACGATGCGGTAGGCGGCCAGCTCGACGCCGGGATCAAGGGTGACCGGCGGTCCCGAGACGATGAACCTGGTACCCGTGCCCGAGGCGTCCCTGGCCTCGTCGATCAGCTCGCCGAGCTGTCGCAGCCCAGGCTGAGGATGTCGGTCGGCGCCGAGTCGGCTCGCGCCGAGCTCGCCCGGCCCGGCGGCACGGGCGTCCTCGCGCAGCACGCCGAGCAGCCGCCGCATCTCGGTCAGCCCGGCCCGCGCGGTGTTACCGATCTCCAGCAGCCGGACAGCGCCGGCCGGCGGCATCCCGGGGGTGGCCAGCCGGGCCGTCTCCGCCTGGACGGCGATCATCGAGATGTGGTGCGCCACCACGTCGTGCAGTTCGCGGGCGATGCGCGCTCGTTCCCCGCGGGCCGTGTGCTCGAGCAGGGTGCCGGCGACGGCCTGCCGGGCGGCGCTGTGCGCCAGCGCCTCGCTGCGCGCCTGCTGGGCGATCCCGGCCAGGGCGGCCGCCGGGGCCAAACAGGCCAGCAACACGACCAGGACTCGTTCCTCCGTACCCGCGTGCCCGGTGTCGGCCAGCGCGAGGATCAGGAACGGCAGGGCCAGAGCCGGCGCCAGGAACCGGACCGGGTCCCATGAGCTCACCGTCCGCGAGCGGTCGTTCCGTGCTACGCCGTTCCGGCCCAGTCGGTACAGGACGATCAGCGTCGCGGCCAGGCCCGTGACCGTGAGCGTCCCGAAGGCCGCGAGCGAGAGCGTGCTGGCCGCGCAGATGGCCACGGCGGCCGCCAGCGGCCCAAGAAAGGCCAGCGGTACCGTGGTGCTCGCGGCCAGCGCGCCCATCCCGATCAGGTCGGCCACACCCATCCTGGCGCCGGCGCCGCGCGCGATCGCCTCGGTCATGGCCGCCAGCGCGAGCAGGACCCCGGCCACGGCAGGCGTGTCCGGGCCATCCGGGATCGCGGCCATCCGCCGGGTCCATCGCGGCCATCCGCCGCTCCGGTCACCTGCTGCGCCCATGTAGATCATTGTCGCCGCCCGGCCGGGGCATGGCGTCACCCCGGCCAGGGATACCGCCGTCCCTCCCGGGAGGGAGGCGAAGACCGCTCCCTGGCGTGACGACCATGACCACCTCCGTTCCCCAGACTGTCAAAGCATGGAGGCAACCATTGAAGTCAGCGGCCTGCGCAAGCGGTTCGGGCCGGTGCTGGCCCTGGACGGGATGTCGTTCACGGTCGGCCCGGGCCAGGTGACCGGATTCGTCGGTCCGAACGGCGCCGGGAAATCCACCACGATGCGGGTGATCCTCGGTCTCGATGCCGCGGATGAGGGCACCGCGCTGATCGGCGGCCAGCCCTACGCCAGCCTGCGGCACCCGCTGAGCCATGTCGGGGCGCTGCTGGACGCCGCCGCGCTGCAGCCGAGCCGGAGCGCCCGCAACCACCTGCTGTGGCTGGCCCATTCCCAGGGCTTGGACGCCAAGCGGGTCGACGAGGTCGTGGAGCAGGCCGGGCTGGGCTCCGCGATCCGGCGCAAGGCCGGCGGGTTCTCCCTCGGCATGCGGCAGCGGCTGGGGATCGCCGCCGCGCTCCTCGGTGATCCGCCGGTGCTGATGATGGACGAGCCGTTCAACGGCATGGATCCCGAGGGCATCGTCTGGATGCGCGGGTTCCTGCGGGCGCTGGCCGCCCAGGGCCGGGCCGTGCTGGTATCCAGCCACCTGATGAGCGAGCTGCAGGACACCGCGGATCACCTGGTAGTGGTCGGCCGTGGCCAGGTCATCGCGGACACCAGCGTGGCGGAGCTGATCGCGGCCGCGTCCGGCGGCCGGGTCACGGTGCGCACCAGCGCACGGACCGAGGCGACGACGGTGCTGGCGCACGCGGGGGCCACCATCGCCGTCACCGGCCAGGACACGCTCATCATCTCCGGGCTGGCGGCGGAGAAGATCGTGGCGCTGCTCGGCGAGAGCGGGCTGCCGTTCTCGGAGGTGTCGCCGCATCGCGCGACGCTGGAGGAGGCCTACATGGAGCTCACCAGGGACGCGGTCGAGTTCCGCGCCACCCCGGCTAGCACAGAGGAGGCGGCGCGATGACCGCCGGCACCGTTACCCCGTACCGGCCGGGCCAGCAGACCGGGCGAGACGGCTTCGCGCAGCTCCTGCGCGCCGAGTGGACCAAGTTCAGGACCGTCCGCGGCTGGGTCATCGGCCTGCTCGTGGCGGTCCTGGTGATGCTCGGGCTCGGGCTGTTCGGCGCCGTGGGCAGCAGCAGCTCGTGCCAGAGCACGTCCGGCGGCCCGGCCCGGTCCGGCCAGGGCTGCGCCGCGTCCGCGCCTCCGGTGGGGCCGGGGGGCGAGGCGGTCAGCGACAGCTTCTACTTCGTGCGCCAGCCGCTGGTCGGCAACGGCAGCATCACCGTCCGGGTCACCTCGCTGACCGGCCTGATCCCCTCGGGGAACGGCGCCGGGACCGGCACGCAACCCGGCCTCGTGCCGTGGGCCAAGGCCGGGATCATCATCAAGGCGAGCACCCAGCCGGGCTCGGCGTACGCGGCGATGATGGTCACCGCGGACCACGGCGTGCGGATGCAGGACGACTTCACCGGCGACACGGCGGCCCAGCCCGGCGCCGTGACGGCAGCAGACCCGCGCTGGCTGCGGCTGACCCGCTCCGGCGACACGATCACCGGCTACGACTCGGCCGACGGCACGCAATGGACCCAGGTCGGCAGCGTGGCGCTGGCTGGGCTGCCGCCGACCACCCAAGCCGGGCTGTTCGCCGCCTCCCCGGCGTACCAGGACATCTCCCAGGGCTTGGGCGGCGGGGAAAGCGGGATCATCGCCCCGAGCCAGGACACCGCCGTCTTCGATCACGTCAGCCAGTCAGGTATCTGGCCGGCCGGACGCTGGACCGGGGACTATATCGGAGCCGACTACGGATCGGGGATCGGCGGATACCACCAGGCCGGCGGCCGGTTCGCCGTGACCGGGTCCGGCGACATCGCCCCGGTCGTGCCCGGGCAGGCCGGCGGCGAGGACCTGACCGCCACGACTTTCCTCGTCGGCACGTTCGCGGGGCTGATCGCACTGATCGTGGTCGCGGCAATGTTCATCACCGCCGAGTACCGGCGGGGCCTGATCCGCACCACGCTGACCGCGAGCCCGCGGCGGGGCCGGGTGCTGGCGGCCAAGGCCATCGTGATCGGCTCGGTCGCCTTCGTGGCCGGACTGGTCGCCGCGGCCGCCGCGGTAATCTTCGGTACCCAGCTGGCCCGCGGCCGGGTGTACGTGTTCCCGGTGTCGGGGCTGACCGAGCTGCGCATGGTGGCCGGCACCGCGGCGCTGATCGCCGTGGTCGCCGTCCTCGCCCTCGCCGTCGGGACCATGCTGCGCCGCAGCGCCGCCGCGGTCACCGTCGTCATCGTGCTGATCGTGCTGCCGTACCTGCTGGGCGTCGTCTCCGTCCTGCCGGCCGGCGCCGCCGACTGGGTGCTGCGGATTACCCCGGCCGCCGCCTTCGCCGTCCAGCAGGCCGTGCCGCAGTACCCGCAGGTCACCGCCCTGTACTCGCCGGGGGGCTCGGGCGGTGGCTACTTCCCGCTGGCGCCCTGGGCCGGCTTCGCCGTGCTGTGCGGCTGGGCCGCCGTCGCCGTGGCCGTGGCCCTGGTCCTGTTGCGCCGGAGGGATGCATGAGGCTGCCCGTTCCGGCCAGCACTGCGCCGGCGCTGCACGCGGAGTGGACCAAGACCCGCACCATAGCCAGCACCGGCTGGCTGCTGCTGGCCGCGATCGCGCTGACCGTGGCCGTCGGCACCGCGGCTGCCGCGGATACCAATTGCCCGGCCGGCCTCGTCTGCCAGGTGGACCCGGCCAAGGTCAGCCTCACCGGGATCGACCTCGGCCAAGCGGTCGTCGCCATGGTGGCCGTGCTGGCGATCAGCAACGAGTACAGCACCGGCATGATCCGCATCACGCTGTCCGCCATGCCGCGGCGCACCGTCGTCCTGGCGGCCAAGGCCGCCGTCCTTTCCGGCCTGGCGCTGGCCGCGGGCACCATCGCGGTGCTCGCGTCCGTCCTGGCCGGGCGGCTCATCCTGTCCGGCCACGGGTTCACTCCGGTCCACGGCTATGAGCTGCTGTCCCTCGGCCACAGCCCGGTGCTGCGCGCCGCCGCCGGATCGGTCCTCTACCTGGCCCTGATCGCCCTGCTCAGCCTCGGCGTCGCCACCGCCGTCCGGGATTCCGCGGTAGCCATCGGGATCGTCCTCGGCCTGCTGTACCTTTTCCCCATCGTCGCTAACGTCGTGGGTAATGCACACTGGCACCGACACCTGGAGCAGATCGGGCCGATGACCGCCGGGCTCGCCATCCAGGCCACCACCGGTTTGACCAGCCTGCCTATCAGCCCGTGGGCGGGCCTGGGCGTGCTGGGCGCCTGGGCCGCGGCCGCGCTGCTGGCCGGCGGGCTGGTGCTCCGGCTGCGTGACGCGTGAGCGGGATCTCGATGACCCCCGCGACGGCCGGTTCGTACTCCTCAGCCGACCCGTCCGAGCCCTGGCCGGTCCGGCGGGCCTTGCCGCTGATCGCCACCCTGGGCCTGATCTTGGTGGGGATGGCGGGCACGATCTGGGGACCGGTCTACTACGGCGAGAAGGCCTGGGCGGTTCCCGATGACCTGTGGGCCACCCTGGTCGCGGCCCAGCGGCTCCTGCACGGGGACCTGGCCGGCCTGTACACCGCGCCCACCAACCTGGTCAGCTTCCCGGGCGCCGCCGTGATCTTGGTCCCGGTCGCGGCGATCATGGACGCGGCCAAGATCCCGATCGCGGCCGGGCGCCAGGGCGCTCATCCCGTCGGGTGGCTGGTCGCCGGGCCGCTGGAGACCATCTTGTCGGCCGTGGCGCTGTTCGCCGCCGACGCGCTCGCCCAGCGGCTGGGCGCGAACCTGCTCAAGCGGTTCCTGCTCGCCGCCGCAAGCGCGACCGCGCTGTGGAACGTGTCCATCCGCTGGGGCCACCCGGAAGACGCGGTGGCGACCGGGCTCCTGCTCTACGCGGTCCTGGCGCTGGCCAACGAGCGACCCAACCGAGCCGCCTGGCTGGCCGGGGCCGCGGTGTCGGTCCAGCCGCTCGTGCTGCTCGCCTTCCCGCTGCTAGCCATCGCCGCGGTCGAACCGCGGCGGCTGCCCGGCTTCGTAGCCCGGGCCGCCACCATCCCGGCCGCGCTACTGGCCGCCGCCGCCGCGGCGAACTGGACGGCCACCATCCAGGCGGTCACCAACCAGCCCAACGCGCCGAGCGTCGACCACCCCACGCCGTGGATCTACCTGACCTTCCTGGCCCCGCACATGAGCGACGGATCGGTGGCCGCCGGACCCGCCCGGGCGCTGGCCGTCCTGGTCGCCTGCGGGTGCGCCGCCCTCACCTGGCGCCGGTGGCGGGTGGCGCGGCTGGCCCGCGCGTGGCGCCCGGACGACCTGGCCGCGCTGCTGTGGTGGATCGCGGTGACCCTAGCCCTGCGCACGGTGTTCGAGCCCGTGATGGTGTCGTACTACGTGTGGCCGCCGCTGGCGGTAGCGCTCGTGGCCGCGTCGCGGGACTGGCTCCGCCTGATCCCCGCCGCCGTCACGGCCACCGTGCTCACGTTCCTTTCCCAGAGCTCGTGGCGGAATCCGTGGGTCTGGTGGACCCCCATGGTGCTGGTGCTGGCACTGACCCTCGCCGCCGCCCGGCCCGGCCGGTCACCGGCGGCGCAGGTGCTGCCAAAGCCGGGGGAGCAGTTCGTCGCCGACGGCACGCCATGAGGCGATCTCGTCCGCGGACAGCGGGGTGAGCGAGTACGGCGTGCCGAAGCCCGTGCCCATGATCTCCCTGACCCCGCGGGCGGCCAGGTAGATCTCGCAGGCGGCGGCCAGTACCCACATCCGGGCCACCGCGAGCCCCGGAGTGGCGCCCAAGGTGATCGCGCCGTTCCCGCGCAGCAGCAGTGCCTCACCTGTGGGCAGCGTGCGCGCCGCGCGTTCGGCCAGTTCTGGCGAGCGGAGCAGGTGGGCGCTGTCGTGTACCGGGATCGATTCGCCGAGCCAGGCCGCCTGGCCGTGCAGCGGTACCAGCGACGTGGTGGTGGCCGCCACACCGAACCCGCTGACCGGCTGAGCCCGGGCGATGGCGGCCGCGTCCGGCCGCGCGCGGTACAGCGCCAGGTGCGCCCACGCCTCGGCCGGGACGCCGGCCGGCAGCGGGGGAGCGGCGGTCAGCGGCACCTCCAGCACCGCCGACGCCGTGACGTCGGCCAGGTCTCCGGCTCTGGTGATCAGCATGGCCTGGCCGGCCCGGGCCGACACGTGCCCGTACGCGGTCACCAGCCCCAGCCGGGCCAGCACGTTCGCCGCCTCGGCGACCTCACTGCGCCGCCTCGACGCGTCACCACCCCTGAAGCGGCCGAGCCCGTCTTTGACCTCCAGGCCCCTACTCAACTCAAGCCCTCCTGCGTCCGCCTCAGTCATCGTGAGTCCGCCCCACCGATGCCTCGATCACTCTCAGCTCTCCTCTTCCCAGACGGCCAAACCCGTGGCTAAACTGTGTGCTGTCTCAAACTGTATGCAGTTTTTGTGAACAGGAGAAGGGCAGAGCCGTGATTTCAGGGCTGCATCACTACGCACTGGAAGTGCCGGACCTGGCCGTGGCCGAGGGCTTCCTGCAGGACTTCGGCCTGGAGACCAGCGAGAAGGACGGCTCACTGGTCGCCCGGTGCCCCGGTCGCGACCAGGAGCAGGTACGTCTGGTCCAGGCTCCGGCCAAGCGGCTGCACCACGTCACGTTCACGCTGCGCCCCGGCAGCACGGACGCCGTCCGCGAAGCGCTGGACCGGGCCGGCACGCCGGTCATCGAGCCGCCGGCTGGCGCCACCGAAGACGGCCTGTGGATCCGCGACCCCGACGGCACCGCCGTGCAACTGCTGGACCAGTCCCCGGCCCCGTCCCGGCCGGTCGCCGAGGTCCTGGTCAACATGGGCGCCACCCAGCAACGGCTCAACGTCGCCCAGTGGACCGAAGCCACCAAGGACGTGCTGCCCCGCCGGCTGGGTCACTCCCTGCTGTTCACCGCCCAGCCCGGCCCGATGACCGACTTCTACACCGAGGTCCTGGGACTGCGCCTCAGCGACACCATCCATCACGACCGGGTCACGTTCCTCAACGCCGGACCCGGCGACCACCACGTCTTCGGCTTCATCGCCAGCACCCATCGGGGCTTCCACCACGCCAGCTTCGAGGTGCCGTCTATCGACGCCATCGCGATCGGCGCGGACCGGATGCGCGTCCGGGGCCGCGCTGCGGGCTGGGGACTGGGCCGGCACACCATCGGGTCGAACTTCTTCCACTACAACCCCGATCCGTGGGGCTCGTGGATCGAGTGGTTCTCCGACATCGACCAGATCGACGACTGCTGGGTGGCCAACGACTGGGAAGTCCCGCCGCACCTGTGGGGCACGCCGCCACCCGAGACCTTCCTGAATAACCAAGAGCCAAGGAGTGCACCATGAGCCGCGACGTCGCCCCCCTGTTCGCCGACATCGACGCCTTCGACCCGGACAAATTCGTCGCCCATCTGACCCCGGACGGGAAGTTCCGGTTCGCGAACGCCGACCCAGTCATCGGCCGGGACGCGGTCAAGGAGGCCGTGGCGGGCTTCTTCTCCACCATCGACGGCCTCACCCACCACATCCTTAACTCCTGGGACTTCGGCGACACCACCATCGTGCAGATCGACGTGGAGTACCGGCGCAAGGACGGCAAGACCGTCATCACACCGAACGCCGACATCCTCATCTTCCAGGGCGACCTGGTCAGCGACTGGCAGATCTACATCGACGTCGCCCCCGTCTACGCCCCATGATCACTCTCGCCGACATCGCCTACGTGCGGTCCGGGGTGGCGGACCTCGACGCCGCCACCCGCTTCGCGACCCAGATCGTCGGCCTGGAGCTGGCCGCGCCGACCGAGGACGGCGTCGCGCACCTGCGTGCTGACCACCGCCACCATTGCCTGGCGCTCGTCGAGGGCCCGTCCGGGGTGATCGCCTCCGGCTTCGCCGTGGCCGATTCGGACGCGCTCGACGCCGCGGAAACCGAACTCGAGCGCTCCGGGCTGACCGTGCGCCGCGGCTCGGCCGCGCAGGCGCGGTCCCGGCGCGTCCGCGAGTTCATTGCCTTCGACGACCCGTTCGGCAACCGGATCGAGCTGGTCAGTCAGCAGGAGCGCATCACCCGGCCGGTGGCGTTCAGCCGCTCCGCCGGGATCACCGAGTTCGGCCACCTGTGCCTGGACGCGCCCGACGTGCACGAGGCCTACCGGTTCTGGAGCACGCGCTTCAACGCCCGGGTATCCGACTGGATCGGCGACGCCGCCTGCCTCATGCGCATCGATCCGGTGCACCACAAGCTCGCCGTCTTCCGCGGCGACAACCCGGGCCTGTGCCACATGAACTTCCAGGTGGCCACCCTCGACGACCTGTTCAGGAACTGGCATTTCCTGCAGGACCACCAGGTCGAGATCGAGATGGGGCCGGGCCGCCACCCGCAGTCCACCGCGATCTTCTTGTACTTCCTCGGCCCGGAGGGGTTCACCTACGAGTACTCGTTCGGCGTACGCCGGATCGAGGACGAGGCGAGCTGGGTACCCCGCACCTTCGACCCGGCCGAGCCCGGCTCGATCGACATGTGGCTCGGCCCGACCACCCGGCCCATCACCCAACCGCAGGTCCGGTCCGGCCAGCCCGCCGGGATCGCCAGCGCGCTCTCGTAACCCCTCAGCTGCCTGCGCTGAGGAACGCCCGGGCGATGACGCCGTAACCGGCCTGGTTCGCGTGCTGGTTCGGTCCGCGCGGCCGGCTCGCGCACTCCCAGGTCCACTGGCAGATCAGGGCGACGTTGCGCGGCACCGTGCCGACCCCGGGCACCGTCTGCCGGTTGCCGAAGTCCGCGGTTTCGAAGGCGCCGAATACGTTCGCCACCGGGACGTGCGATTGGGCGTAGGCGCGGTCGAGCAGGTCGTTGTAGTCGGCAGCCAGCCGCTCGCTGAGCCACGCGATAGCCTGTCCCTGCAGGCCGTCACGCCATTCGGCCAGGGCGGGCAGGTAGTAGCTCATCCCGACGATGCGGACACCCGGCCCGGCGGCCGCTCGCAGCCGGGCCAAGATCGTGTCCAGGTTGCTGACCGCGTCCGGGAAATTCGTTCCGACGCAGTGCAGCAGGGTACGCAGGCTCGCCCAGCTGCCGCAGTCCTCGGGGTCGTTGGCGCCGATGTCGATGGTGACCAGGCGGACGTGGCCGCGATGGGCGCTCAGGAAGGACACCGCGGCGGCCAGCTGGGAGCCACCGCGATACTTGCAGATCCCGCCGTGGATCATGGTGGTGGTCGTCTCACCCGGGCAGCCCAGCTTGACCAGCTGCAGTGCGGGCTGGCCAGGGTGGAGCATCGCGTACAGCTGATCGGGGTAGCCTTGCCCGGTCTCGACGCTGGTCCCGGCCGCGTCGGGCTGGACGCCCTGGGACAGCGAATCACCCAGGGCCAGGTAGTAGGTGGCCGGGACGGTCTTGATGTGCGACCGTACCGACGTGGCAGGCCCGGAACACGCGGTGACCGCCGCCGCGACGGCGACGGCGAGCGCGATGCGGACCGGACCCATGTCTCACTCAGCTTGCTCCGGTAAGGCGCAGCGCCGTGGGTGGCTGGCGGTCGATGAGGGATACCGCGTGCGGCACCGCCACCGGCACGTAGTCGGGCGCGCAGTCGGTCAGCACCCGCAGCGCGGTACGGGCCAGGTGGTGCGCCATCTCGGTGAGCGCGCCCTGCTCGTCGCCTGCGATCAGCGCCTCCAGGATCGCGGCGTGCTCGACATCGCCGGCCGCCTGCCAGCCGTTGGGCTCGGACAGCTGGTAGATGCGGATGTAGCGGGTAGTCCGGTCGGCAAAGGCCCGCAGCTGCCGCTGCATGGTCTCGCCCGCCGCCGCGGAGCAGACCCGGTGGTATTCGGTGTGCGCGGCGAACCACGCGTCGAAGTCGCCGTTCTTGGCCGCCCGGCGCATTGCGGTCAGCAGCAGCTTGGCCTCAGCGCGGGCCTTCGCGCCGAAGTGGCCGATGGTCATCGACAGCGCGAGCGTCTCCAGCAGGATCCGGCTCGCGTAGATGTCATCGAGCTCCTGCGGATCCAGCCCCGCGACCCGGGTCCGCTGGTTCGGCTCGATCTCGACCAAGCCCTCTTCCTGCAGCATCCGCAGCACTTCCCGCAGCGGCGTGCGGCTGATCCCCAGCTGAGCGGCCAGGCTCACCTGGGACAGCTTGGTGCCCGGCCGCAAGGTCCCGTCGAGGATGCATTCCCGTAGGTAAGCGTGCACGTGCGGAATTGCCTGCCGGGCCTCGGGCAGGTCAACCCGGCGAATGTCCGGCACCTGCACGACACGTGGCATGGCCACCATTCTCCCTAATCCGTCACCAGCCGCCTGCAATCCCCAACTGCATACAGTTTACTCCACGAGATCGTTTGCAGCGCGGCCGCGACAACGAGTCCTTCATCATCGCATCATGATGAGGTGAAGTTACACTACTAGCATGAGAACGACGATCGACCTCCCGGATGATCTTCACGCTCAGGCGGTCGCGATCGCCCGGGATACTCACCAGTCGCTGAGTCAGACGGTCGCCGGGCTGATCCGGCGGGGACTCGGCTCGGGCAACGCGGGTGAGATCGGCAGAAGCGCCCGGACCGGCCTCCCGGTCGCGCACCTCGGCAGGACGATCACCAGCGAGGACGTGCGGCGGCTTGAGGACGACGACCAGTGACCATCCTGCTCGACGCGAACGTGCTCGTCGCCCTGCTCGTGGATGACCATGTGCACCATGGCGCAGCCGAGAACTGGTTCGTCGGCATGAGCGGCAACTTCGCGACGTGCCCGATCACTCAGGGCAGCCTGATGCGGCTGCTCATCCGCGAAGGCCAGCCGGCCAGCGCGGCACGAGAGATCCTCACCGGCACCACCGCCGATCCGCGGCATGAATTCTGGGCCGATGACGTCACGTATGCCGATGTACCTACTCAGGGCATCATCGGCCATCGCCAAGTGACCGACGCTTACCTGGCCCAGCTCGCGCGGGCACACGCATCCCGGCTCGCCACCTTTGACCAAGCACTCGCAAAGCTTCACCCCGATGTAGCCGAGCTCGTCCCAGATACCTAACGGCCGACGCCGGGGCATCACGCGTTCGGCTGGCCGGTCTTGATCCAATATCGCCGCATGGGACCGTGTTCGGTGTCCCGGACGGCTTCGAGGACCCCGCCTTGGCGCTCGATCGTCTTCGCCGACGCGACGTTGCCGGCCTCACAGACGAGCAGCACCCGGTCCAGGCCGAGTGCCCTCGCCTCGCGCAGCATCCGGCCCAGCGCCCAGGTGGCCAGCCCCCGCCGGCGCGCGGACGGCCGGATGCCGTAGCCGATGTGACCCAGCTGCAGCAGGCGGTCGTTCAGCGTGTGCCGCAGCGCGATCGCGCCCTGCACCCGGTCGTCCTCGACGATCCACCGGTACGTGCAGTGCACCCGGCCAGCGTCCACCGGCTTCGCCGGATCCGCCTGGGCGGTCAGCCGGGCCACCCAGGCCGCGAACCCGGCCGGCGAGTCCACCTCGTCGGACGAATGGAGTCCGAAACCGTCTTCGTGGACGCCGGGACCCCACTCGTGATGCGCCTCGAGCCAGGCGGCGTGCAGGCTGACGGTAGGCGCGACCAGCTCGGGCATGCCATGACGATACCGATCGGGGTCTCTACTAAGCTCGGCCGGTGGCCAGTACGCCGTTCCGATATCAGTCCCCTGAGGAAGACAGCGCCCGGTGGCTCGGCTTCCCGTTCCGCGACGGTGACATCGTGATCAGCACCCGGTCCAAGACCGGGACCACGTGGGTGCAGATGATCTGCGCCCTGCTGATCTTCCAGACCCCCGAGCTCCCGGCTCCGCTCGCGCAGCTCTCGCCGTGGGTGGACCACCTGATCGCGCCGCGCGAGCAGGTCTACGCCGAGCTCGCCGCGCAGGAACACCGGCGGTTCATCAAGACCCATACGCCGCTGGACGGGATTCCCCTCGACCCCCGGGCCACCTACATCGTCACGGCCCGCGATCCGCTCGACATGGCGGTGTCGCTCTACCACCAGGGCGCCAACATCGACCACGCACGCGTCAGGCAGCTGACCGGCGAGCCCGAGCCGGCCAAGCCGCGGCAGGCCCCCAAGCCGCTGCGGGACTGGCTGCTCGGCTGGATCGCCCGCGACCAGGACCCGCGCGAGCAGCCGGACTCGCTGCCCGGCGTCATGTGGCACCTGTCCGATGCCTGGACCAGACGCGGCGAGCCGAACGTCCTGCTCGTGCACTACGACGACCTGACGGCTGACCTGGCGGGCCAGATGCGCTGGCTCGCCGGGCGGCTGGGGATAGCGGTCGCCGAACAGACCTGGCCGACGCTCGTGCGGGCAGCCTCGTTCGAGGCCATGCGGGGTCGCGCGGACCAGCTCGTGCCGACCGCGGGGATCTTCAAGGACGACGCCGCGTTCTTCCGCCGCGGCACCTCCGGCGCCGGACGCGAGATCCTCACCGCGGACGAAGTCGCCGGTTACCACGCCCGCGTCGCCCAGCTAGCCCCACCCGACCTGCTCGCCTGGCTCAGCCACTAAAACTGCATGCAGTTTTTGCCGTCCCTGCCTCTTGCCATCGCCCTGCCAAACTGCATACAGTTTGGGCATGGACAGAGTCGGAGTGATCGGCCTGGGCAAGATGGGCTTGCCGATCGCCACAAACTTGATGGATCGGGGTTTCGCGGTCATCGGCTACCGCCGCAGCGGCTCACCCGAGCTCGCCGCGGCGGGCGGCATCGTGGCCGCCAGCCCGGCCGAGGTCGCGGAGGCCGCCGACGTGCTGCTGTCCATCGTCCCGGACGCCGAGGCGGTCGAGGAGGTAATCACCGGCCCCGACGGCACGCTCAAGCAACTGCGGCCCGGCACCATCCACCTGGAGATGAGCACCATCGACGTGCCGCGCAAGGCCAGGCTCCGCGACGAGGTCCAGGCCCGGGGCGGTGACCTGCTCGACTGCCCGATCAGCGGCAGCCCCGGCATGGTCGGGCCGCGGCTGGCCACCACGTTCGCCTCCGGTGACCAGGACAGCGTCGACGCGGTCGCCAAGGTGCTGGACGCCATCTCCGGCCCCTGGGTCTACACCGGCGCGTTCGGCACCGGCGCGCAACTGAAGTACATCGCCAACCTGCTGCTCGCCGTGCACACCGTGGCCGCGGCGGAGGCGATGGCGCTGGCCCGGCGCAGCGGCCTGGACCTGGACCTGGTGCAACGGACCCTCGACACCTCGATCGCGAGCTCGGCCATCTGGACCCAGCGCGGCCCCCTGATGGCCGAACGCCGCTATGACCCCGCCCCCGGCCCGGTCCGCACCCTGCATCCCATCTTGGAGCAGATCGCCGACCACGCCGCCCGCACCGGCCTGTCCGCCCCGGTGTTCACGGCGGCTAAGGAGATCTTCGACCAGGCGCTGGCCGACGGATGCGGCGACCTCGACATCGCCTGTGTGCACGACCAGATCGCAGGTGGCCAATGAACTGGTCCCTGGCCACCTACACCGCCGACGGCGCCGAAGGCCTCGGGGTGCTGCGCGAGGACGGCACGCTGGTCGCGCCCGCCGACCTCAAGCGCTGGGCCAGCGCGATGGAACTGCTCGGCGACTGGGCCACCGCCGAACCGATCCTGCGCTCCCTCGATACCGTGGACGCCCCGCCGGTCGACTACGACACGCTGCTCGCCCCGCTGCGCTGGCCGCGCAAGGTGATCTGCGCGGGCGTCAACTATCGTCGGCACATGGCTGAGATGGGCGGCGAGATCCCGGCCGAGGGGTGGCGCCCGTTCTTCTTCCTCAAGGCCCCGACCACCTCGGTGATCGGCCCGCGCGATCCGATCCTGGTCAAAGACACGGCCCGCGCCCGGTACGACTGGGAAGCCGAACTGGCCGTCGTCATCGGTACCGCCGGCAAAGACCTTTCGGCCGAACGGGCCATGGCTCACGTGGCCGCCTACTGCGTCGCCAACGACGTGACCGCGCGCGGCTACCACCGGCGCGAGGTCGTCCCGGCTGACGCCTTTGGCTACGACTGGTTCGCGGCTAAATCGATGGAAGGCTCGCTGCCGCTCGGCCCGGGCCTGACCCCGGCGTTCCTGGTGCCCGACCCGCAGGACCTGCGGCTGCGCCTGTGGGTGAACGATGAGCTGCAGCAAGACGAATCCACTGCCGACATGGTCTGCTCGGTCGCCGAGCTGATCGCGGCCGCGAGCGAGGTCGTCACGCTCGAACCCGGTGACGTCATCGCGACCGGCACCCCGTCCGGGGTCGGCGCGGCTCGCGGCCTGTACCTGCGCGGCGGCGACGTCGTCCGGGTCACCATCGACGGCCTCGGGAGCCTTTGCAACACGGTAAAGGAGAATTCATGATCTTCGTCAGCCACGCCCTGCCGGTCAACGTGCCGGACGAGCCGCGCCTGGACCGGCAAAACGTCTGGGACGGCCTGGTGCTCAAGGCCAACAACGCGCTGCCGTTCGTGCCGAGCATGACCTTCTGCGAGGTGACCGAGCGGCACAGCGACGCGGTGTTCGACCGCGACATCGACTTCCGCGGTGAGCGCTTCACCGAGCGGATCACGCTCGAGGCCCCGTACCGGGTCACGTTCACCCGCATCGCCGGCCCCGTGCTGGGCACGATCGCCAACGAAATCGAGAGCACCGACGACGGCGACCTGACCCTGCGGTTCAGCTTCGCTTTGGTCATCCACGGCGTGGCGGGCGGGTCGGCCGAGGAGCAGGCGTACGCCGACTCCATGACCGGGGACTACCTGCAGGCCGTCGCGGCCACCCTGAACGCCATGCGCCGCCTAGCCGAAGCCGCGATCGCCGGCTGACGGCCAGCTAACCGAAAGGAACACCGTGATGTCCGTGACAACGTCCTCCACTAACAAATCGTCGACAATTGACGAGCAACTGCGACTACGTATTGCCGAGCAGCTGGCCGGGCGGTTCAAGGGCGACATCATCGGCCCGGATCACGCCGAGTACGAGCAGGCCCGCACGATCTGGAACGCCATGATCGACCGGCGGCCGGGCCTCATCCTGCGCTGCACAAGCACCTCGGACGTGGTAGCCGCGGTCACCGTGGCTCGCGAGCACGACCTGCCGCCCAGCGTCCGCTGCGGCGGCCACAACGTGGCGGGCAAAGCCATGTCCGATGGCGGCCTGACCATCGACCTGAGCGGGCTGCGGGAGGTGACCGTCGACCCCGAGCGCAAGCTGGTCCACGTCGGCGGCGGTTGCCGGCTCGGCGACGTCGACGCGGCGACCGCGCCGCACCGGCTCATTGTCCCGGCCGGCATCATGTCCGAGACCGGGGTGGGCGGCCTGGCCCTCGGCGGCGGCATCGGCTGGTTCTCCCGCAAGCACGGACTGACCTGCGACAACTTCGTCTCCCTGGAGCTTGTCTTGGCCAGCGGCGAGGTGATCGAGGTGTCGGCGGATTCTCACCCCGAGCTGTTCTGGGCGCTGCGCGGCGGCGGCGGCAACTTCGGCATCGTCACCCGCTTCACCATGGCCGCCCACGATTTCGGTCCGATGATGCGCATCGGGGTCTCGGTCTACGAGCCCGAGCACGCGGCGGAAGCGCTGCGCGGCTACGCGGCCGTGGTGCCGACCCTCGGTAACAACGTCGGCTGGCACGCCGCGCTCAAGCACGACATGCCCGCGCTGCCTTTCGTGCCGCCGGAGTACGTCGGAAAGCGCCTGCTCATGCTCGTCTCGATGTGGCTGGACGACGCCGAGGATCCCGACGGCGCCGAGATCATCGGGCGGCTGTGCGAGGTCGGCGAGCCGTGCATCAAGGCCACCACCGTGCTGCCGTTCGCGGCGGGCGTGCAGCGGCTCATCGACGTCGAGTTCGAGGACGGCCACCGCTACTACACCAAGGAGGCGCACGTCGCCGATCTGGCCGGCGACGCGATCGACAAGCTGGTCGCCTTCTGGCAGGACATGCCGATGGAGGGCGAGGTCGAGATCATCGGCCTGGGCGGCGCCATCGGCGACGTGCCCGAAGCCGACTCGGCCTTCTCCAACCGCGGCTACCTGCTCTGGCTGAACTTCGCCATGCGCTGGGACGACCCGGCCGACGACCCGGACTACATCGGCCGGACCCGCGCCGTTGTCGCCGACCTGGCTCCCTGGACCGGCCGGGGCGTCTACTTCAACATGCTGAACTTCGACGAGCTGGACCGGGTGGCCGAGGCCCTCGGCGGCCCCGAGAAGTACGCCGAGCTGCGCCGGCTCAAGGCCCGGTACGACCAGGAGAACCTGTTCCGGATGAACTACAACATCCCCCCAGCCGCGTAGCGCCGGACGGCGGTTGACCCTGACACCGTGTCAGGGGGTAGAACAACCGTCATGTTCAGCATCGGGGAGTTCGCACGGCACGGCCGGGTATCGGTCCGTATGCTCCGGCACTACGACGCGGTCGGCCTGCTCCGTCCGGCCAGCGTGGACGCAGCGACCGGGTATCGCTTCTACCAGGCCAGACAGCTCGCCGAGCTGAACCGCGTCATCGCGCTGAAGGACCTGGGCTTCACCTTGCAACAGGTGCAGGCGATCCTGGCCGAGCAGGTCAGCGCGGCGGAGCTGCGCGGCATGCTCAAGCTGCGCCGGGCCGAGATCCACGCTCAGATCGAGGCCGAGACAACCCGGCTGGCCCGGGTCGAAGCGCGTCTGCTGACCATCGAGGACGAGGCCCGCATCCCGGTCGACGGGGTGGTGATCAAGCGCCTGGCGCCGGTCCGGGTGGGGGAGCTGAGCGGCACTGCGGCGGGGTACGAGCCGGAGGCCATCACCCCGGTCATCCAGCCGCTGTACGGCGACCTGTGGCAGCTGATGGCCGGCTCGGGGGTCAGCGTGGCCGGCCCGGCCATCGCGTACTACGAGGACACGCCGGCTGGCGACGGTGCCATCGTCGTCCACGCCGCTGTGCCGGTCGTCGCCGACTCCGGCGAGGAGCACGGCTTCCGCGTCGTCGACCTGGCCGAAGTGGCGAGCGCGGCGGCCATCATCCACCACGGCTCCATGGACGATGTGCTGGCCACCGGCCAGGCCCTGGCCCGGTGGATCGACGCCAGCGGCTACCGCTCCGTCGGCTACGCCCGCGAGATCACCCTGGAATGGTCCGCAGACCCTGATCAGTGGATTACCGAACTTCAGCAGCCCATCGACGTAACTGGAGGATGAACCGATGTCGGCCACCCGCGGCCTGCCGCCCGCGGGGCCACCGTTCCTGAAGTACAACGTGATCGACATGGCGCGCCAGCTCGAGGGTCGAAAACGGTGTGCCGGTCGCGACGCCCACCGGCGGTGAGGGCGAGGTGATCTCCGGCGTCTTGCCCGCCGGGCGCTACGCCGCGGTCACGCACGTGGGCCATCCCAGCGAGCTGTTCGAGGCCACCAAGGCGCTGCTGGACTGGGCCGCCGGACAGGGCCTGACCTGGGACATGTCGCCCGGCGAGCCTGGCGACCGGTGGACCAGCCGACTGGAGATCTACCTGTCCGACCCCCGTGAGGAGCCGGACATGGGCAAGTGGGTCACCCAGCTCGCGTTCCGCCTGGCCGACTAGCGCTGCTCCGTGCCAACCGGCGGGAGCGATGCGGCGTCATAGCAGTCGATCCGGCTCGCTATCACGCTAGGGGACATCCGGTGAACGCATCCATTTCCCGGTTCACCCCGGTTCTGCTGGCTGGCCTCGC
>PLDT01000654.1:18068-18552 GCA_003136255.1 Actinomycetota bacterium
CTCAGCTGACCCTGCGGATCGGGGGCGGGCTGGTCAGCGACGGCGCGGACATCTACTACATCTACTTCAAGAACACCGCCGCGGCGGCATGCACGCTGCGCGGTTACCCGGGCGTCTCGGCGGTGACCGGGCCGGACGACTCCGCCAGCCAGATCGGCTCCGACGCCAAGCGGGCGTCAACCTCGCCGGTGGCCTCCCAGCTACTGAAGCCGGGCCGCAGCGTGCAGGCGACGCTGCGATTCGCCAGGACGGGCAACTTCGTCCTGCCGCAGTGCCAGCACGTGAACGTCCTGTTCCTGAAGATCTTCCCGCCCGGCGGCGCGACGGCCGCGTACGCGGGCATCGACGAGCAGGTCTGCGCCGAGACCACCTTGCCGACCATGACCATCACCACGGTCATCCCGGACCCGTGAGTGGGCGCAAGGGCCTGATCTTAGGGCAGGAACAGCGAGCCGAGATGGGTGAAGTGCGCCGCTAGGACCGC
>PLDT01000654.1:18654-20575 GCA_003136255.1 Actinomycetota bacterium
GTCCCGGTACCGGCTGTCGATGATCTCCAGGCCGCCGTATACCGATTCCACCGCGGCCAGCGCGGTAGCGGCGGTGACGCCGGGACCCGCCAGCCGTGAGCGCATCACGAACACGACCTCCGGCTCGGCCCGCGGGTGGATGAGCCGCTGGCGGGGCACGGGCGCGCCGGCCGGGAGCACCATCGCGTCGGTCAGCCAGGCCACCAGGGGCGAGCTGATGTTCATCCGCTGCTGCTTGGCCCGGCTGGTCAGCCCGAGTTTGATCCCGACCAGCCGCTCGCCGCGGGCCAGCCGCCGCCGCAGCGTCTCCTTCTGTACCGCGTACGCGGTGGCCAGGTCCAGGCCGGGCCACTCGTCGGTGATCGGGGGCCGGTCGGTCCCGGCCGCCTCGGCCTCGAGCAGCACGGTCGCCGCCCGGTCTACCGTCCACTCGCTCACCGCGCGGCCTCCGTCTGGAGCTGCCCCTCGGCCTGGAGTTGAAGGGCGATGTCGATGATCATGTCTTCCTGGCCGCCCACGTAGCCCGCCTCGCCGACCCGCTGCAAGATCGCGTGCGCGGGCACGCCGTAGCGTTCGGCAGCCCGCTGCGCGTGCAGCAGGAACGAGGAGTACACCCCGGCGTACCCCTGCACCACCGAGGCCCGGTCCATCCACGGCAGCTGCGGGATGATCGGCCGCACCACCTCTTCGGCGGCGGCCAGCACGCCGTCCACGTCGACCCCGGTGCCGATGCCGAGCCGGGCGAACGTCGCGGCCAGCACCTCGGTAGGCGCGTTGCCCGCCCCCGCGCCAAGCGCGCACAGCGCGCCGTCGACCTGGGTCGCGCCGGCCTGGTAGGCCAGCACCGAGTTCGCCACGCCCAGCGACAGGTTCTGGTGGCCGTGGAAACCGATCTGCGCGTCCCGCCCGATCGCTGATACGAGGGCCTGCACCCGCGTCTGCGCGTCGGACAGGACCAGCGCGCCGGCCGAGTCGACCACGTAGACGCATTCGGCGCCCGCGTCGACCATGATCCTGGCCTGCCGGGCCAGCCCGGCCGGGTCCAGCCGGTGGGCCAGCATCAAGAAGCCGACCGTCTCCATGCCCAGGTCCCGCGCCGCGGCGAAGTGCTGGACCGACACGTCCGCCTCGGTGCAGTGCGTGGCGATCCTGGCCACCGACGCCCCCGCCTCCCGCGCCTCGCGCAGGTCGTCGACGGTGCCGACCCCGGGGAGCAGCAGCACCGCGATCCGCGCGGCCCGCGCCTCCTCGACGGCGGCCCTGATCAGCGAAATCTCGTCGACCAGCGAGAAGCCGTAGTTGAACGAGGACCCGCCGAGTCCGTCGCCGTGCGAGACCTCGATGACCTGCACCCCAGCGCCGTCCAGCGCGCTGACCACGGTCCGGACCTGCTCCTCGGTGAACCGGTGGCGCATGGCGTGCGAGCCGTCCCGCAGCGTGGAGTCGGTGATGCGCACGTCGCGCGGCGGCGCGGTCACGCCATCACTCCGGCCGTCGCGAGCAACTCGCCGACCCGGGCGGCCGCCGCGGTCATGATGTCCAGGTTGCCGGCCCACTCCGGTAGGTAGTCGCCATTGCCGCGGACCTCGAGGAACAGCGCGACCCGCGCGTACCCGGACCAGTCCGGTGACGGCGGGTCGAACTGCGGCTCGGCCCGCAGCGTGAAACCGGGCACGTACCGCGCCACCTCAGCCACCATGTCCAGCACCGACGCGGTGATCGCGCCGGGGTCGGCGTCCGGGGAGATGGCGCAGAACACCGTGTCGCGCATGATCATCGGCGGCTCGACCGGGTTCAGCACGATGACCGCCTTGCCGCGCTCGGCCCCGCCGACGCGCTCGATGGCCCGCGCGGTGGTGGTGGTGAACTCGTCGATGTTCGCCCGGGTGCCGGGCCCGGCCGACCGGGACGCGATCGAGGC
>PLDT01000234.1:0-17890 GCA_003136255.1 Actinomycetota bacterium
GTGTTCGCGCTGTGCGGCAAGGATCCCGGCGAGTTGGCGGGCAGGCTCGAGGTCATCGCCTACGGGGCCGCGGCGCTCTCGGCGGCCGACCTGCACGGGCTGGCCCGCCAGCTGGCGCTTGATGTGCTGTGGGCCGACGATCGGGCCGGCCCGGGCCATAGTGGGGGGGAGGACGCTGGGTCCGGGAACGGCGGGTCCGGGAACGGCAGGTCCGAGCACGGCAGGTCCCGGCACGGCAGGTCCGGGCACGCTGGGGCGGTGCGGGTCGCGCTGACGGCCGCCACTGCGGCGCAGCTGGCGGCCCGGGCCCGGTCGGCGGCCCGCCTGCTCGCCGCGGATGTTCTACCCACGGCGGCCGATCCGGATGTGCACGTCTCGACCGGGGCGGCGGGCCGGGTGGTGGTGCTCTTCGGCGGGCTGGCCAGGCCGGGCCTGTCACAGGCAGCGCAGCTGGTCGCTTCGCTCGCGGGGCTGCGCACGCTGGACTGGATGGGAGTCACGCCGGGCGCCGCGGTGGGCTACAGCCTGGGCGAGATCACCGGGCTGGTCTGGGCGGGGTGCCTGCCCGCGGCCGAGGCGGCGCGCCTGGTGGCCCAGTGCGGCCAGGTGCTGCGCGGCTGCGCCAGCGGGCCCGCGGCGATGGCGCGGGTCGCGGCCGATGCCGAGACGACCCGCAGTCTGGGCGCGGCGGACCGGCTGCACATCGCCGCCTACGAGGGCACCCGCTCGCACGTGCTGGCTGGATCGACCACGGGCATCCGCAACCTGACCCGGCGGGCGGCCGCGGCGGGCGTGGCGGTCGAGGTGCTCGGCATCACGCACGCCCTGCACTCCCCCGCGCTGGCCGGGTGCGCCGCGCCGATCCGGAGCGTCTTGGCGGGGACCCGCTTCGCGCCGCCGCGGCGGCGGCTGATCTCCACCGTCACCGGACGTCCGGTGATGCCCGGCGAGGACCTTACCGAGCTGCTGGCCGGGCTGCTGAGCCAGCCGGTGCTGTTCGGGCCGGCCATGGCACTGGCGGCCGAGCAAGCTGACCTGATCGTGACCGCCGGAGTGGACGACGGCCTGGCTGACCTGGCCGCGGCCTGCTGCGCCGTGCCCTGCGTGGCTGTGCCCCACGTGACCGTGCCGGGCCTGGGCGGGGCCAGCGCCGGGGCTTGCCCCGACGACAACGCCGGAGCCGATGCCGGGGCTTACGCCGCGGCTACCGCTCGGGCGGTGGCGGCGCTGTTCGCGGCGGGGGCGATTAGCGATGTGGGCCAGTTGGCTCCTGTGGAGCCATGGACGGTGCCACGGACGCGCGATAGCGAGTCGACCCGGCGACGCACCACGGCCTCGTTCGGATAAATCACTGGGCCAGGACGCGCGGGATCTCCCAGTCGGGGCGCAGCGGCATGCCGGAGGTGCCGTCCGGCTGGAGTTTCACGCCCAGCACCTGGTGTAGCTCGATGTGGTTGCGATCGAAGCCGAGCCGCGAGCCCGCCATGTACAGGCGCCAGACCCGCGCCGTGCCCTGGCCTACCTCCTGGACCGCCTCGTCCCAGTGCGCGTCCAGGTTGGCGCACCAGGCGGCCAGGGTCTTGGCGTAGTGCTCGCGCAGGTTCTCCTCGTGCCGGACCTCGAAGCCGGTGTCGGTCATGAGCGAGATCAGGTAGCCGGGTCCCTCGAGCTCTCCGTCGGGGAACACGTACCGGTTGATGAACCCCCGCATGCGGATGGCCGGCTCGGTGTTGTCCGGCCGGGTGATGCAGTGGTTGAGCAGCCGCCCGCCGGGCGTCAGCTTGCCGAGCAGGAATGAGAAGTAGGCGGGGAGATTCTGCTTGCCGACGTGCTCGGTGAGCCCGATGGAGCTGACCGCGTCGAAGCCGGTCTCCGGCACGTCGCGGTAGTCCAGGTGGCGTACCTCGGCCAGGCCGGACAGGCCCTCGCGCTCGATCGCGGCCTGGCCCCAGGCGGCCTGCTGCGCGGACAGCGTTACGCCGAGCGCCCGCACGCCGTACTCCCGGGCGGCGTGCATCACCATGCCGCCCCAGCCGCAGCCCACGTCCAGCAGCCGCATGCCCTCATGCAGCCCTAGCTTGCGGGCGACCAGGTCGAACTTGTTGACCTGCGCCTCTTCCAGGGTGGCGTCCTCGCGCGGATAGCAGGCGCAGGTGTAGGCCATGGTGGGCCCGAGCACCCACTCGTAGAACCGGTTGGAGACGTCGTAGTGGTGCGAGATCGCGTTGGCGTCGCGGCCTTTGGAGTGCCGCCGCCCGCCCAGCCAGCGGCGGTGCAGCCGGACCTCCTGGGGCGGCGGCGGCATCCGGTGCAGCAGCAGCTTCGGCCCGCCTAGGGCCTGCAGCAGCCGCAGCTTCTCGGCCGGGCCCAGGCTGGTGGACTGGGCCTTGGTCATCCGGGTCAGAACGTCGTACATGTCGCCCTCGACGTCCAGGTGGCCGGCCACGTAGGCGCGGGCCAGCCCGAGTGCCCCGGGGGCCTGGGCCAGGTAGGCCACGGCCACCGGCGAGCGGACCGTGATCTTCACCGGAGACCCGACCGGGCCGGCGTGACTGCCGTCATAGGCCGCGAACTCCACCGGGGCGTCGGGTCCCGCGAATGCCTCGAAGACCTCCGCTAGTGCCATGCTGCGCGTTCCTTCCGTTGACGGGATGCCTCAGCGTCCCCTGACACACTTCTCATACAGGCCGAGCAGGCGCCCCTCGCCGTCGTAGGCGCGCTTGAGCGCTCGGTATGCGTCGCCGTTGTAGCGTCGGTAGAACTCGTCCTCGGGGTAGAAGGACGTGGAGTACAGCGACTTGTGCCCGTCCAGCTTGGAGACCTCGTCCTCGATCAGGCGGTTGTAGTAACCGTCGGCCCGGTCCGCGGGCAGGGCCACCGTGCCCCAGAATCCGAAGTTCACGTAGACCTCGCCGGGCCGCAGCGGGTACAGCGGCCAGGCCTGCGCGTCACGCAGCGGGCATATCCAGACCGGGCGCATCCCCACCTGCGCGTCAAAGAACCGCAGGAAGTCGGCGCCGTGCTCGACCGGGATCTCCACGTCCTGCGTGACGAACTCGCGGGCCGGCCGGCCGCGCCCGGAGTTCAGCGCGTCGGTGAAGCCATGGCGCCGGTCGAGGGCGACAAGCCTGCGGTACACGTCCGAGCGGCGGTACCGGCGCGGCCACATCCTGCGGACCAGCGGTCGCTGGACGCCGAAGGCCTTGGAGCACCAGAACCAGTCGGTATCCCACCGCCACAGGTAGTCACGGACGGTGAGGAAGTCTTCCTTGTCGCGCCTGATGGCGGAGTAGTAGATCTGCTGGCCGGTGAAGTCGCTGCGCCACGGCGCGACGTCGCTGAATGCTCCGACGGTGAGGTAAAGCTCGTCGGGCGTGAACGCGGTCCCGTCGACGAAATCGGCCCGGTGGCCGCGGAAGCTCCCCTCGGCGGCGATCTGGCCGATGGCCTCCATGCAGGCTTCCGCGCTGTCGAACCGGAAGTGGCGCAGGTGCACGAAGGGCTTCACCGGCTCCAGTTCGATGGTCAGGGACAGGGCGTAGCCGAGGGTCCCGTAGGAGTTGGGGAAGCCGCGGAACAGATCGGCATGCTCGTTGTCCGCAGTGGCGCGCAGCACCCGGCCGTCGCCGGTCAGGATCTCCATCTCGGTGACCGACTCGTGCGGCAGGCCGTTGCGCAGCGAGNNGTCGACGCGCAGCACGTGACCGAACGCCGAGACGTCCAGCGGCACCGTCGGGGCGGCATCGCGGAACCGGAACAGGTTCGAGGTGTGCTTGGCCAGCCGGACCGGCGTCCCGGGGGGCACCGCAGCGTAGGCCTCGCGCAACCTGGCCACCGCGACCTCATGCGTGTCCACGGTCATGCAGGCATCCTCCCGGTGAGCTGGACGAACATTCCAGGCAGTTTATCCGTAACCGTATCGGTCACCGGTCCGTGGCCCGATCGTGACCTCAGCCTTAATCATCCATTTCCGGATCCTGGTCGTCCACATCGAGGCCGTCGTAGCTGGCGGCCACCTCCTCCGGGGTCATCGGCAACCGGGCCAGATGGGGCGGCGCCCCGGCCGTGATGACCTGCCGGAGCAGCAGGGCCATCGAGTACCGGGGGTCGTCGGCCAGGGCCCGGTCGAGCGCCACGTTCGCCAGCGCTCCGTCTCCGGACTGCCAGGCCACGAAGGCGAGCAGGGCGGCGGGCGCGGGCACGTAGCCGGGCTGGGCCCGGCGGACCACGTCGGTCCACAGCCGCTGGTGCGCTTCGGTGTGCGCGGGATCCATCCGCGCCCAGGCGTCGTCCCGGATCCTGAGGTCGCGCAGCGCTACCGTGATCCGCGCGATCTCGTCGTCGGTGGTGCACCCGGCCTCGCGGCGGTACCGGGTGATCATGGCGCCGACCGCGGCCAGCCCCTCGGCGGCGATCATCTGCCGGGCGGCGCCGAGCCGGGCGGACTTGCGGACCTTGTTCAACAGGTGCGCGGCGTGCTGCTCGGCACGGCGGGTGGCCTGGCGCATCGACTCCGCGGCGCTGCCGCCCACGGGCGCGACGCGGGCGGCCAGTGCGGTCCGGTCGGCCAGCACCGGGATGCCGAAGTCGGCCAGCGCCGCGGCGGAATGCAGGTCCGGATCCAGCGGCGCGCCCGCGGCCGGACAGCACTCCTCATTACGGCAGACGTAGGACCAGTAGCGCAGGTCCTGCACGCGCAGGAATTCCTGCAGCTCGATCCCGGCGCCCGCCAGCGCCTCCCGGATGGCGTCCGCGACCGGCGTGACGAGCGACTCGGGGCCGTATCCGACGGCCACCGCCGCGTCCAGCCGCTGCGAGCGGATAACGTCCGCGGCGTGCGCGGCGAGGTCGGCGGCGACGCCCAGGCCCGGCGGGTCGGGCAGGTCATACCGGAGCGTGACCCGGATCCGAGACCGGGGCGGCGCGGTACCGATCACCACNNGATCCGGTCCACGTGAGTGGTTTGCGAGCTTTGCGGATTGTTATTACCCGCAGTACAGGTTTGTCTCATATGGCCAGGGTCGGGGTGCACCGGACCGGCCGGATATGAGGAAATTTCCTAGCCTGTGGATAACCCGGGTTATCCACAGGCTGGCGGTCCGGCTTGACAATCGGGGCGCGACGTGGCGGCCGCACGCCGCGGACCGAGTCCGTTTGGCCGCAGGCAAGTGGCCATCCCGATCGACGCCGTTACCGGGGTGGTGGACAGCGTCCAGCTCGACCTCACCAAGCAGCAGGTGGAGAACCTGCCGCCGGTGAAAACCGACCATCCTGGCGGGTAGAGGCGCCACGGTGCGGAGAAGCGAATAGATACGAGCGTACCGCCGCTGGCGTCAGGCCCGGAGGATGCGGTTGCCCCATGTACTGGTGGGGGTCACCCGGATCAAGTGCGCGGGCACCCCCTCGATCCACGGCTCGAGGTCGGGGCCGATGAGCGGCGCGCGCTCGGCCTCGGTATCGATATGATGCGCCGCTCCCCGCACCAGCACGATCCACCCCTCGCGCGCCTCCAGATCGATCTGGTCGACCTCCACGGCGACCTCGTACTCGGCGTGCGCGATACCAGTACGCAGGTCTTCGTCAAACAGGGCCGGGTCCCACGTGCCCAGCACAATCGACTCGCCGTCGATCCTGTACACCACCGGCAGCGCTGTGGGTCCATACCGGCTGCTGTAGACCAGACGCGCCATACCACCGCCGACGAGCAGGCCCCTGCATTCGGCCTCACTCAAGGGCTGTAGCGCACGCCAGTTACTCATTCGGGGGTCGGGACTGAGATCGGCTTCGTCGTCCGGCATAGCTCCAAACCTAGTCCAGGCTGATGCCGAGCAGGGCGTCGATGGTGTCCCTGATCAGCCGGGCTCCGGCCACGTCGGCAGGCGTGGTGCGGGTCGGCGCGTCGGCCAGCAGCCGGTCCGCCCAGCGGTCGATGATGCCGAGCGCGCCGGGCGCATCCAGGTCGGCGCGCATGCGCGCGCGGACTCCGGCCAGCGTCTCGACCGCCGCCGCGGACGGGGCAACATCCGGGCCCGCCGAGGCGGCCGCTTCGGTGTGCGCCAGCGCGGCGCGCCAGCGGACCAGCCGGGCGTCGGCGTCGGCCAGCACGGCGTCGGTCCACTCCCAGTCGGACCGGTAGTGGTGGGCCAGCATCGCCATCCGGATCGCCATCGGGTCCACGCCGTCGGCCAGCAGCCGATTCACGAACACCAGGTTGCCCAGCGACTTGGACATCTTGCGGCCCTGGTAGCTGACCATCCCGGAGTGCGCGTACACCCGCGCGAACACGCCCTCGGCGGGAGCGAACGCCACCCGGGCATGAGAGGCGCTCAGCTCGTGGTGCGGGAACACCAGGTCCGAACCTCCCGCCTGGACGTCGAAGGCGGCACCCAGGTACTCGGTGGCGATCGCGGCGCACTCGACGTGCCAGCCGGGCCGGCCGGGGCCGAACCGCGATTCCCAGGCGGGCTCGCCGGGCCGTTCCGCCCGCCAGACCAGGGCGTCCAGCGGGTCCTTCTTGCCTGGCCGGCCGGGGTCGCCGCCGCGTAGGGCGGACAGTTCGGCCATCTCGGCGGGGTCGTAGTCGGAGGGGGTGCCCGGCCCGGACAGCGCGCCGAACTCCGGGTCGGCCGACTTGGCGAAGTAGAGGTCCTCGTCCACGTCGTACAGCGCGCCGCGGTCGGCCATCCGGGCGGTGAACCGCTCGATGACCGGCAGTGCCTCCACGGCCCCGATCAGGTAGGTGGGCGGCAGGAGGCGCAGCGCCTCCATGTCGGTGCGGTACCGCTGGATCTCGCGGCGGGCCAGTTCGCGCCAGTCCTCGCCGTCGCGGGCGGCCCGTTCCAGCAGCGGATCGTCCACGTCGGTCACGTTCTGCACGTAGATCACGGTGTACCGGGCGGGCGGCGGCGGGGCGTCCGGCGACGGCTGGCGGTCACCGATCTCGGGCATCGCGTCCAGCCAGGCCCGTACCAGCAGGTCCCAGGCGGTGTAGGTGGCGGCGTGCCCGATGTGCGTCGCGTCGTAGGGGGTGATGCCGCAGGCGTACAGCGTGGCTACCGGCCCCGCCGCGGCCAGGACCAGGTCACCCGAGGCCGTGTCGTACACGCGGGGCGCCGGGCCGCTCCCCGGAAGCACGGGAACATCGACACGGCGCCAGGAATCCATGTCCGTCAGGTTATCGTGTGGTGATTTATGCCTGGCCAGGCCGGTCGGGCCCGCGACCGGCCGGGGCTGCGGACGGGCCGCGCACGGGCTAAGCCAGGCTGGCGGCCAGGCTCGGGATCTGGCGGACGTTGGTGGCCTGCTCGAAGGCGTAGGCCAGGGCGATCAGCCGTGGTTCGGACCAGCGCGGCCCGAAGAACGAGACGCCGACCGGCAGCCCGGACACGTACCCGGCGGGCACCGTGATCGACGGGCAGCCGGCCACCGCGGCCGGGCCCGAGGTGTGGAACACGTCGTGGTCGCCGAGCACGTAGTCGGTCAGCGAGGCGGCATTGGCGGTCAGGGCCACGATGGCCTCGACCCCGTGTTCGGCCAGCGGCGCGGAGATCGCCGTGCGGGCCAGCCGGGTGGCCTCGCGGCGGGCCGCCAGGTACTCGTGGTCGGTCAGGTCGCCGCTGGTCGCCTCGGAATGCTCGAAGGTCTCCTGGCCGAACCGGGACAGCACCAGGTCCGCGTTCCGCTTGTTGAAGTCGATCAATTCGGCCAGGGTGCGGGGCAGCACGCCGTGGAACCCGAAGCTGGCCAGGTAGGCCAGGTAGGCGTTGATCCCGTACTTGAACTCGTACTGCAGCGCGGTCCACTCCGGCTCGGGGATCTTGGCCGTGTCCGGGAGCGTCACCGGGTCAACCACCGCGGCGCCCAGCGAGCGCAGCGTGGCCACCGCCATGTCCAGCACGGCGACGGTGGCCGCGCCCGCCACGGCTGACGGGGCGCGCCAGATACCCAGCCGCGCGCCGTCCAGGGCCGCGGGGTCCAGGGCATCGGCAAAGGAGGCCGGGCCGGTGATAGCCATGGTCCGTTCGGCATCATCATTGTCGGCTGGTGCGACGGGATCCTGGGGGTCGGCGGCGACCAGGGCGGACAGCAGCGCCGCGGCGTCGGCTACGCAGGTCGCCATCGGGCCCGCGGTGTCCTGGACGGGCGAGATGGGCACGATGCCGCGCCGGCTGACCAGCCCGTTGGTGGGCTTGAGGCCGACGATGCCGCAGGCGCTGGCGGGGCACACGATGGAGCCGTCGGTCTCGGTGCCCAGCGCGACCGGGGCCAGTGTGGCCGCCACGCCCGCCGCCGAGCCCGAACTCGATCCGGACGGGTTGCGGTCGAGCGCGTACGGGTTGGCGGTCTGGCCACCGAGCGTGGACCAGCCGCTGGTTGAGTGGGTCGACCGGAAGTTGGCCCACTCCGACAGGTTGGCCTTGCCGATGATGACCGCGCCGGCCGCGCGCAGCCTGGAGATCAGGAACGCGTCCTCTGGCTCGGCGGACAGCAGCGCGGGTGAGCCCGCCGTGGTCGGCATCCCGGCCACCTGGATGTTGTCCTTGACCAGTACGGGAATGCCCTCGAGCGGTCCGCGCGACCCGCGCGGCCCGGCGCGGACCGCGTCGCTGGCCGCCGCTTCGGCCGCGGCGTTGAGGTTAACGGTGATGACCGCGTGCAGCGCGGGGTTCAGGCGGTCGATGCGCTGCAGGTAAAAACCGGTCAGCACGGCGGAGGTCAGCTCGCCGGAGGCCATCGCGGTCTGCAGGTCGGCCAGTGACGCGTGGCCTGCGCTGCCGCGCGTGCCCGGGATCACCTCACGGAAGTCCGGCATGCGGGAAGGATAACGTTGCGATCCCCGGCCAGGTAAGGTGCCAGGGGCACCGGATGGGACCCTAGGGGCTACCGCCGGGTCACGCGCAATGCCTCATTGAGCGACTGGGCGGCGGCGCGGACCTGGCCGAGCAGCTTGTCCTGCAGTGGCGCGGGGGCCCGCACCAGCGGCGAGGGCACCGTGATCACCGCGATCATGCGCTTGGCCTGGAACACCGGCGCGGAGACGGCCCACACGCCCTGCTCGAGTTCCTCTTCGCTGGTGGCGTACCCCTTGCGCCCGGCCTCGGCGGCCTTGATCTCGAACCGGGCGGCGGCCACCGGGTCGCGCTCGGCCAGCGGCGCCAGGTACTCCCTGCGGAGCTCGGGCGGCAGGCCGGACAGCAGCAGCCGGGCGCTGGCCCCGCGATCCAGCGGCAGCGGCTGACCCGCCTCGAACGAGATGCGCAGCCGCTGCGCGGACTGGACCCGGTGCACGCAGACCGCGGACCGGCCGATCAGCCGGACCAGGATGACGGTCTCGCCGGTCTCGGCGGCCAGCTCGCGCATGACCGGGTCGGCGATGTCGATGATGCTCTCGGCGGCCTCGGCGGCCCGGGCCAGCCCGATCAGCCGGGCGGAGAGCCGGTAGCTGCCGCGCTCATCGCCGGCCAGTAGCCCGGTCTCGCGCAGCAGCGTAATGTACCGGTAGACGCTGGGTAGCGCTATGCCGGTGGCGGTGGCCAGGTCGCGCGCGGTCAGGGTGTTCTTATCGGCTGAGAAAGCGAGCATCAGGGCGAGGACGCGGCGCGCCCCCTCGCATCCGTGCACGGCACTCGCTTCGGGGGGCATCTTGACTGCGGTAGCCCTGGCCATAGCGACCTTTCTCATTCTGTTAGAATGCGTCTATCGCCTACTGATAATAACGACGTTTATGTATACCGTCAACGCGTCTACGAGAATTGTGCGAAATAACTGCGAAATAGCAAGACTAGCGGATGGGATTAGTGGCTAGGGCGCCGTTAGCGAGTCTTGTGGTGTCTGGCAGCGTTCTGTGTGCGTTCACGGGATCAGCAGGCGGATGCCGAGGGCCAGGGCGGCGGTGGCGACGAGGAGGAACGCGGTCACCCATACGCCGCGGGAGACGCCGGTCAGGCGGGCCAGCTGGTCGGCGTCCGAGAGGCCGGCCCGGATGCTTCCTCGGTTGCTCGCCCGGCCGCCCGCCCGGCTGCTCGACCGGCGTCGGCTGCTCTGGCGCCGGGTCAGATCGAGGGCCGGGCGCATCCCGCCGAGCAGAAGGAACCACGCGGCCAGGTAGGCGAAACCGGCCTGCACCGCGGCCGAGGCGAAGTAGCTGACCGCGAACACGCCGGCCGCGGTGACCAGCACGGCCAGCGCGCCGAACGCGTTGCGGACGGCCAGGAACGTCGCGGCCAGCAGCACCAGGGCCAGCCACAACAGCGCGGCCGGATGCCGCGCCGCGAGCAGGGCGGCCGCGGCCGCGCCGAGCAGCGGCGGGGTCAGGTAGCCCGCGGCCGCGGTGAGGACCAGGCCGGGGCCGTGCCGCTTGCCGCGCGAGTAGGTGACCCCGGAGTTGTCCGCGTGCAGCCTGATCCCCTCCAGGCGCCGCCCGGACAGCACGGACACCAGCGCGTGCCCGCCCTCGTGCGCGATCGTGATCACCTGGCCGGCCAGCCGCCAGGACCGGGTGTTCAGCACGATGAGGAGGGCGGCCAGGCCGGTGACGGCAACCAACCAGGCGGGCGGGGCGGGCTGGCTGGCGTAGACGTGATCCCAGAGCCGGGCCAGGACGCTCATGGGGCTGGCAGCCAGGAGACGTGGCCGGCCAGCAGGGCGTAGCCGACGAAGGTCACGGCGTCGATCAGCGTGTGCGCGATGATCAGCGGGGCCACCCGGCCGTAGCGGCGGTAGAAGATGCCGAAGATGATGCCCATCGCGGCGTTGCCGAAGAAGGCGCCGATGCCCTGGTACAGGTGGTAGGAGCCGCGGATCACGGCGCTGATGGCGATGGCCGCGACGGGGTTGACGCCGAGCTTGTCCAGCCGGCTGAGCAGGTATCCGACGACGACGACCTCTTCGAGGATGCCGTTCTGGGCGGCCGACAGGATCAGTACCGGGAAGCGCCACCAGACGTCGGGCAGGTTCTCGGCGACGACGTTCAGCTCCACGCCGGCGTGGTAGGCGATCAGGTACAGGCCCAGGCCCGCGCCGCCGATCACCGCGGCCAGCAGGGCGCCCCAGCCCAGGTCCTTCCCCGGCTGGCTGAGGTCCAGGCCCAGCGTCTTGGACGGCCGCTCCCCGGACCGAGCCAGCAGGTAGAACACCAGCAGTACCGGGGCCAGCGACAGGGTGATGTTGGTGAGCTGCAGGAACAGGTCGAGCAGCGGCCGGCCGGGGGCCAGCGTGCCGTGCACGACCACGGCCTGCTTGCTGATCGCCTGCTGCGCGGTCAGCGAGCCGATGTACTGGACCAGGGCGTAGATGCCGCTGGCGCCGAGGGACACCGCGAAGACGGTGACAATCTCCCAGCGGAGCAGCCGGGCAGGGGGCGGGGCCAGGACGGTGGCAGCGGGCACCGCCGCGTCCCCCGCAGCGGGCACCGCCGTGTCCCCCCGCGAGCTCGTCGAGGTCTCGTCGGCCATGGTCATTCAGTATCGCTCGGCTGGAACGGTGCAATGCCCGCCGGATGGCCGGCAAGGTGGCGACCTACTAAGCTCACTAGTCATAAACCGGGCCGCGTCCGTTCGGCACGTTCACCTAGCAGAGGTCACCATGGTCCAGCGCTACCCGTCCAGCGGCAAGCCCGTCGAGCTGGAGCGGCTTCCTGCTCCCCCGTCGGTGGCCAAGGCGGTCAAGCTCATGTACGCGGGCGCGGCCGTCAGTACCGTCAGCCTGATCATCTCGCTGGCCGACATCAGCGGCACCAAGTCCGCGATCAGGAAGGCCCGGCCCAACCTGACCGCGTCCCAGGTCAGCAGCCTCAACACGTTCATCATCAGCCTGGCGGTCGTGTCCGGCCTGATCGGGGTCGGCCTGTGGCTGTGGATGGCCCGGGCGAACAACCAGGGCAGGAACTGGGCCCGGATCTTGTCCACGATCCTGTTCTGCCTGGCCACCTTGGACCTGGTCGGGGTGTTCAGCGAGCCGAAGACGGCGTTGGGCCTGATATTCCCGGTACTGACCTGGCTGGTCGGGCTGGGCGCGGTGTTCCTGCTGTGGCGCCCGGAGTCCAGCGCGTTCTTCAAGCCGCAGGGATTGCGTTGAGCCGTTGAGCCCAGCCGCCGTCGTCTTTTCGGCCGTACCGACGCTGTTCAGCAGCGACGGTGAGGTCGACCTCGGCGCCAACCGCGCCCTGTACAAGTTCGTGGCCGGGTTGCTGGACGGGCTGCTGGTGGCCGGGACCACGGGTGAGTTCCCGGCCCTGGACGACGACGAGCGGCTGGCGCTCATCGAGCTGGCGCTGTCCGAGGCGGGCCCGGACCGGGTCATCGCGCACGTCGGCGCGCCGGACGCCCGGCACGCCGCCCGGCTGGCCCGGGCCGCGGCGGCGCTCGGGGCGACGCGGATCGCGGCCATCACGCCCTACTACCTGCCCGCGCGGCCCGATGAGCTGATCGCTCACTTCGGCCGGATCCGGGAGGCCGTAGCCGATCTGGAGCTCTACGCCTATATTTTTCCCGAACGGACCGGGCTGCGTGTTCCTCCTCCGGTGTTCGCGGCGGTGGCTTCGGCCGCGGGCCTGGCCGGGGCCAAGCTGAGCGGCTCCGCCGCCGGCGACCTGGCGTCGTTTGCCGAGGCGGCTCCGGGTTTGCTGCTGTTCTCCGGTGACGACTCGAATCCGGCGGCCACGATGCGGGCGGGCGGAGCGGGGCTGATCTCCGGGCGCAGCAGCGCCTACCCCGAGGTCTACGCGGCGCTCACCGACGCGCTGGTTTCCAACGACCTGGAAGCGGCGCCCCGGCATCAGCGGACGCTGGACCGGATCGTGGCCCTCGGGGCGAGCGTCGGGCGCCTCAAGTACGCGCTGCACCTGCGTGGCGTGGGAGGGACCACGGCCCGGATGACTGTGGATCCCCCGGATGCTTCGGTATCCGCCGCCATCGCCGCCGAGGTTGCCGCGCTGTTTTGAAACCGGCTGTGTTTTAAACCGGCTGTGAACCAAGGGCCGGGATGGCGCGTCCTCTCATCAAGAGGTCCGGCGAAAGCGGGGCGCCGGGCCTCAGTTGGCTCGGTTATCGTGCGGGTGCCGGGCAGAGCAGGCCCGGCGAGAGCGGGGCACCAGACAGCTAGCCGGTGTTGAGCGGGGCACCGGAAAGCTGGCCGGTGTTGAGCGGGGCGCCGGGCCTGATCCGGTGCTGCGGTTGTGCGGTTGTCCGGCTTCGCGCCGAGCGTCGGTCCGGTCAGGTGCTGGGCTGTGCGTCGAGGACCTGGTGTGCACGGGCGATGAGCAACGGTACGGCGAAGCCTTCTTGTTCGAAGCCTTCGCCGACTGTCTTGCCCTGCTGGTACCGGGCGTGGATGCCTTCCAGCACGACAGCCAGCTTGAAGTAGCCGAACGCGACGTAGTAACCGATCCCGGACACGTCCCGCCCGGTGAGCCGGGCGTACTCGGCCGCGAACTCAGCGCGGGTCCAGAACCCGGGGCTGGCGGTGGCATCGGTCGACACCCCGCGCGTCCCGGCCGGCGAACCGGCCGGGGTGAGCCAGCCCTCCTCGCCGTCCTCCGTCCAGTAGACGAGGGTCAGGCCCAGGTCGGCCAGCGGGTCGCCCAGGGTGGCCATCTCCCAGTCCACCACGGCCGTGATCCGCGGCTCGGGGTCGAGGGTGACCAGCGCGTTGTCCAGCCGGTAGTCGCCGTGGACCAGCGTGGTCTGGCCTTCGGCGGGCAGCGCCGCGGTCAGCCGTTCGACGAGCTCGGTGTAGCCGGGTACGTCCCGGGTCGCGGACAGTTCCCACTGCCGCTGCCAGCGATCGAGCTGGCGCCGTAGGTATCCGGCGCCGCGACCGAGGTCGGCGAGCCCGACTTGGTTGACGTCGACGCCATGGATGGCGGCGAGCATGTCGGCCAGGCACCGCGACAGGTCCGCGGCCTGCGGTTCGGTCAGCTCCTTGGTGTCCGCGCGGGTCCGGAGCACAACGCCGGGCACGTACTCCATCACGTAGAAGGGCGCGCCGATCACCTCCTGGTCGGCGCACGCCCCCACGAGCGGGGCGACGGGTACCCGCGTGCCCGCAAGCGCGGACAGGACGCGGTATTCCCGCGACATGTCATGGGCGGTGGGCAGCACGTGACCGAGCGGGGGCCTGCGCAGCACCAGCAGCCGGCTGCCCCCCGGTCCCGAGACGGCCAGGCGGTAGGTGAGATTCGACCGGCCGCCCGCGATGAGCTGGATGTCGGTCAGCTCTACCGGCCCGCCTGGGACGTGGTCGTCGAGCCAGCTGGCGAGACGCGCAGGGCTGGGAATTCCTGGAGGAGCTTCGGTTACGGTCATGGCCTGCCGATGCACAGAGGGTACGAATGCAAAATCCTAACGTCTCTGGCTATGGACTAATCACCGGCGCTGACGTAAGCAGGTGAAAGGGAGCTAGAAAGGTCTAGACCGTGATCTTGGGGAGGAATCGTTGGCTGATGCGTGGATGCCAGGCGTCAGGTGCATTCGGGCAGAGACCGACGGGGGACTACTAGGAGGGGGAGCGCCGCGGGCGGTGTGGCTGACCCTGGGGGCGGATCCGCGGGCTGTTTCGGTTTGTTCGGTTGCTCAGCGGCTCATTGAGGAGAACCGCCCGTGCCATCTGGTGTGGGATCCGCTGACCGGCGAGCTCGCGCAGCTACTGCCGATCGTGCGGGCCGGGTGCGTGCTCGGCACTCCGGAGAACATCGACTACGCGCCGGATAAGCTTCCGTATCACCAGCCGGGCGTGAACCGCGAAGGCCGGCTCTGCGTGCAGATCGGGGTGATTGGGTCGCCGCGCGAGCCGTTCACCAGCTACCAGATGCTCGGCCTGGGCGAGATCCTGGCTTGGCTCGACTCATGGCACATCCCCCGGCGCTGGCCGGCCGGGGCGCCGACGCCGTTCCGGACCGCGGCCAGGCCGCGCAGCCGGGCACAGTGGGCGCTCGGCGGGCACTTCGGCGCCTCCCAGGTACCGGACTGCGACAGCGTCGGGCCCGGCGGCATCGACATCGACCAGATCGCCCGCGCGGACACTGTGGTTCGTGAGCTGGCGGAACCGGCGCTGACCGGCCCGGCCCCGATGCTCCTGGGCCCGCGCACGACCCACGAGCTCCAAGCCGCCGCCCCCTCCCTCAGCGCAGCCGCCGTCTGATCTTTGCCCGCTTCTTGCCCGTTTCTTGCCGCTGCGGGCAGGGCGTACCGTGAACCATGAGTCTGCCTGACCTCTCCAGCACCCCGCGCACCGAGCTCGGACGACACCATGAGCGGGGCCGGACCGAACGGGACGACCTGTACGCCGTGCTCGACGCCGGACTGATCTGCCACCTCGGGGTGATCGTCAACGGCGCGCCGCGCGTACTGCCCACCGGGTACGGCCGCCTCGGCGACCTGCTGTACCTGCACGGGTCGTCGGCGAACTCGAGCATCATGGCGGGGAACGGCCAGGAGATCTGCGTGACCGTCACGCACCTGGACGGGCTGGTCTGCGCCAGGTCGGTGTTCAACCACTCGATGAACTACCGCAGCGCCGTGGTCTTCGGCGTGGCCCGGCTGGTCACCGATCCGGAGGAGAAGATCCTGGCCCTGCGGACCATCACCGAGCATCTGGTCCCCGGGCAGTGGTCCTACGTGCGGCAGCCCAGCAAGAAGGAGCTGGCGGCCACGTCCGCGCTCGCGTTGCCGCTCACCGAAGCGTCGGTGAAGATCCGCAGCGGCGGCCCGTCGGACGAGCCGGAGGATTACAAGCTGGACCTCTGGGCAGGCGTGGTGCCGGTGACGACGGGATTCGGGGAGCCGGAAGCGGACGCCGTACTGCGACCGGGGATCGACACTCCGGCGCACATCGTCACGCGGGGCGGCTGACGCTCCCGCCGATCGGCTGGCAATGCACGGCAGCCGAGGCCATAGGCTGTGAGCGTGAATGACCGGCTCGTGTGGATCGACTGCGAGATGACGGGGCTCGACATCGAGCGGGACGCCCTGATCGAGATCGCCTGCCTGGTGACCGACGGCGAGCTCAACCTGCTCGACGAGGGCGTAGACGTCATCATCAAGCCGCCAGCGGAGGCGCTGGCCGGGATGCCCGAGATAGTCCGCGAGATGCACACCACCTCCGGGCTGCTCGCCGAGCTGCCGAGCGGGATCACCCTGGCCGAGGCGCAGGACATCGTGCTCGGCTACGTGCGCAGCCACGTCGCGGAGCCCAAGAAGGTGCCGCTGTGCGGCAATTCCATTGCCACGGACCGCTGGTTCATCGCGCGTGACATGCCGGAACTCGACGCTTACCTGCACTACCGGATGGTCGACGTGTCCAGCATCAAGGAGCTGGCGCGGCGCTGGTACCCGCGGACGTACTTCGCCTCCCCAAAAAAGGATGGCGGGCACCGGGCCCTGGCCGACATCAGGGAAAGCGTGCAGGAACTGCGGTACTACCGGGCGGCGGTGTTCGTGCCACTGCCGGGACCGGATTCGGTGACCGCGCGCGAGATCGCGGCCCGGTTCACCGATCCCCATTCGGCGGACGGCACTGCCGTGGCCGACCGCGCCAGCACGTGACGCGCGAGTACCCGCGACCGCTATACTTCTGAAAGGCCGCGCGATGTCCCTCCGGGCAGCGCGCGTTCTGCTGTCGCTGGGGCCTAACTCGGCGACGATGGTGGGCGTAGCTCAGTTGGTTAGAGCACCAGGTTGTGGTCCTGGGTGTCGGGGGTTCGAGTCCCCTCGCTCACCCCATCGTTTGTAGCCGGTGACCTGCGGGTTTGACCGGAGCCCAAAGATTTTGCTAACCGATTGGTTAGAATTTTGGTTAGAACCTCTGTGTGACGTCGATCACATGGAGTCTCATGGTGTGTGGTGCCGTAGTGCGGCGTGCACGGCCGGAAGCCACCTGGTCGACATCATCGTGTACTTTAGGAGGCCACCCGTGAGCACCACCATGCCGTCGACCCGCCTGGCCGCGTGGACCAGACATTTGGGCAAGGTTACGGACGAGGTGCTGTCACTCATTCACGACCGTGACGTCTGGCGCACGATCTCGGAGATCGGCGCCGCCAACCCGACGGTGGTCGCCAATCCCTTCGTGATGGGCCACTTCAACACGCTGTACTACCGGCGTGCCCTGGTCTCGGTCCGCGCGATGGTCGACCCCAACCCCGACAGCGACTCGCTGCTCACCCTCCTGACCGGTATCGCCGCGCACCCGGGCGACCTGGAGACCACTGATCCCGAGATGCAGCTGGCCGGTACCGACACGATCGACCCGGCCAAGGTGCTCGCCGACATCGACCGGCTGAAGACCGCCGCCGCGACGACGAAGAGGTACGTCAACAAGCGCATCGCGCATATCGACCGCAGTGGCGCCCCGACCGTTCCGACTGCTCCGGAGATCGATGCCGCTGTCAAGTTGATCGGGGAGCTGCTGCAGAAGTACACGCTCCCGCTGACCGGCGGCGACCTGCGGCTCGGAGTCCTGGTTACGTTCGATTGGACTAGCGTCTTCACCGTGCCGTGGATCGATCCGGCGGTGCGGTAGCTACCACTGCGTGGCGCTCGCTAGGCGAGTCAAGGTGACTGCCCTTTACGCCGTAGCGAGAGTCGAACATCGGCGGACCACCGGAGTCGGCGAAAGCCCCAGTGGTCGCCGCTGGCAGTCGACTGCAGTATCCCGAGGCAGTTCTCGGCATGGCGACATGCCGGCCTCTTCCTCCCTGTGGTCGGCGTAGTGTTCGTGCTCCGTGTGCCGCGACCGAGGTGCGGGCCGGGCGTGGTGGCATGGCTTGATGGCCGACCGAACGAGAATGCCGTAACCAACGGCCAGCTCCGCAAGCACTACCAGGTCGGGCAGGAAAACCAGCTCGACAGCCTCGGCATCATGGTCAACGTCATCGTCCTCTGGCAGACGGTCT
>PLDT01000356.1:0-6231 GCA_003136255.1 Actinomycetota bacterium
CCGCGGCGTATCCGGTGCGCCCCAGCTGCCCCGATCCACCGCACAAGACGGATCCACCGCCGGGCGGGCAGTTACCCGCAGAGCGATTTCGCGCAATTAATAGCTGGGTCGCCTGGCGTCAAAGGGCCTGACTGGAGGTGTCTGAGTGGGTCACTGTGATTCGGGTCGGGGATGAGGAACAAGGTGGCGGCCGGCCCGTGTTTCGTTGGCATGCCTCTTACCGGTGAATACGAACCCAGCGCGGCTTCGTGGGCGCGCGACCAGGTTGACCTCTACGAGCGGTCCGGCGGGACCGAGGGAACCGGCATGGGCGGCCGGTCGGTGATCATCTTGACGTCGGTGGGCGCCAAGACGGGGAAGATCCGGAAGACCCCGCTGATGCGCGTCGAGCGTGACGGGGAGTACGCCGTCGTGGCGTCGCTGGGCGGGGCGCCGCAGCACCCGGTCTGGTATTACAACCTGGTCTCGAACCCGCACGTGGAACTGCAGGACGGCCCGGTCAAGATGGACTACCAGGCCCGGGAGGTGCACGACGCCGAGCGCGCGGCCTGGTGGGAGCGGGCCGTGGCGGCCTGGCCCGACTACGCCGAGTACCAGAAGAAGACGACCCGGACGATTCCGGTCTTCGTGCTCACGCCGATCGACGCGTAACGGGCCCGCCGAGCGGACCATGACAGTCAGCGACGGCCCGGCCGATCTGGCCTTTACCCGCGGGAGGATACGCTCCCCGGCGCACCCGTCCGGGTTCGTCCAGGCTGCGGCCGTGCGCGGCGGCCTGATCCAGGCGGTCGGCACGGACGAGGAGATCAAGCGGGTCACCGGCCCGGGCACCCGCGTGGTCGAGCTGGGCGGGCAGCTGGCGGTGCCGGCGTTCGGGGATGCGCACGTGCACGCGGTGGCCGGCGGGCTGGAGAGCCTGCGCTGCAACCTGGTAGGACTGCGGACCCGGCAGGAGAGCTTGGCCGCGGTGGCCGCCTACTGTGCCGGCTTGGGCTCAGACGCCTGGGTGCTCGGCGGCGGCTGGACGATGTCCGCCTTCCCCGGCGGCCTGCCGACCGCGGCGGACCTGGACCCGGTGACCGGCGGGCGGCCGGCCTTCCTGCCGAACCGCGATCATCACAGCGCCTGGGTCAACACCGCGGCCCTGGAGCGGGCCGGGGTCGACGCGCGTACGCCCGACCCGCCCGACGGCCGGATCGAACGCGACGCCGCGGGCCGGGCCACCGGTGCGCTACACGACGGGGCCATGCGCCTGGTCGCGGAACTGGTCCCGCCGGCTGGCGCGGCCGAGCTGCGGGCCGGACTGCTCGCGGCCCAGGCGCACCTGCACTCGCTGGGGATCACCAGGTTCCAGGACGCCTGCGTCGGCGCGGCCGCCGAGCTCGGCATCCCGGACGTGTTCGAGACCTACCGGCAGGCGGCCACGGATGGCGCGCTCACCTGCCACGTGGTCGGCGCGCTCTGGTGGGACCGGAGCCGCGGGCTGGGCCAGATCGATGACCTGCTGGCCCGCCGGGAACGGGCTGACGGGGAACCGGGCGGGCGGGAACGGGCCGACGGGGAACCGGCCGGGCGGGGCCGGTTCCGTGCCACCACGGTCAAGCTGATGCTGGACGGGGTGTGCGAGACCTTCACCGCGGCGATGTCCGCCCCGTACCTGGGCCGGCATGGCGAGCGGGGCCGCCTGTTCATCGACCCGGACACGCTGCGGGAGGCAACCGGGAGGCTGGCCGCGGAGGGGTTCCAGCTCCACTTTCACGCCATCGGCGACCGCGCGGTCGCCGCCGCGCTGGACGCGCTGGAGGCCTTGCCCGCCAGGCAGCGCCGGGCCGCGCGGCACCATCTCGCGCACCTGCAGTTCATCGCGCCGCAGGACATGGGCCGGTTCCGGGCGCTGGACGCGGTGGCCAACTTCCAGCCGCTATGGGCCTGCAACGAACCGCAGATGGAGGAACTGACCCTGCCCTTCGTGGGTCCCGAACGCGCGGCCTGGCAGTACCTGATCGGCTCGCTGGCCCGCGGGGGGACGCGGATCGCGTTCGGCAGCGACTGGCCGATATCCAGCGCCGACCCGCTGCAGGAGATACACGTGGCGGTCAACCGGGTCAAGTCCGAGCGCCTGGGCCGCCCCGGGGAACCGGAATGCGAGGACCCGTTCCTGCCCGCCCAGGCCATCACCGTGGACGACGCGATCGGCGCCTTCACCTCGGGGGTCGACTGGGTGAACCACGAGGAGCACGCGGCCGGGATCCTTATGCCCGGAATGCGGGCCGACGTGGCCGTGCTCGACCAGGATCTGTACGCCATCCCGCCCGCCGAGATCGGCAGTACTTCGGTGGTGATGACGGTGGCGAGCGGGCGCGTGGTGTACGGCGACCGCTGACCGAAACTGAACGACACCCGGCCGGATCGTGACGGCCGGGAAAAAGGATGCGCCGAGGGGCGGCCCCCTCGTGACCGGCCGCGGGAAATGTGCTGTGCTTATGGGGTGACCAGCGAATCTGCTCAAGCGTTCAACGCGCTGCCCGAGGACTGGGCCTCCGACCCCAGCCTCATCGCCGGCCTGACCGTAGACGACGAGGACGAGCACGACGATCCGGTGCTGCGCTGGCCGGACGGCCGGGAGGTCGACACCTGGCGGGAGGACTACCCGTACCCGGAGAAGATGACGCGGCAAGAATACGAGTACCTCAAACGCCCGCTGCAGATCGAGCTGGTCAAGCTGCAGAACTGGGTGAAGTCCACCGGGCAGCGGATCGTGATCATCTTCGAGGGCCGCGACGCGGCGGGCAAGGGCGGCACGATCAAGCGTTTCACCGAGCACCTGAACCCGCGCGGCGCGACGGTCGTGGCCCTGACCAAGCCGACCGAGCGGGAACAGACCCAGTGGTACCTGCAGCGGTACGTACCGCACCTGCCCGCGGCGGGCGAGATCGTCATGTTCGACCGCTCGTGGTATAACCGGGCGGGCGTGGAACGGGTCATGTCCTTCACCTCGACTGATGACTACGAGGAGTTCATGCGGGAGGCACCGGATTTCGAGCACATGCTCATCCGCTCCGGGCTGCACCTGACCAAGTTCTGGTTCTCGGTGACCCGCTCTGAGCAGCGCACGCGGTTCATCATCCGGCGGATCGACCCGGTCCGGCAGTGGAAGCTGAGCCCGATGGACATCGAGTCGCTGGACAAGTGGGACGCGTACACCGACGCCAAGGAGGCCATGTTCCACTACAGCGATACGGCCTGGGCGCCGTGGACGGTGGTCAAGAGCAACGACAAGAAGCGAGCCCGGCTCGAGGCGATCAAGCACGTGTTGCTCAAGTTTGACTACGACGGCAAGGACACCTCGGTCATCGGGGAGCCGGACAAGCTCCTCATCGGGCCGCCGTCGGTGCTGTCGGAGCACAACCCGGAGCGCGTCTACCCCGCACTGTAAAACCCGGGTCCGCCGGTTATCGTCATTGCATGCCTGTGACGACGGGGATCGTCATCGCCGGGGCCGGTTTCGCCGGCATCGGGATGGGGATCGCGCTGAAGAAGGCCGGCTACCACGACTTCGTGATCCTGGAGAAGGACGGCGACCTCGGCGGGACCTGGCGCGACAACCAGTATCCGGGCTGCGCATGCGACGTGCCGTCCCCGCTGTACTCCTACTCTTACGAGCTGAACCCGTCCTGGACACGGGTGTTCGCGCCGCAGCAGGAGATCTGGGACTACCTGCGGGCGTGCGCGGCCAAGTACGGCGTGGACCAGCACATGCGGTACGGCTGCACGGTGGAGCGGACGGGCTGGGACGACCAGGCCCGGCGCTGGGATCTGGGCACCAGCCAGGGCGGCTACCGCGCGCGAGCCGTGGTGTCCGCGGGCGGCGCACTGCACATCCCGTCCTACCCGGACCTGCCCGGCGCGGCTGACTTCGCCGGGCCGGCCTTCCACTCCTCGCACTGGGACCACGCGGCCGACCTGGCCGGGCGGCGGGTCGCGGTAATCGGCACCGGCGCGTCCGCGATCCAGTTCGTGCCGGAGATCGCCCGGCAGGCCGACACGCTGACGGTGTTCCAGCGCACGCCGCCGTGGCTGCATCCGCGGCCGGACGTGGAGATCCCGGCCCGGGTCCGCGGCACGCTGAAGGCCGTGCCGGGGGCGCCCCGGGCGTTCCGGAACGCGGTCTACTGGGCGATGGAGACCCGGGCGCTCGGCTTCGCGGTGAGCCCGAAGCTGATGGCCCCGCTGGAGGCGATGGCCCGGCGGCACCTGGAGAGCCAGGTCGCCGACCCCGGGCTGCAGGCCAAGCTGACCCCGGACTACACCATCGGGTGCAAGCGGATCTTGCTGTCGTCCGACTACTATCCCGCGCTGCAGCGGCCGAACGTGAACCTGGTCACCGACGCCATTACCGGGATCAAACCGGACGGGGTGGCGACCGCGGACGGCACCGTGCACCCGGCCGACGTGATCATCTACGGCACCGGGTTCAAGGTCATCGAATCGGTCAACGCGCTGAACGTGACCGGCCGCGACGGCCGCGAGCTCAAGCAGGAGGGCATCGAGGCCTACCACGGCATCACGGTGGCCGGCTTCCCGAACTTCTTCATGCTGCTCGGCCCCAACACCGGCCTCGGCCACACCTCGGTGGTGTTCATGATCGAGAGCCAGATCCAGCACATCATGAGCTGCCTGCGGATCCTGGCCCGGGACCAGGCGGACACCATCGAGGTCAGCCAGGACGCGTTGCGCCGCTACAACGCCGGCCTGCAGAAGCGCCTGCTCCGGGCGGTGTGGAGCGCGGGCGGGTGCAGGAGCTGGTACCTGGACGACGACGGCATCAACCGGGCGCTGTGGCCGGGGTTCTCGTTCGAGTACTGGGCCCGCACGCGGCGGGCCCGGCGCGGCGACTACGCGGTAGCGCGGTGACCGCGGGGACGCCGGTCGTGCGCCGGCCGGAACAGGTGCCGCCCGGCCCGCTGGCGCCGGGGGTCGCGGCCATGCAGATGCTGAACGACGAGCACGGCTGCCGCGCGCTGCACCAGCGCCGGCTGCGCCTGGAAGAAGGCGCCGCGCTGGCCGCGACGGCCGGGGGCCGGGGCGAGGCCTGGTATGTGATCCGCGGATCCGGGATACTCGAGGCGGGCGCGGCCGGGACCGCGGAACTGCGCCCGGGAACCGCGGCATGGCTGCCGTCCTCGGTGGATTACCGGTGCCGGGGCGAGCTCGAGATCCTGGTGATCACCGTGCAGGCGGGTGACGCAGAAGACGAGCCGGCGCTGAAGGTCACCACCCTGGAGACCCGCCCGGTGGAGCGGACCGGGGACCGGGAGTTCCGGGTGCTGCTGAGCGAGGGGCTGTCGATCACGCAGTTCGCCGGGCTGATCCCGCCCGGGCGGGCGCCGGAGCACCAGCACACCTACGACGAGGTGGTGCACGTGCTGGCCGGGCAGGGCGTGGTCCACCTGGGCGGCGGCCAGCGGGAGATACAGACACAGATCGGGCCGGGCACCTCGATCTACCTGCCGCCGCACACACCGCACTGCCTGGAGAACACCGGCTCGGAGCCGCTGCAGGTGCTGGGGGTCTTCTATCCGGCCGGGAGCCCGGCCGCCAAGAAGACGACGTAGGGCGGGCCGGGGGGAAAACAGGGCGTGCTCGTCATCATCCTGGCTCTGGTGTCGGCCCTCGGGTACGGCGTCTCGGATTTCGCCGCCGGGCTGGCCACGCGCGCGGCCAGCGTCATCCAGGTCACGCTACTGGCCTGCCTGGCGGCCGCCGTGCTGGTCCTCGCGGTGCTGCCCTTCGCCGCCTCGCACCGGCCCAGCGGAGCCGCGCTGGCCTGGGGAGCGGCGGCGGGCGCGAGCGGCACGCTGGGCGGGATCGCGCTGTACCTGGGGTTCCGGTACGCGGCATTCAGCGTGGCCGCCCCGCTCAGCGCGGTAGGCACGGCCGGGTTCTCGGTGCTCGCCGGGCTGCTCTGGGGGGAACGGCCGAGCACGCTGGCCCTGATCGGGATCGCCCTGGCCCTGCCCGCCATCATCGGGGTCTCGGTCAGCGCGGGTCAGGGCCAGGGGGACGAGGGGGACGACGAGGCCGAGAGGCCGGCCCGGCCGGCCGCCGGGGTGGCGGCCGGGCTGATCGCGGGCGCCTGCTTCGCGCTGCTGCTCATCGGGCTGGACCGGGCCGGGTCGCGGAGCGGCCTGTGGCCGGCGGCGGCCGCGGAGGTCGCCGAGCTGGCGGTCG
>PLDT01000625.1:0-5721 GCA_003136255.1 Actinomycetota bacterium
GGCGCGAGGTTGAGGCGGAGGCGAGGCTTGGTGGAGGCGGAGGTGCGATGACGGACCATGGGGCCGAGGGGACGAACGGGCACCCGGACTGGGGCGAGCCGGCACCCGGGGCCAGTGCGGAGCGGCGCCAGCTGGAGAACGACTTCCTGCTGGCCATGCGGCGGGCGGGGTCGATCATGCAGCTGCTGGGACAGGTCTCGGCGGAGCGGATCGGGATCAACGCCACCGACCTGAACTGCCTGAACATCGTGGCACTGACCGGGCACATGACCGCGGGTGAGCTGGCCCGGCAGACCGGGCTGAGCACGGCGTCGATCACCGGGGTGCTGGACCGGCTGGAGGAGGGCGGCTTCGTCCGGCGGGTGCGCGACCCGCACGACCGGCGCCGGGTCATCGTCGAGCTGAGCGGCGGGCCGGGCCTGCGCGAGGTCGGGTCGACGTTCGCGCCGGTGGTCAAGGCGTGGCGGTCGACCGCGGAGGACTACTCGGACGACGAGTTGCGCCTGTTGCTGGAGTTCCAGGGGAAGGTGGAAGAGGTCATCCGGAGCCAGCTGGCCCGGCTGCGCAGCGACGGCGATGCGCCCCCCGCAACGACGTGAACGCCACTGCCTGATGGGTAGACCCGTCAGGGCGCCACATCCATGCTGTTGGGGACCTGGACCGGTTTGGGGCGGGTAGCGAGATAGGGGACGCCTGCGGGCGGGTAGGCACTAAGTGTGCCTCCCTCCCTTTCCACCGCCCGCCGGGCGGCCAAGAACCGCAAGTCCAGCTGGGCTCGCAAGCCCGCGGCCCTGGCCGAACGGGTCGAACAGGCGCAGACGCTCGACCCGGTGGTCCGCAGGCTGTCCGACAGCGTCGTCCGGGCCTTGCCGACGGGAGCGAGGACGGACGCGTTGCACGGGGTGCCGTTCGGGCAGCCGGCGCACCCGGCGCTGGTCCGGCTGCCGCTCGGGTGCTGGACGTCGGCGGTGCTGCTAGACCTGTTCCGCGGCACCGACCGCGCCGCGCGGATGCTGATCGGGGCCGGGGTGGCGGTCACCGTGCCGGCCGCGGCCACCGGGCTGGCCGACTGGTCGGCGCTGCACCGCGATCAGCAGCGGGTCGGGCTGGTGCACGCGGTCTGCCAGTCCGGCGCGGCCGCGCTGTTCCTCGGCTCGCTGGCCGCCCGGATCAGCGGGCGGCACCGGTACGGCCGGGTGCTGTCCGGCTGCGGGCTGGCGGTGGCCACCGCCGGGTCCTACCTGGGCGGGCACCTGGCGCTGCGGCTGGGCGCGGGCGCCAGCCACGCCGAGCAGGTCAGCCACCTGGCCGGGCTCGGGTGGCACGACCTGTGCGGGCTCGAGCAACTACCCGACCGCCGGCCGGTGCGGCGGCAGCTCGGCTACCTGTCGCTGCTGGTGTACCGGCAGGGCGCCGAGGTGAACGTGCTGTCCGACCGGTGCTCGCACCTGGGCGGGCCGCTACACCAGGGACGCATCGTCGTTGAACGGGGCGCTGCCTGCGTGGCCTGCCCCTGGCACGGCTCCACCTTCGCCATTGCCGACGGCGCCGTCGTGCACGGGCCCGCCACTGCCCGTCAGCCAGCCTTCGAGACCCGCGTGACGGCCGCCGGGCGGGTCGAGCTGCGACCCCGGCCCTGAGCTGGTCACCGGTTCCGGCACGGCTTGCGGGCGGACGCCGCCGATCAGGCCGCCGATACCCTCCAGGGCCTTGCCGATCTCGCTGGGCACGATCCAGAGCTTGTTCGAGTCGCCCTGCGCGATCTGCGGCAGCATCTGCATGTACTGGTAGGCCAGCAGCCGCTGGTCCGGGTTGCCCTCGTGGATGGCGCGGAACACCGTGGTGATGGCCTCGGCCTGGCCGCGGGCCCGGACCGCCTGGGCCCTGGCCTCGGCCTCGGCGCGCAGCACGGACGCCTCGGACTCACCCCGGGCCTTGAGCACGGCCGCCTGGCGCTCGCCCTCGGCGTTCAAGATCGCGGACTGCTTGTTGCCTTCGGCGGACAAGATGGCGGCGCGCTTGTCCCGGTCGGCGCGCATCTGCTTCTCCATCGAGTCCTGGATGGACGACGGCGGCTCGATGGCCTTGAGCTCGACCCGGCCGACCCGGATGCCCCACTTGCCGGTCGCCTCGTCGAGTTCCTTGCGCAGCTCGGTGTTGATCTGGTCGCGGGAGGTGAGCGCGGTCTCCAGGTCCATGCCGCCCACCACGTTGCGCAGCGTGGTCACGGTCAGCTGCTCGACCGCGGTGATGTAGTTGGCCACCTCGTAGGTCGCGGCCCGGGGGTCGGTGACCTGGAAGTAGATCACGGTGTCGATGCCGACCACCAGGTTGTCCCGGGTGATGACCGGCTGCGGCGGGAAGCTGACCACCTGCTCGCGCAGGTCGATGAGCGGGCGCAGCCGGTCGACGAACGGGGTGACCATGTTCAGGCCCGCGTGCAGCGTGCGATGGTACCGGCCGAACCGCTCCACGATCCCCGCCGTCGCCTGCGGGATGATGCGAACCGACCGGGCAATCACCACCACGATGAGAACGACAAGCACGACGAGCAGGATGGTCGCGACGAGAGTGCTCATGACGGCTCCACTCCGCGGGCCCGGCGAGGGGCTACCAAACTTGCATGTAACGTTACAGAACGCATGCGAGTTGGGCCAGAGCCGTGCCGCTCGTCACTTGGCGCGGGCGGTCCAGCGCGACTGGCGGTGCTCGATCTCCAGCTGCACGCCGAAGCACCGGGACAGGTTCCGCGCGGTGAAGACCTCCTCGATCGGCCCGGCCGTCAGCACCGACCCGCGGCGCAGCAGCATCGCGTGGGTGAAGCCGTCCGGGACCTCCTCCACGTGGTGCGTGACCAGCACCATCATTGGCGCCTTGGGGTCGCGGGCCAGCGCGGTCAGGCGGCGCAGCAGGTCCTCGCGGCCGCCCAGGTCCAGGCCCGCGGCCGGCTCGTCCAGCAGCAGCAGTTCGGGGTCGGGCATCATGGCCCGGGCGATCTGGACCCGCTTGCGCTCGCCCTCGGACAGCGTGGCGAACTTGCGCCGGATCAGGTGCGCGCAGCCGAGCGCGTCGAGCAACTCGACGGCGCGGGTGACGTCGGCGGAGTCGTAGTCCTCCTTCCACCGGCCGAGGATGGCGTAGGAGGCGGTGAGCACCAGGTCGATGACCTTCTCGTTCGGCGGGACCTTCTCCGCGACGGCGGCGCTGGTCAGGCCGATCCGGGGGCGCAGGTCAAAGATGTCGACCTCACCCAGCCGCTCGCCGAGCACCTCGACCGTGCCCTCGGTCGGGAACAACGCGGTCGCCGCCACCTGGAGCAGGGTGGTCTTGCCCGCGCCGTTCGGGCCGATGAGAATCCAGCGCTCATCCTCGTGCGCCGTCCAGTCGACGTTGCGGAGCAGGACCGCCGCGTCCCGCCGGACCTCGACCCCGCGAAGCCGCAGCACCTCGTCGGACATCACGGGCCCCCTTCAGGGTGGTTATACCGCCGAAACTGAACCTACGTCACCGGGACCCGGCGGGCACAGGTTATCGCGGGGCACTTCCTCAGGCTCCGTGCTCGCGGCGGACGGCGAACAGCGCAGCCTGGGTGCGGTCCTGCACGCCGAGCTTGCCCAGCACCGAGCTTACGTGGGTCTTGACCGTTTTTTCCGAGACGTTCAGCGCGCGGGCGATTTCGCGGTTGGAGCGGCCCCGGGCCAGTTCGGCCAGGACCTCGCGCTCGCGGGTGGTGAGGGCGTCCAGCCCGGGCGACCAGGGGGCCGAGCGGAGCAGCGGGCCGGCCGCCTCGGGGGCGAGCAGCAGGTGGCCGTCGTGCACGGCGCGGATCGCGCGGACCAGCGCGTCCGGGTCGACGTCCTTGTACAGCACGCCGGCCGCGCCTGCGCGCATGACCTGGCCGGCCGAGTCCGGGTCGGTGACGCTGGTCAGGACGAGTACTTTCGATGCGGCGTCCCGGGTCTTCAGCTCGGTCAGCACGGCGAGGCCGCTCATGGCGGGGAGCTTCAGGTCGAGCAGGATGACGTCGGGGTGGTGCTCGGCGGCCAGCGCGAGCGCGGTGGGGCCGTCGCCGGCCTCGCCGGCCACCTCGATGCCGTCCTGGACCTCGAGCAGCGCGCGCAGGCCCCGGCGGACCACCGGGTGGTCGTCGACGATCAGCACGCCGATGGGCATCGGTCACCTGCTCCCGGCGTTTTGACCGGGACGGTCATCCGGACCAGGGTCCCGGTGGCCTTGGACGTGATGGTCAGCGCGCCGCCCGCCGTCGCCGCCCGCTCGCGCATCGAGGCCAGGCCGACGCCGGCCGACGGCGCCTCGGGGGTGAAGCCGTGGCCGTCGTCGCCGACCTCGAGGGTGACCCGGCGCGCGGTGCGGGCCAGCCGGACCCAGACCGTTCGCGCGCCCGCGTGCTGCAGCGCGTTGTGCAGGGCTTCCTGGGCGACCCGGTACAGGGCCGCCTCGGTTCCCGGGGTGAGCGCGGGGAGCCCGGCCGCGGTGAACGTGACCGGGATCCCGTGCGCGCGCCCGGCCAGCACCGCGTACCGGCGCAGGGCGTCGGCCAGTCCCCCGGCCCTCAGGTCGGGCGGGGCCAGCCCGTCGATGACCGCGCGCAGCTCGGCGTGGGCTTCGGCGCCGAGGGTCTCGACGGTCGCGATCTCGGCTTTCACCCGGTCCGGGTCGAATGGTTCCCGGCCGGCCCGCACCGCGGCGGCCCGGGCGTGCGCCCGGATGCTGAACAGCTTCTGCGTGACCGCGTCGTGCAGTTCCCGGGCCAGCCGGGACCGCTCCTGCATGACCGAGAGCTCCCGGCTGCGCTCGTACAGCCGGGCGTTGGTCAGCGCGATGGCCGCGTGCGCGGCGAACAGCGACAAGATCTCCTCGTCCCGCTCGGTGAAGCCATGCTTCTCGGCCGCGGCGGAGACCTTGTTGGCCGCGAAGATGATGCCGAGCACCTGGTCGCCGTCGCGCACCGGCACCCCGAGGAAGTGCGACATCTGCGGGTGCGCCGGCGGCCAGCCCCAGAACCGCGGGTCGTCGCGGATATCGGCGAGCCGTTCCGGCTTGCCCTGCGTGAGCAGCACGCCGAGCATCCCGTGCTGGCGCGGCAGCGGCCCGATGGCCTGCTGCTCGGCCGGACTCATCCCGTCCACCACGAACTCCGCGAACGAGTTGCCCTCGTCAGGCACGCCGAGCGCCGCGTAGCGCGCGCCCACCAGGGACCGCGCGGACCGCACGATCACCTGCAGCACGTCGCGCACGGACATCTGCCGGGTGACCGACAGCACCGCCTGGCTCACCTGGTACAGCTCGTCCAGCCCGTCGCTCACGCTCTGACGTTAGCCGGGGGACGGGGCGATCGCATCGGGCGGCGGTCCTAGGACCATCGGCGGAGGCCGGACGGGGCGCGCGGCCGATGTGCCGGGGCCCGGCGGTGCCTAGCGTGAGAGGCATGAACAACAGAGTGGCCTTGGTTACGGGGGCCTCCCGCGGACTGGGCCGGGCGCTGGCCGCCGGCCTGGCCCGCGAGGGCTACGACCTCATCCTCGACGCACGGAACGCCGGCGGCCTGGACGCCGCCGCGGACGAGCTGACGGACGCCGCCGCGGGCGGGCTGCGGGGCGCCGTCACCGCCATCGCGGGCGACGTCACCGACCCGGGGCACCGGGCCGCGCTGCTGCGCGCGGCGCAGGCCGCGGGCCGGCTCGACCTGCTGGTCAACAA
>PLDT01000625.1:5748-9136 GCA_003136255.1 Actinomycetota bacterium
CCCAGCTGCTGCTGCCGCTGCTGCGCGCCAGCGGCGGCGCGGTGCTGAACATCACCTCGGACGCGGCGGTGGAGGCCTACGCGGGCTGGGGCGGCTACGGCGCGGCCAAGGCCGCCCTGGAGCAGGCCTCGAACGTGCTGGCCGCCGAGGAACTCGCGGTCCGGGTGTGGTGGGCCGACCCGGGCGACCTGCGCACCGACATGCACCAGCAGGCCTTCCCCGGCGAGGACATCTCCGACCGGCCCTGGCCCGAGACGATCGTGCCCGCGTTCACCAGGCTGGTCGCCGAGCGGCTGCCCAGCGGCCGGTACCGGGCCGCCCACCTGCTGCCCGCGGCCCGGTAGCGCGATGGCCGTCATCGACTTCGCTCTGCCCGCCGAACGCGAGGCCCACGACCCGCCCGAGGCGCGCGGCGTGGCCCGGGACGGGGTCCGGCTGCTGGTCAGCCGGCGCGCCACCGGGCAGGTCAGCCACCACGGCTTCCGCGACCTGCCCGGGCTGCTGCTGCCGGGCGACCTGGTGGTAGTCAACGACACCGGCACGCTGCCCGCCCAGGTGCGGGCGGGCCGCGGGCTGGCCGTGCACTTCTCCACGCCGCTGCCCGATGGTGCGTGGCTGGTGGAACTGCGCGCCATAACTGACAAGATCTCCAGGCCGAACGGCCCGGGGTTCCCCGCCCAGGTCATCGACTTGCCGGCCGGGGCGGCGCTGACCCTGGAGGGCAAGGTCACCGGCCGGCTCTGGCGAGCCAGGCTGTCGGTCGCCGTGGTGCCGTATCTACTGCGATACGGCATCCCGATCCGGTACTCCTACGTCAACCGGGACTGGCCGCTGGCGTCGTACCAGACGGTGTTCTCCCGCAAGCCGGGCAGCGCGGAGATGCCCAGCGCCAGCCGGCCGTTCACGGCCCCGGTGGTGACCGACCTGGTCGCCCGGGGGGTTCTGATCACGCCGTTGACCCTGCACGCCGGGGTGTCCTCGCTGGAGGCCGACGAGGATCCGTACCCGGAGCCGTACGACGTCCCGCCCGCGACGGCCCGGCTGGTCAACCACGTGCGGGCGCACGGCGGGCTGGTCATCGCCGCGGGCACCACGGTGGTGCGCGCGCTGGAGACGGCGGCCGACGACGACGGGTGGGTGGCGCCGTCGGCGGGCTGGACGTCGCACGTGGTGACCCCGCAGACCGGGGTCCGGGCGGTGGACGGGCTGCTCACCGGGCTGCATGAACCGCGGTCCTCGCACCTGCGGATGCTGGCCGCGTTCGCCGGGCCGGAACTGCTCAGCTCGTGCTACGAGGCGGCCATCACGGCGGGGTATCTGTGGCACGAGTTCGGCGACGTGCACCTGCTGCTGCCGTGATGGGCGTTTCGCCTGGCTTCAGCTCCGCGGCGCGGTCGAGCAGGGGCTGGCAGCGGAGCTGGACGGCGATGGCGGTGGCCTCGTCGGCGGCGGCCGCGGCGGCCGCGGCCTCGCCGCGACGGCTCAGCTCCCTGGCGTAGTCCAGCAGGCCGTGGGCCAGGTGATACGGGGTGCTCAGCTCCCGCTGGCTGGTGATCGCCGCGGCGAATCCAAGCCCGTCGTCGCGAGAGCGGCGGGCCCGGGCCAGGTCGCGCTCGGCGCGCAGCATGGGCGGCAGCCGTCCGGGCTGGAGAACGTCGAGCATGGCGAGCAGCTCTTCGGTGGTCGCGGCGTCATCCAGCTCCCAGGCCGCGCGCGCGGCCAGCGGCCAGGCCCAGCGCGTCGCCTCGTGGGTGACCCCGAGGGTACCGGCGTAGGCCAGGGTGGCCCGGGCGCGGCCCAGCGCGATCTCCGGCTGGCGGCGCGCCGCGGCGATGAACGCCTCCACGACGGCGATTTCCGCCCGCGACTGCGGTTCCTCGCTGGCCCGCATGTCCGGCGCCGCGGTCAGCACGGCCTCGGCCCCGTCGGCGTCGCCGCGCAGCGCCGCCTGCCAGGCCCGGAGGGTGACCAGGAACGGATGTTCGGCCAGGCCGTCGGCGTCGGCCTGGCCGAGCTCGGCCTCGGCGGCGTCCCAGTCGCCGAGCATGAGCAGGGCCTGGACCACGTTGAAGACCGTGACGGCCAGGTAGTCCCGGGCACCGGTCCGGCGCAGGTGACCGGCCGCGGTGCGGGCGGCCTCCGCGGCCGCCGCGGGCTCGGTAGCCCCCAGGATGGCCGACAGGTTGTTCAGCGCCCGCCCCAGGCTGAGGTTGTCACCGGCCTGGGTGGCCAGCCGCGCGCTCTCCCGGATGTAGGCCATCGACTGCGGGTGCCGCCCGGCCAGACCCAGGAAGATCCCGCGGGTCAGCAGCAGGCCGCCGAGCAGGCCCGCGTCGACGTCCAGATCCTGGCCCAGGGTGAGCGCCTCGGCGGACAGCTGGTCGGCGTCGGGCGAGCCGGAGAACACCGCGACGGTCGCGAGCTGGTCGAGCGCGCGGACCGTGTCCCGGTCCGGGTCGGTGCTCAGCACCTGCATCGCGGCGGTGAGCTGGCCGCGGGCCTCGGCGGTGCGTCCCCACAGCCGCAGTGCCTGCCCGGCGATGGCCTGGACCCGGGCCGCGGCCCGCGCCTGCCCGCACTGCAGGTAATTCTCACCGGCCCGGTCCGCGTACCCGACGGCCGGGCCGAAGTCCCCGGCATCGATCGCGGCCTGCGCGGCCCGCTCCCAGAGCAGCCCCGCGGCCTGCTGGCCGTCCGCGTCCCGCGCCGGGGTCAGTTCCGCGGCGCTGGCGTAACTGGTGGCCGCCTGGGCGAGGGCGCCGGTGCGTTCGGCGCGCTCGGCGGCCCGGATCCGGGCGGCGGCGGCTTGAGCCCGGATCCGTTCGGCATCAGGGTCTTGCGGTGCGGCGGTCAGCGCATCCAGGTAGTGCCGGGCGATGACGTCGGCCACCTCCTCGCCGTCCCCCGCGAAGGCGGTGCGCAGGTGCGCGGCGACGGCCAGGTGACGGGCCTTGCGGTCGCGGCGGGACAGCGTGTCGTAGGCGACCTGGCGGAGCATCTGCTGGGCGAACTGGTAGCTGCCGCGCTCGGGGGACAGCGGGTCGGCGGACACGATGAGCACCTCGCGGTGCACCAGCTCGGCCAGGGCGTCCCGCACGGCCGGCTCGTCCCGGCCCGAGACCGCGATCAGGGCCTCGGCGGGGAAGCTGGCCCCCAGCACCGCGGCGTCGGTGACCAGCCGCCGGACGGCGGGGTCGAGGGCGTCGAGGCGGGCGGCCAGCAGCGCGTGCAAGCTGTCCGGCACGGCCAGGTGGCCGATGTCGCCGACCAGGCGGTACTCCCCCTCGACGGGCTGGACGATGTCGCGGTCGATCAGCGCCCGCACCGTCTCCACCGCGAACAGCGGGATGCCCTGCGCCTGGCCGGTGATCTTGGCTCGCGCCTCGCG
>PLDT01000338.1:0-10390 GCA_003136255.1 Actinomycetota bacterium
GTGGCCACCAGGATTGATGCCTCCTGACCCCATGTGGCCACCCGGGCGACAACTCCTGTCCCGTTATCTGGTGATGGAGCAGGTTATGGCATGTTCGCGGTGATCATAGCGCTTTGCTCCCCGCCCGCGACGTGGTCGTGACCGTCCCGATATCCGAGTACATCGGCAACGCCTGCAACGTGCTCGACGTGGCCGCCCTCAGCCGCCAGGAGGACTGGGAAGAGCCCAAGGGGCCGCGTCGAGCCCGTCCGCAGCGGCGACCCCACGTTCGCCAGCTGGCGCCCCGCTAAATACCCCGGGCGGGTCTATTCAATACCCCAATAGGGTTTCCCGAATACCCCGTCCGGGTTTTATTGGCGGCGGAATTTTACTTAGCTGAGCCGTTGCTTCCCTTGCCCAGTCTTCGAGTCGTCCAATAATGTTTTATGAGTTCTCCCAGGGAGCCGGAGGGCCCCAGCAGATGAGCCCCAGCAGATGAGCCAGAGCCTCGCCGTCCGCGACCCGGTCGGGCGGCCTGCGGCTGCTCACGAGCCCGTGGCCGCTCTCGACCCGCGCCGGATGCTGCAGCTCGCCCTCGGCGCTCTGTGGCTGCTGGACGGCATGCTGCAATTCCAGCCGGCCATGTTCGGGAAGGGTTTCCCGCAGATGCTGGCCGGCAGTGCGCCGGGTAATCCCGCCCTTGTCGCCCGCCCGATCAGCTGGTCGGCCGCGTTTATCGGTCACCACGTGGTCGTGCTGAACGCCATTTTCGCGGCCATTCAGTTGCTGCTCGGCCTCGGCATCGCCTGGCGTCCCACCGTCCGGCTCGCGCTGGCCGGATCGGTGCTCTGGTCGCTGGCCGTATGGTGGCTCGGCGAAGGCCTCGGGGGAGTGCTGGCCGGCACGGCCAGCCCGGTCGACGGCGCTCCCGGGGCAGTGGTCCTGTACGGCCTGCTCGCCGTCCTGCTCNNCCCGCGGCACCGTTCGTCGCCGCTCGGGCCGTGGGCCGCCGCATCGCGCAGGCGTCCTGGCTCGCCGTCTGGCTGGGCCTGGCCGTCCTCGCGCTGCTACCCGCGTCCCGGGCCATCGGCAGTGCGATCGCGGACACGACGCCGGGGGAACCCGCCTGGCTGGCCTGGATCGATACCCACGCCGCGAGCGCCCTGACCCGGCACGGCCTGCTCGCCGCGATCGTGCTCGCGGCCGCGTTCGTCATCGTCGCCCTAGGCACCTTCCTGCCGCGCCGTCCCGCCCGGGCCGCCATCATCCTGGCCGTCGTCGTCGCGGCCGTCCTCTGGCTGGCCCAGGGCCTGGGCGGGATCCTCACCGGCTCGGCCACCGACCCCAACACCGGCCCGCTGCTCGCCCTGCTCGCCCTGGCCTTCTGGCCGCTTTCCGCCCCCGCTCGGTCAGCCGGGGAAACCTGACGTGGACGGCCCCGTCTGGCTGACCGGCATCTTCGCGGCGCTGATGCTCACCGTCGCCGTCTACTGCGCGGGCCGCCTGGCCGTGACGCGCCGGTGGCGGCGCCCCACCGAGCTCGACACCGACGCCGGCCACGTCCTCATGGGCGCGGCGATGGCCGGGATGCTGGTCGCCCGCCTGCGCGTCCTGCCCGCCGCCACCTGGGAGGCCGTCTTCGCCGTCGGCGCCGCCTGGTTCGCCTGGCAGCTCCTCAAGTCCCGCCGCCGCGCCCCGGCGACCTGGCGCTGCCTGCATCCGGCCCCCCACCTGCTCGAGTGCGGCGCGATGCTCTACATGTTCCTCGTCCTGCCCCCGCTCACCGGCCCGGCCGCCGCGTCCGGGATCGCCGGCATGGGCGCATCCGCAACCGGCTCCCGCTACTCGTTCCTGGCCCTGGTCATGGGCCTGTTCATGGTCGGCTACGTGGCCCGCACCGCCGACCGTCTCCCGAGCGGCCGCACCGCCGACCGCCTCCCCGGTGCCCGCACCGCCAATCGCCTCCCCGGCGGCCCTGTCGCCCAGAGCAACCTGCCGGCCCGCCCCTACCTGGCTCCCCGCTGCGCCGCCCTGTGCAAGATCGCCATGGGCCTCACCATGACCTACATGCTGGTCCTGACGCTCTAGCGCCTGGCCCACCGCCGCAGCCGATACCCCGCTGAGGTTCCGCGGCGCCGCCCATGGCGAGCATCTGCCCGTTTTGCGGCTTTTTTCCGCATGCTGAGCGTGCTGCTTACAAGGTCGATGGGCCGTTGTACCTGCTCTTACAGGCACGATGGCGCCATCGACCCGCAAAAGCCCGCCGCGCGCAGTGGCGCGAGGACGGCAGCCCCGCCAGGCACCCGCGGCCGCCCGAAATAACGTAAGGGACCGGGCCGCAGCATATGGTGAAGCCTCGTGAGCGAGGCTGAGCTGCTTATCGACCCGTTGACGGGGGCCAACGTAGTCGTCACCCCGTGGCGCCAGGCGCGCCCCAACCTCCCGGACGGGCCGTGCCCGTTCTGCCCGGGCGGCCTGGAGGCGCCCGAGCCCTACGACGTGCGGCACATCCCGAACCGCTGGCCTGCCCTGCCGGACGGCCGCCACGAGGTCATCCTGCACTGCCCGGACCACGATTCGTCCTTCCCGGCCCTGGGCGAGGAACGGACGGCGCTGGTGGTCGAGAGGTGGTCGGAGCGCACCGCGGCGCTCGGAGCACGCGACGACGTGGCCTACGTGTTCGTCTTCGAGAACCGCGGCCGGATGATCGGCTCCACCATCGAGCACCCGCATAGCCAGGTCATGGCCTTCGGCATGATCCCGCCCCTCCCGGCCGCCGAACTCTCGGCCACCACCTGCCACCTCTGCCTGGACCCCGTCGACGACCTGCTCGTCACCCGCCGCGGCGACTGGCAGGCCGCCGTGCCGGACGCGCCCTCGTGGCCGTACGAGCTGCTGATCTCCCCCCGCGGCCACGTCGCCGACCTGCCCGCCGCGGGCCCGCGGCTCCGCCAGGGCCTGGCCGCGATCCTGGTCGACGCCTTGACCCGCATGGAACGGCTCCTCGGCCGGGACGCGCCCTACATGCTGTGGGTCCACCAGCACGCGAACGACCCGGCCGCCCACCTCCACCTCCACCTGGCACCCGCCCTGCGAGCCCCGGGCGTACGAAGGCACCTGGCCGCCGCCGAGCTCGGCGCCGGCGTATTCTTCGACCCGGTCGATCCCCGCCAGGCCGCCGCCCAGTGGCGATCCGCATGACCGCCGCAGCGCCGCCAGCCGCGGCCGGTCCGCCAGACGCCGCCGCCTGGTTCGCCAAAAGCTACGGCCGCGAGCCGGACGGTACCTGGTTCGCGCCCGGCCGGGTCAACCTGATGGGCGGCCCGGACTACACCGAGGGCTTCGTGCTGCCCTTCGCCCTAGGCGCCGGCGTCACCGTCACGGCGGCTCGCAGAAAAGACCGGCGCATCACCCTCACCTCCCGGCAGCAAGACACCGAGCCCATAGAGCTCGACATCGCGACGCTCGAGCCCGGATCGGTGCCCGGCTGGGCCGCCTACCCGGCCGGAGTGGCCTGGGCGCTCCGCCAGGCGGGTTACCTGGAACACGGTGCCGACATTGCGATTGACGCCGACCTGCCCGTAGGCGCGAGCCTGTCCTCCTCGGCCGCGCTCGAATGCGCCACCGCCCTCGCCCTCACCGAACTCCACCAGCCACCGCTGCCCAGACCCGAGCTCGCCGCCCTGACCCGGCGCGCGGAGAACGACTTCGTGGGGGTCCCGAGCGGGATCATGGACCAGATGGCGGCGCTGCTATCCCAGGCCGGCCACGCGCTACTGCTCGACTGCCGCACCGGCACCGGGACGCCGGTCCCGCTCGACCCGGCCGCGGCCGGCCTGACCATGCTGGTCATCGACACCCGGGCCCCGCACGCCCTCGGCGACGGCCGTTACGCCGAACGCCGCCGTGCATGCGAGCGGGCCGCCTCCGCGCTGGGCGTCCGGTCGCTGCGAGACGTCACCGACCCCGGCCAGCTGGCCCGGCTCAGCGGCGACCCGGCCCTGCAGCGCCTGGCCGGGCACGTCCTCGACGAGCAGCGCAGGGTCCGCCAAGCCGCCGACCTGCTCCGGGCTGGCGACCAGGCCAGCATCGGCCCGCTGCTGACCGCCTCACACCACTCGCTCCGCGACCGGTTCCACTTCTCCTGGCCCCAGGCCGACGAGGCCGTCACGGCCGCCATCGAGGCCGGCGCAAACGGCGCCCGCATGACCGGCGGCGGCTTCGGCGGTTCGGTCATCGCCCTCGTGCCCGCCCAAGCCGCGGCGCAGATCCGCCAAGCCGTCACCGACCGGTTCACTCGCCACCACTGGCCCGCCCCCCGCTTCCTGGACGCGGAACCCTCCGACGCCGCCCGCCGCGTTCCGGTCAGGGCGGTTCAGTGACCTGCCCGGGACGGTGTTTGCCGGGCGCGGCGGACCGGGGTGGCTGGGCGCGCATGTGGTCGCGGACGCGGGTCATGATGTCGCCGAGGTGGTGCAGGTCGTCGCCGGTCAGGGGGTCGAACAGCAGGCGGACGGAACCTTCGTCAGCACCACCACCCCCGGACCCGAAGATGCCGGGCGCGGCGTGCGGACGGTCCGGGTCTTCGTGCGCAGCGACGCCGCCCAGCTCGCCAGGCTGATCGCCCGCGTCGACGCCGGAGACCTGCAGATCGAGGTGGCCGAGCGGCGGCCGCTGACCGACCTGGCCGCCGTCCACGACCAGGCCGCCGCCGGCCGGCTCGCCGGCAAGACCGTCCTGACCCCCTGACCCCGGACCCGCCTCGGACGGCATGGAACGGGGTGGCACGCCATGGACCGCCCCACCCATGAACGCCCTAATGCCCATGGGAGCACCATGACCGCCATGCCGCCCGAGCCGGACTTCAGCCCTCAGACCAGCGCGAGCCGCGGCATGAACGGCCTTCGTATCGCCACCGCCGTGATGTGGGCGGCCATCACGGTCATCTGCGCCGCCGGTGCCGTCGCCGAACTGCTGGTCGGCATCTACGGCGGGGCCGTCGTCTGCCTCATCGTTGCGGTGGGCTCCGGCTGGTACGACTACCGGGTCTGGAAGCGCAGGGCCCGCCGGCTCCTCCTGTAACAGCAGCACTCAGACCTGACGCCGGGGCCAGCCGGAGGGCTCGTGCAGGACGATGGAGCGGAGCCGCGCGCCGTCCGCGGAGTGACCGTCCGCCTCGGCCAGCACGGTGACGCGCAGGTGCTCCCGCCAGGCGACCTCGGCCAGCTCCCGGACGCTGGGCTCGCGGCTGAAGTACCGGTCGTCGCGCTCCCCGGTGTCCAGCAGGAAGCCGTCGAAGTCGCCGAAGTGGTCGAACACCAGCCCGGTGACCTTCCCCGTACAGGCCCGGCTGCCGTTCCCATGACCGGCCCCATGACCGGCCCCGTGATGGTCGCCGCCGCCCGCCGGTGCCCCGCCGAACGACGGCGGGATCTGGCTGGCGTTGCCGCCCAGCCCGTTCACCCGGCCGACCTGGTAGTCCAGGTACCGCTGCAGCACCGGATACCAGGGGTCCTGCGGCGACCGCGCCGCCAGCCGGGCCTTGAAGATGGCCAGCGTGTCCTCCTCGCCCGGCAGCAGCACCTCCGCGGTGCTGACCGGGATCATCACCCGGAACGACCCCGCCGTGTACCGTTCGATCACGATNNGCGATCCGCCGTGAGCTGATCTTCCGCACCACGATGTCGAACTCCTGCCCCGTGCGCACCGTGGTCGGCAGGGCGACCGTGAACAGCCCGGCCAGGGTGAGGTCGGTGCCGGACGGCACCGGCACGTACGTGACTCCCGGCACCGTCGTGCATTGCAGCGTGTGCGGGTCGGCGGCCGACAGCGCGTGCGTCCCGTACAGCCGTGACGCCAGGGCCAGCACGTCGGCGGCGGCCACCTGCGGCCAGTAGATCCTCGCGGTGCTGCCGACGGGCGTCTCGCCCCAGTCGATCATCAGCTCGTCGGGGTAACCGGCAACCCCGTCAATAGCGGTCGGCCGCACCGCGAAGGTCTGCGGGATCAGGTGGGCGGCAGCGCCGCCCGGGTTGTCGGAGGCGGTGATCTGGAGGTTGCGCTGGGCGAGCTGGTCGCTGTTCTCCGGGGAGATGGTCACGCCGCCGGCGTTCTCGATGGGCGCGTCGGCGTAGGCGATCTGCGCGACCAGGCAGTGGTGCGTGCCCGGCAGCGACTGGATGACCGGCACCCCGTTCACCACCAGGCTCTGGTCGTAGACGTTGAGGAAGCAGCCGAAGTACGCCCACTGCGGGTCGTCGCCCGCGATGGTGATCGTCTGGTTGTTGACGCCGCTCGCGCCGTACTCGGGATTATTCGGATCGGTGAAGTCGGGCGTGTTGCCGGTGGCGAAGAACGGGATCGTGTGGTTGCCGGCCGGCGCCAGCGGCCACAGCGGATTACCGCTGGCATCGGTCTGGCTGAGGTAGGTGTCGGACGGGTTCCAGCTGGTGTCGGTGGTCTGCGTCGCCCACAGCCGGAAGAACACCTTCACGCCCTCGGCCATGCTGCCTTTGGTGCCGCGCAGCCGGACCCGGGCCACCGCGAAGTTGTACCTGGCGTCCCGGCCATGCAAGACCGTGGTGTACGGCGTCACCGACGAGTCGCCCAGGAGCGCATCCTGCTGGCCGGGAATCACGTTCTGGCTGGGATCGAAGGGGTCCGCGCCGCCGCCGTCGCCGAAGTTCTGGTTGAGGTACGTCAGGAGCGCCTGGATGTAGGCGTAGGCCCCGGTAGTGCTGTTGCTGCTGAACGCGGGGCCACCGGGCACCGGATGCGGGTTCAGGCTCGGGGTGGCGGTGAAGACGCGCAGGTCGGCGCTGAGGTAGGGGGCGTTGCCGGTGCCGTTCGGGCCGGCCCCGGGCTGGACGTTGGTGAAGTAGGGGTCCGCGCCGGCCAGGAAGAAGAACTCCCCGTCCGCCGGCAGGCTGGTGCCCAGCAGGCTGAGCGAGCTCGTCACCGCGGCCGGCGTCTCGCCGCTGGCCGGGAAGACGATCGACGGCGCGAAGCTCACGTCGTAGGGATAGCGGATCCGCTGCGGGACGTACGGGTTGGTCGTCTCGTACGCAATCCCGGCCGGGTCCAGCGCCGCGGCGACCCCGCCGTAGGCGACCGCCGGGATCGACGGCGTCACCGCGCCGGCGACCTGCTTGTTGAACCCCTCGAGCATCAGCCAGAACGCGTCCGGATACGTGCCGCCGGAGTTGTCGATGATGTCGGTCACCTCGTCCTTGCCCCAGGTGTCCTTGACCCCCCAGAAGCTCAGCGACCCGAGCGGCCACGGGTTGTCCGGGTTCGGTCCCGGCACGGTCGTCACCTGGCTGGGCGGGAACGCGTTGTCCAGGAGCTGCTTGAAGAACGGGAACGGGTCGGAGCTGTCGCTGGTGAGGTTGCGGTAGACGCCGCGCAGGCAGGTCGCCGCGTTTCCGGAGCCCGGGGCGGCGGCGACGATGTCGGGAATGGCGAACCCGAGCTGCACGTGCAGGTAGTACAGGAAGAGCATGGAGCAGCCGATCGCCGCGTCGATGTTGTGGTCGTACTCCAGGGTCAGGTTGACGTAGTCGGCTCGGGCCCCGAAGTTGTCGCTGACGTTGGCGCCCGCGGCGTGCGCCGCCGCCGTGGTCCCGTTGTAGCCGCGCTGCACGGTGATCGTCTTATTCCCGGTGTCGGCGGCGGTCATCAGCATCGTCTCGCTGTCCACCTGGACGATCCAGGTGGACGCGAACGGCGGGATGGGCAGCCCGGTCGTCAGCGGGATCGTAGAGACGCTGGCGTCGATGGCCGCCGACAGCGTGGTCTTCACCGGCCCCAGCTGGCTGGAGCCGGGCGTGCCGGGCGGCAGCGCGCTGTTAAGCCAGCTCGGCGAGACGGCGTACCCCGGCTCGATGACGCCCAGCCCCTCCAGCACCAGGAACTGCTGGCCCAGGAAGCGGGACAGGCCTTCGCCACAGCTTTGCTCGTTGGAACCGTCCGGCGCGAACCAGCCCTGGTTCTGCGCCAGCATGAACATCTCGGTGACCTCCGAGACGATGAGGTACCGGCACAGCGTGGCGTCACCGCCGCCGGGCTTGAGCGTCAGCGGAGGGCCCCAGCCCGCGCCGCCGCCCGCGTTGATGACGTGCGTCTGCACCGGCACCGGCACCGTCAGCGAGATCCCGCCGAACCACGACGCCATCAGGTTGTAGTCGCCCTCGACCTTGGCCATCACCGCCTTGGTCCGGGCCGGCTCGGGGCCGCCGGGATTGGCCAGCGCACGGTCGTAGGAGAACGTGAAGTGGGTGGTCGCGCCGCCGTTGGGCAGGCCGTCCGTGACGAGCCACTGCGCGAACAGCGTGACATTGCCGGTGATGGTGAACTTTGCGCCGGGTCCCTGGAGGGCGCCGCTGCCGTCGGCCGCGGTGTTCCAGTACACGAACTGTCCGCCCGGCAAGCTCAGGTTCCCGCTGTTGCCCAGCACGGTGACCTGGTCGCCGCTGTTGTAGGCGGTCCCGTCGACCGGGACGCTGCCCCCCGTCGCGCCGTTTCCGTCGTAGGTAACCGTGAACGCCATGTCGCTGCCCCTCCCGTGACCGAAGCTGTCCCCATGCTGGTTCGGAGGCGGCACCCACGCACCGTGATACACACACTGCCCGAGGCAGTAAGCCCGATAAGCGGATCCCCTCCCAGACCGCCCGCTCGTCCCCAGCCGGGTCATCGACCGCACTCACGTCCTCCGCGAGCAGCCCCGTCGTCCGCCGCGCAGCGTCGTACGCCGCCCACCCCGGCGACCCGGACGCGACAAAGGAAACCCACACCCGGTGCACCCGGTCCGCGACCGCCTGGGATGGCGATGAGCCCAGCCGCGGCCGCACCGAAGGCAGCCCGNNCGAACCCGCCCCGAACCGCGCCTCCGCCACCCGAACCGCCGGAATCCGGAAGAACCAGTCCGTGATTACCGCCGCCATCACGTCACCCGCAGAATCCGCAGGCCGGTTACCCGAATACACCGCCAGCCCGGCATCCGGCAGCCCGTACGCCGCCGCCACCACGCCCAGGGTTACCGGGTCGATCAGGTCGATCGTCCCCGCCGCCACCAGAAACAACCGTGCCTCGTCCCGGTTCGACCCGATCAGCAGCGGTACCTCCCCGCCCCGCCCCGACGCAAAGGCCGACAGCGGAGCAGCAGGTACCACCGACCCGTCCACCACTGGCGCGAACGGCAGGAGGCTCAGCGCCAGCGACCCCCATCGCGTCGGGTCCGGCGCCGTCTGCACCTCCGTCACCAGGTCCGACGCGGCCTTGACCAGCTTGTCCAGCGGCACTCCGGCTAGGGCGGAGCGGTCAGCCGGAACCCCCAGCGCCGCGGCCAGGTACTGTCCCACCATCTGCCCCTGCGAGACGGTCAGCGTGTGCGCCCCCGCCCCGCTCTCCGCGATAGCCTGCGCAAACAGCCCAGAAGCCAGCGGCATCGACAGCAACGTGGTCACGCTCATAGCCCCGGCCGATTCGCCCGCCACCGTGACCCGCGCCGGATCCCCGCCGAACAACGAGATGTTGTCCTGCACCCACCGCAGCGCAGCCATCTGGTCGAGCAGCCCGAGGTTGACGATCCCATCGTCCAGGAACAGGAACCCCTCGGCGGCCAGCCGGTAGTTGATGCTCACGCACACCACGCCGTCGCGGGCGAACGCCGCGCCGTCGTACTCGCCCACCGACGACGACCCGTTCATGAACGACCCGCCGTGAATCCAGACCAGCACCGGCAGCCCGCTCGCACCTAGATCCGGCGTCCACACGTTCAGGTTCAGGCACTCCTCGCCCGGGATCACCACCTCGGGAAACAGCGTGGCATACTGCGGCGGGTAATCGCCCTTNNTACGGAATCCCGAGAAACGCGGACACCCCGCCCACGCTCGTCCCGCGCACCGCCCCGTCCCTGAGCCGCACCACCGGCTGCCGCGCGATATCGCTCATGCGTCTCTCCGTTCACCGGGCCTGCTGCCAGTCTCTCAGTGCGCTCCGGCGCGGGCTAGGTCCGGCCGGGCTCGGACCGTAGCGCCACGGCCCGTTCGGATCACTGAAAATGCCTTTTCGGCCGAACGGCCGTGGTTCCCCTGGCCCGGTCACAATCACCGCGGCGAGGTGCGGACGGTCCGCCCGAATCGGCGTCTGCGGCGGCGGAATTGCTTCTTTCTCAAACGACTCTCCTTCCTCTGGCCCAGCGCTTCATCGTTGTACGGGTCGAAGTTGGCCTCGATCACCATGTCGCCCGCGTGGGCCGCGAGCGTCCACAGCATCGCAAACGACGCGGCGCCCAGCCGCCGCGACCAAACCAGGTCGTTCTTGCCCTCGCCCGGGATGTACAGGGCGTCGTGCAGCGCCTCCTTGACCAGGTCCTTGGTCACCAGCGAGTAGCCGAGTTCCGCTGCCAGCG
>PLDT01000359.1:0-7122 GCA_003136255.1 Actinomycetota bacterium
ATAGAGCGACGCCGGGTGGCTACGGGGGCAAACCACCCGGCGTCGCGTTCATCGGCGTTCCGACGGGGGCCCGGAACGCCGGCAGTGGCGCTCCGACGGGGGACCAGAGCACCGATATGAATGCTACACGGAAACACCCCCCAGTGTGTCAAGACCTAATTACAACGAGATCTCTGCAGGAGGGCTGAGCAGCGGAATCAGTTGTCGCCGCGGCCACGTGGCGGCGCGGTCCGATGGCCGTTTTCTGAGGATGGGCCGGCCGGGTCACGGGTCACGGGCAGGTTGGGGTGGTACTCCATGAAGCCGCGGGTGTTGCTCGGCTCCCGGCCGCCGTTGGCGAACACCACGGCGAAATAGGGAATGAAGATAGCGCCGGCGGCCGGTATCACAGTGAGCCAGCCCAGGTGATTGACGAACATAACCACGGCGATTATGAAGCAGAGGGCGCGGACGCCCATCATCAGCAGGTACCTGCGCTGCCGGAAGCTGATGTCCTCGGACAGCGAGCGCCGTGCCTGCGTCACCATGTGCACCTGCGACCGCCCGCGGTCAGCGTGACCCAACCTCATTCCCCCACGGTATGCCTCGCCGTGCGGCAGCGCGACTCGCCCGCGCCGTCAGCTGGCCTGGCTCACCGACGACATGTTGAAGCCCTCCACCCGCACCGGCGGCATCGCGGCGCGGTTGAAGTAGTCGCCCCATTCGCGCGGCAGGGTCGGCACGGTCCCGCCGACCTCCAGCAGCCGGCCGAGCATGGCCACCGGCGACTCGTTGAACCTGAAGTTGTTCACCGCGCCGACCACCTCGCCGTCCTCCACCAGGTAGACCCCGTCCCTGGTGAGCCCGGTGAGCAGCAGGACCTGCGGGTCGACGTCGCGGATGTACCACAGGCAGGTCAGCAGCAGCGCACGGTCGGTGGACGCGATCATCTCCTCCAGCGTCGGCGCCGCGGCCCCGGATGCGGGCGCAGCGGTGGCGAAGATCAGGTTGTCGACGGCGGGCGTGAACGGCAGCCCGGCCAGCGCCGCGGAGTGCCGTGAGGAGTGCAGGGCGGCCAGCGTGCCGTCCTGGATCCAGGCGGTCGAGCTCAGCGCGAGCCCGTTGTCGAAGACCGAAGAGTCGCGCCCGGACGCGTGCGCGATCACGAACGGCGGGCAGCGCAGCCCGGCCGCCAGCGGGTCACTGGACAGCGTCACGGGCTGGGTCGACAACTGCTCGCCGACCCTGGTCCCGCCGCCGGCCTTGCTGAACACCGTCCGCCCGTCAGCCGCGTCCTTGGCCCCGGCCGACCAGTACAGGTAGATGAGCAGGTCGGACACGGCGGTAGGCGGCAGCAGCGTCTCGTACCGGCCGGCCGGCAGCGAGATCGAGCGCTTGGCCCAGTCGAGGCGCTCGCCGAGCCCGGCCGCCAGGCCCACGACGTCCACGTCGGCGAAGTCGCGGGTGGCCGCGCCGGTCCAGGCCGACCGGGTCAGGTCGGCGGATTTCGCGTTCAGCTCGACCCGCCCGGTCGGCTGGTCGTACCGCCGCCGCAGCCCGCGCGAGGTGCCCAGGAACGTGCTGACCAGATCGTGCTCGGCAAACCCGTACAGCTTCCGGTCCGCGGCCTGGGACTGGCGCAGCGTCTCGCCCAGCGCGGCCGCGAAGTCGCGCAGCACGCCGATTTCGGTCCGGCCTGGCGGGCCGTCCCAGAGTGGTTCGTCACCTTTTATCCCGAACGACCCAGCCTCGTCCGGCCCGGTCACCTGCGCGGCATCCTCGGCGGGTGCGGCCTCGGCGGCGGCGTGCTCCGCCTCACGCACCACCTCCTCGATCTGGTCGGGGCGGACCCCGGCCCGGGAGATGATGCCGGCCGAGGTTCCTTCGGCCCGATGGTCGACGGCGATGACGGTGAGCTGGCGCGAGCTGGACACGCCGTTGGTGGTGAGCGTGTTACCCGCCCAGCGCAGGTTGGCGCTGGAGGTCTCCTCGGCGATCACCACGCAGTCGCCGGACCGGCTGGCGGCCAGCGCCCGCTCGACGGCTTCCTGCGGGGACAATCCGCTCACTGGCCCTCCTCGACCGTGTTGAGGATCCGTATCCCGCGCAGCAGCGCGGCCGGGCAGCCGTGGCTGACCGGAGCGACCTGGCCGGGCTGGCCCTTGCCGCAGTTGAACGCCCCGCCGAGGACGTAGGTCTGCGGTCCGCCGACGGCCTCCATGGCGCCCCAGAAGTCGGTGGTGGTGGCCTGGTACGCCACGTCCCGCAGCTGCCCGGCCAGCTTTCCGTTCTTGATCTTGAAGAACCGCTGGCCAGTGAACTGGAAGTTGTACCGCTGCATGTCGATCGACCAGCTCTTGTCGCCGAGGATGTAGATGCCGTCCGCCACGCCGGAGATCAGGTCCTCGGTCGAGGGGCCGCCGGCCGGGGCGGGCTGCAGCGACACATTCGCCATCCGCTGCAGCGGGATATGGTTCGGCCCGTCCGAGAACGCGCAGCCGTTGGAGCGCCCGAAGCCGCGGCTGCGCGCCATCCGCCGGTCGAGCTGATAGCCGGTTAGGACGCCCCCGGTGATCAGGTCCCAGGACTGGCCGGCCACGCCCTCGTCGTCGTAGCCGATCGTAGCCAGGCCGTGCTCAACGATGCGATCGCCGGTGACGCGCATGACGTCCGATCCGTACTTCAGGCTCCCGAGCTTGTCCGGGGTGGCGAACGAGGTGCCCGCGTAGGCGGCCTCGTAGCCCAGCGCCCGGTCGAGTTCGGTCGCGTGGCCGATCGACTCGTGAATCGTGAGCCACAGGTTGGACGGGTCGATCACCAGGTCGTAGGACCCGGCCTGGACCGTGGGAGCCCTCAGCTTGGCCGCCAGGAGCTCAGGCAGCTCGGCCAGTTCGCGGTCGAAGTCCCAGCCGCCGCCGGTGAGGTACTCATACCCACGTCCGGCTGGCGGGGCGAGCGTCCGCATGGTGTCGAACCGGCCGTCCTCGGTGACCGCGACGGCGGTGATCACCGGAGCCAGCCGGACCCGTTGCTGGGTCGCGGCGGTGGCCCCGTCGGCGTAGAACTTGCACTCCTTGACCTGCCGCAGCGCGGCGTCCACGTGGCTGACCGCGTCGTGCCGGAGCAGGGCCGTGCTCCACTGCGCCAGCAGCGCCACCTTGTCCGGGACGCTGATCGTGAACGGATCGATCTGGTACGCCGATATCCAGGTCACGTCGCCGTAGCCGGGCTCGTCGGCGAGCTCGATGGGCTCGGTGTTCATGGCCGCCGCCACCTTGGCCACCTCGACCGCCTCCCGCGCCGCGCGCGCCGCGGCGTCCGCAGTCAGGTCGACGGCCGACGCGAAGCCCCACGTGCCGTCCACGATGACGCGGACGGCCAGGCCGGTGTCGTCGGCGTCGAACAGGGTCTGCGGGGTCCCGTCGGACAGCCCGATCTGCTGCGCCCGCAGACGCTCGGCCCGGAAGTCGGCGTGCTGGGCGCCGAGGGCCTTGGCCTGCGCGAGGGCCGCGTCGGCTAGGTCGCGTAGCGGCAGGGCCGTGAACTCAGGGTCGATCTCCGGCTCTCGATCATTCACGACAACAAAACCTATCTCACCCGCCCCGTCCCACCAGCACCCCTGCGGTAAGGTGCTAGCCCGGGAGGACGACGGTTGCCTCCCTGGGGACCATTCCCCGGGCCCCTGGGGGAGCCGCTGCTGGGGGACCCATCCCCCAGACCCCCTTTGGGAGACGTGAACGTGGGCCGATCAGTGCTCGTGACGGGCGGGAACCGGGGCATCGGGCTGGCCATCGCGCGGCGGCTCGCAGCCGGCGGCGACAGCGTCACGGTGACCTCGCGCTCGGGTGAGCCGGTGGACGGGCTCGAGGTGGTCCGCTGCGACGTGCGCGACGCGGCGTCGGTCGAGGTCGCGTTCGGGGAAGTGGAGAAGACCCAGGGCCCGGTCGAGGTACTGGTCGCCAACGCCGGGGTGACCCGCGATCAGTTGCTCGCGCTGATGAGCGAGGAGGAGTTCGGCCTGGTCATCGACACGAACCTGGCCGGCGGGTACCGCGTCGCCAAGCGGGCGGTACGCGGCATGATGAAAATGCGCCGCGGGCGGCTGATCTTCATCTCCTCCGTCGTGGGCCTGTACGGCTCGGCCGGCCAGGCCAACTACGCGGCATCGAAGGCCGGGCTAGTTGGCCTGGCCCGGTCCCTGGCCCGCGAACTCGGCTCCCGCGGCATCACCGCCAACGTGATCGCCCCCGGCTTCGTGGACAGCGACATGACGGCCGTCCTGTCGCAGGACAGGAAGGCGGCCATCTTGTCCGCCGTCCCGCTGGCCAGGTTCGCGGCCGCGGATGAGGTCGCGGCGGCCGTGGCGTTCCTGGCCGGGCCGGACGCGGCCTACATCACCGGTGCCGTGATCCCGGTGGACGGCGGGCTCGGGATGGGGCACTGAGGCGTCGTCATTTGTCTAGTGCGCACAAGCTCCGGCGGGAACGTTCGTACCGCTGGTCATTTAGTTAACGGGATCGGCCAGGCAGGGTGGGACTTGTGCCGAACACCATGGGAGTGAGGCTGTGATGGGAATCCTGGCGGGCAAGCGGATCCTGGTAACCGGGGTCATCACCGATGCCTCGATCGCGTTCCACGTGGCCCGGGTGGCGCAGCAGGAGGGCGCGAGCGTCGTGCTCACCGGATTCGGCAGGCTGACCCTGGTCGAGCGGATCGCCAGGCGGCTGCCTGTCCCGCCGCCGGTCCTCGAGCTGGACGTGACCAGCGAGGAGCACCTCGACTCGCTCGCCGAACGGCTTTCCGCGCACGTAGACGGCCTGGACGGCGTGCTGCACGCGATCGCCTACGCTAACCCGGAAGAGGCGCTCGGCGGGAACTTCCTGCGCACCAAGTGGCCCGACGTGGCCACCGCGATGCAGGTCTCGGCGTACTCGCTGAAGGCGGTCACGATGGCCGCCCTGCCCCTGATGGGCGGCGGTGGTTCGGTGGTGGGCCTGGACTTCGACGCGAGCGTGGCCTGGCCGGGCTACGACTGGATGGGCGTGGCCAAGGCCGGCCTGGAGTCGTGCGCCCGGTATCTCGCCCGTGACCTCGGCCCGAAGGGGATACGGGTCAACCTGGTGGCGGCGGGACCGCTGCGGACCATGGCCGCCAAGTCGATCCCGGGCTTTGACCGGTTCGAGGGCGTGTGGGGTGATCGCGCTCCGCTCGGCTGGAAGATCACCGACCCGGAGCCGGTCGCGCGCGGCTGCGTCGCGCTGCTGTCCGACTGGTTCCCCGCCACCACCGGCGAGATCGTCCACGTCGACGGCGGCGTCCATGCGGTAGGCGCCTGATGCCCTCCGCCGCAGGAGGCCAGGCCAGCAGCGCCCGCAGCGAGTACGTCCTCACCTTGTCCTGCCCTGATCGCGTCGGGATCGTGCACGCGGTCGCCGCGTACCTGCACCACGCGGGCTGCAACGTGCTGGACAGCCAGCAGTTCGGCGACCGTACCGCCGGCCGGTTCTTCATGCGGGTGCACGTGGAGAGCCTGCGGCCGGGTCCCGCGACCTACCAGGACCTGTACTCCGGGTTCAGCCCGGTGGCGGCCGAGTTCGCGATGGACTGGGAACTGCACGACACGGCGGTCCAGCCCCGGGTGCTGATCATGGTGTCCAGGGCCGGTCACTGCCTGAACGACCTGCTGTACCGGCGGGCGGCCGAGTCGCTGCGCATCGACGTCCCGCTGGTGATCGGCAACCATCCCGACCTGGCCGCGCTCGCGACGGCGCACGGCGTCGCCTTCGAGCACGTGCCCGCCGACCCGCACGACCCGCTGGCCGCGCAGCGGGCCGAGGGCCGGTTGCTGGACCTGGTCAGCGAGCTGAGCATCGACTTGGTCGTCCTGGCCCGCTACATGCGTATCCTGTCACCGGGGTTGTGCGCCAAGCTGCCGGGCCGGATCATCAACATCCACCATTCCTTCCTGCCCAGCTTCAAGGGCGCGCGGCCGTATCATCAGGCGCACGCGCACGGCGTGAAGCTGATCGGCGCGACCGCGCACTACGTCACCGCCGACCTGGACGAGGGGCCCATCATCGAGCAGGAGGTGGCCCGGGTGGATCACACCGGCAGCCCGGAAGACCTGGCGGCCATCGGCCGTGACGCCGAGCGGGTCGCGCTGGCCCGCGCCGTGCGCTGGCACGCTGAGCACCGTGTCCTGCTGCACGGCCGCCGCACGGTGATCTTCCGGTGAACCGGACCCGCGGCGATCTTCCGGTGAACCGGACCCGCGCCTGGCGTCCGCGAGCGAACCGGCCGCCGCCGACCGGCCTACGGACCGCGGCACGTCATGAAACCCGGATTTTCACGCCGCCGGGACGCGCCGCGGGGACGCGCCAGCCGACGCCGACCCCCTCCGCGTCGGATACTTAAAGTAGCTGTTGGTCTACTCATCGTTATACGGCTACGCTTAGTAGCGGTCGGCGAAGATGACGCCGACCGTCCCAGGATGTCACGGCGGGGTGCCTCGACCGACGTTCTTGGCGGCGGCAACAGTCGCGGACGGAGATTCTGCGGTCGGACGCGGCTTCCGCGGCAAGCCTTCACGCAGGCGAGGTCCGTTGTGTCCGCTGGGCCTGAAGTTTACAAAAGTGGTTAGATCTGGAAATGTCCGAATGCTATCGGAGACACGGCGGGACGCTGTTCCCAAGGGATTGATGGCAAGTTGTGACTTTTTTGCCTGGAGATCGATGCAATATGGAACTTACGCTTCCGCTAACTCATAACACCGGTAACTGACCGGCCGGCCCGTCATGGGCCGGCGCGGATGTGCCGGGGAGACGGGCCGTACTGCTATCGGGGGGATTGTGACCCAGTGCCCCGCGACGGTGGCGGAGCGGATCACCCGGCGAACTGCGAGAGAGAAGGGCGACAAGCTGATGACCCCAGGACGGACCAGTGGCGCGAACAGCGCAAGGAGGGAGGAGCGATGACCAGATTCGGAACCAAGCGCATCGGCGTGCTTGCCCTTGCGGTAGCGAGCGTCACCGCTCTTGCCGCCTGTAGCAGCAGTACCAGTAGCACCACCAGCGGGACGACCACGCCAACCGCCCCTCCCGGGGAGACGACCCAGCCCGGGTCGATCGGCGCGATCCCGGCCGC
>PLDT01000241.1:0-2763 GCA_003136255.1 Actinomycetota bacterium
GGCCCTGATCGCCGGCGTGGGCGTGACCGTGCTGGCCGTCAGCGTGGGCTCCGTGGCGCTCTTCTTCGCGGGCTCGGTGATCGCAGGCGTCGGGTTCGGCAGCGGCTTCCAGGGCGGCATCCGCCTGGTCGTGCCGCTGGCCGCGGCGCACGAGCGGGCCGGCCTGATCTCGCTGCTCTACGTGGTGTCCTACCTCGGACTGGGCGTGCCCGCCGTGCTGGCCGGGTTCGGCGTGGTGCATGGCGGAGGGCTGATCGACACGGCCCGCTACTACGGCGCCGCGGTGATCGCGCTCGCCGTCCTGGCCCTGTTCGGCCTGCTGAAGACCCGGCCCGGCCGCGCCGCGGAGCCTGCCGCCGCTCCCGCGCCCGGGCATATAATAGACAAGTCTGTCTAGGAAGGTGGCCGTCACCATGGCTGTCAAGGAAGCGAGGGCGGCACGGCCGTCGGCGCGCGAGCGGCTGCTGGCCGCGGCCAACGAGCTGTTCTACAACGAGGGCGTGCACACGGTCGGCATCGATCGCGTCATCGAGCAGGCCGGCGTGGCCAAGGCCTCGCTGTACAACACCTTCGGCAGCAAGGACGAACTGGTCCGCGCCTACCTGGAGACCCGCCACGCCAGCGTCGCCGAGCTCATCACGCAGGCGGTGGAACGCTACGACACCCCGCGCGAGCGCCTGCTGGCCGTGTTCGAGGGCCAGGGTGAGCTGTTCGCCCAGCCGGGCTACCACGGCTGCGCGTTCGCCCGGGCCAGCGCGGAATCCCATCCCGGCGACCTGGTCGAACAGGCCGCCGAGACCTATCGCCGCTGGGTGCGTGCGCTGCTGACCGAACTGGCCGCGCAGACCGGTGTGCCCGAGCCCGAGATCCTGGCCCGGCAGTTGCACCTGCTCTACGACGGCAGCGGGCAGTCCGCGCGGATGGACCACGACCCCGCCGCGGCCGCTGCGGCCCGCGCCGCCGCCGCTACCCTGCTCGACGCGGCGCTGGCCTGCGGGACGGCCGCCCGGTTCAGCGGTTAACTGGCCAGCCCTGCTTCCCGGGGAGCCGGGCCGGAGGTATCAGCTGGCCCGGGCCACGGTCAGGGCTGCTTGATTGTGCCGGGCCTGGCCGGACGCCGGGTCCCACTGCTGATGGCTTTGGCTCATCAGCGGCGAGGAGATCATGAAATCCGCGGTGGCCCGGTTGCAGGCCACCGGGATATTGCAGACCACCGCGACCCGGAGCAGGGCCTTGACGTCCGGGTCATGCGGATGTGGCTCCAGCGGATCCCACAGGAACACCAGCAGGTCGATCTCGCCCTCGGCGATGCGGGCGCCGATCTGCTGGTCACCGCCGTAAGGGCCGCTCCGGAAGCAGGTGACCGGAAGTCCGAGCTGCTCCTGCAGAAGGTGACCGGTCGTGGCGGTGGCGAACAGCTCGTGGCCGGCCAGCAGATCCAGGTTGTACTCGGCCCACTCGAGCATGTCCCGCTTCTTATTGTCGTGCGCGATCAGGGCAATCCGCCGACCGGCGGGCGCTTGCACGTGGTCGGGCATGCAGATCCTCTCGGACGTTCGTTGTCTTTCCCTAGCCAGTTTCGCTGGTCATGAGCCATGCGTCCAATGACTAGGATTTAGGCCAGGCATGACACGCAGTCATGGATAGGGAAGGCTGAGCGGGTGTCTGCGCCGCTGCTTCGGCGCTGTATGCCAATGCGTTCACGCCGACCTTCCCCGGCACCTTCGCGGCCGACGTGGCGAGCGGGGCGCTGCCGAGCGTGTCATGGATCATCCCGCCCCTCGGCTTCGACGACCATCCGTCCGCGTCGCCGAACCAGGGCCAGTACTTCGTCTCGCTGGTCCTGAACGCGCTGCTCGCTAACCAGGAGGTCTGGGCGAAGACCGCTCTGTTCCTCATGTACGACGAGAACGACGGCTGGTTCGACCACGTCCCGCCGCCCACCGCCCCAGCCGGGACGCCGGGCGAGTACCTCACCGCGACGCCGTCGAGCACGCTCGAGCCCGGTTACGCGAGCCAGACGCTGGGCATTGCCGGCCCGCTCGGACTCGGCGTACGGGTACCGGCGCTCGCGATTTCGCCGTTCAGCCGGGGAGGGAACGTCGTCTCGGAGGTCTTCGACCACACGTCGCAACTCAAGCTCGTCGCAGAGCGCTTCGGCGTGACCGTCCCCAACGTCTCCAAGTGGCGCCTGTCCACGGTCGGCGACCTAATGGCAACACTCGCCAGCAAGCCGAACACATCCGTCCCGGCCCTGCCGACCCCGCCCGTGCCGACCATCCAGCTCACCGGGTCCTGCAGCACCCTGTCCCAGGACACTGAGGAAGGCGGCGCGCCGCCGGACGTCCCCACGAACCAGAGCATGCCGACCCAGCAGGGAACCACAGTCCCGGCGACCGCGTATGACACGTCGATGCTCGCCCGCCCGTCGGTCGCAAGCCGCGGCGAGGTGCTGACCGCCGCGGTGAGCCAGGGCGGGCGTCCGATGACCGTCAAGTCCTCCTACAACCGGCTGGCCTACCCGAAGGACTGAGCAGGCCCGGCCGACGAGCGGTCAGGATTTCAGCCAGGCGAGCAGGTCGGCGTTGATCGTGGCGGCCTGGGTGGTCGGCATGCCGTGCGGGAACCCGTGGTAGGTCTTCAGCGTGCCGTTCTGCACCAGCTTCGCCGACAGCGGCCCGGAATCGGCGTAGGGCACGATCTGATAGTCATCACCGTGCATCACCAGCACCGGGACGGTGATCTGCTTCAAGTCGTCGGAGA
>PLDT01000449.1:0-14642 GCA_003136255.1 Actinomycetota bacterium
GCTTATGCGGAGCATTTTGGCAGCTGGAGCTGCCCGGATCCTCCGCATAAGCCGGATCCTCCGCGGTAATGGGACGCTGACTCACTACCGGGGCCTGCGAGACGACGGCATGCGCGGGCACCGCGGCCGCGGCAACACATACGACCCTTCGGCACCCCGATCCCCTAGACGAGGCCGGAGGCGCACGCACCCTGTAGCGTGAGCCGGGGCCTTGGGGCTCGTGGCACACAAGCCCTGGTAGAAGGGGGCTTGTGGCACACGCACCCCAGGCAAAGGAGCGCCGAACTCGGGAACCTCCCCGCACGTCGCAATCAGCCCTCCCCGTACTCGCAGACACCATCCCCGGCCCCCGCACCTCGCCAACGCCGCCCCCGCACCTCGCCAACGCCGCCCCCCGCACCTCGCCAACGCCGCTCCCCGTACCACCCAATTTCGAGTAATATCTGGACTATGAGATTCTTGCTTCGGGTGCTGGTCTCGGCCGCGGCGCTGGGCGTCGCGACCTGGGCGGTTTCCGGAATCGAGCTGCTCGCCGGGAGCGGCTGGTCCAGGGTCGGCACGCTGCTCGCCGTGGCGCTGATCTTCGGCCTCATCAACGCCACGCTCAAGCCGCTGATCAAGGTCGTCGGCTGCGCCTTCTACGTGCTCACGCTCGGCCTGGCCGCGCTCGTCGTCAACGGCCTGCTGCTGTGGCTGACCAGCGTCGTCGCCGGTGACCTGACCCTGCCGTTCCATGTGACCGGGTTCTGGCCGGCCTTTTGGGGTGCCATCGTGGTCGGGCTGGTGAGCTGGGTGCTGAACCTGCTGATCGGCGATGACCGCCGGCGGGAGAACGAGCCGCCGCCAGTGCGCGTGGTTCGTGTTCGCTAGCCCCTAGACTGGCGGCTTAGACTTCTCAGCGATCCATCGCTGAGTTACCATCACCAATCCCGGAGTGACGCGGACGTGAAGACTGACGTCGAAGAGCTGAGCCCGACTCGTGTCCGGCTCAGCGTCGAGGTGCCGTTCGATGAGCTGAAGCCCAGCCTCGACAAGGCCTACCGCGAGGTCGGCCGTCAGGTCCGCATCCCGGGCTTCCGCCCGGGCCGCGTTCCGCCGCCGGTGATCGACCGGCGGGTCGGCCGGGACGTCGTGCTCAGTCAGGCCGTGAACGACGCGCTGCCCGAGCTGTACGCTAAGGCGGTCGCCGAGGGGGACATCTACGCCCTCGGTCAGCCCGAGGTGGAGATCACCAGCCTCGACGACGGCAAGGCATTGAGCTTTACCGTCGAGGTCGACATCCGGCCCAAGTTCGAGCTGCCCGACCTGGCCAGCCTGGCCGTCACGGTCGACGACACCCGGGTCACCCCCGACGAGGTGGCTGAGTACCTCGGCTCCCTGCAGGAGCGGTTCGCTTCGCTGAAGGGCGTGCAGCGGCCGGTGGAGACCGACGATTATGTTTCGATCGACCTGTCCGCCTCCGTGGACGGCGAGCCGGTCGAGGACGCGCAGGCGAGCGGCCTGTCCTACCAGGTCGGCAGCGAGTCGCTGCTGGACGGGCTGGACGACGCTCTGGTCGGCATGTCGGCCGGGGAGTCCAAGACGTTCAGCACTGAGCTGGCCGGCGGTGAGTTCGCCGGCCGTGATGCCGACGTGACGGTGACCGTGCACAGCGTCAAGGTCAAGGAAGTCCCGGGCCTCGACGACGACTTCGCGCAGCTGGCCAGCGAGTTCGACACACTCGGCGAGCTTCGTGCCGACACCCGGGCCCAGCTGGAGCGGATGAAGTCCACCCAGCAGGTCGTCCAGGCGCGTGACCGTGCCCTCGAGTCGCTGATCGACAAGGTCGAAATCCCGCTGCCCGAGAGCGTGGTGGCCGAGGAGGTCACGCAGAACCGGGATTCACTCGTCCAGCAGCTCGAGCGGGCCGGTGCCACCCTGGATGGCTACCTGGAGATGTCGAACCAGACCCAGGAGCAGTTCGACGCCGACCTCGAGCAGCGGGCCCGCCGCGCGGTCACGGTCAGCCTCGCGCTCGATCAGCTGGCCCGGCAGGAGGAGCTCGGCGTGGACCAGGCTGAGCTGTCCGCCTACGTCACCCGGCAGGCGGAGCAGATGGGCGTCCCGCCGGAACGCCTGGCCAAGCAGCTCGCCGACGACGGCCGGCTGTCCTTCGCGGCCGCCGAGGTACTGCGCGGCAAGGCGATGAACCTGATCGCCGAGCGAGTCAAGGTGACCGACACCGCGGGCCACGAGGTCGACGTCAAGGCCGCCCTCAACGCCCCCGTCCAGGGCGCCGCCGCCCTCGCCGACGAGGACGAGGACGAGGCCCAGGACGACGCTGACGACGCTGACGACGCCGAGGACGACGCCGAGGCGTAACCCGCCGCCGGACCAACCCCGCGCCGCGCATTGAGCCGATTCATGATCGTGNNTCGTGCCTGCCCTCGGCGCGCTCCGTGCGCCGGTAGCGAACACCGCGCTGCGCGGGACGATCAGGTTCCGCGCCGGCGTTATGGTCCTGACAACGACACCAGATGTGACTGGAGCAGGTGAATAGTGTGACTCAGCCCCTGTGGACCCCCACGCCGCCATCGATCGTGGCCGCGGCGGAACCACCGGCCCAACCGTTCGGGGACCCGTTGTTCCAGCGACTGCTGCGGCACCGCATTATCTTCCTCGGGCAGCAGGTGGACGACGACATGGCCAACCGCATCTGCGGCGAGATCGTGCTGCTCTCNNTCGATGGGACAGTTCCTGCTCACGGCGGGCACCCACGGCAAGCGGTACGCGCTGCCGCACGCGCAGATCCTGATGCACCAGCCGTCTGGCGGGATCGGCGGTACCGCGTCCGATATCAGGATCCAGGCCGAGCAGATGCTCTACGTCAAGCGCACGCTGTTCGAGCGCACCGCCTACCACACCGGCCAGCCGATCGAGCAAATAGAGAAGGACGCCGACCGCGACCGCTGGTTCACCGCCGAGGAGGCCAAGGACTACGGCTTCGTCGACCAGGTGATCCGCAGCGCCGTCGAGGTGCCCACCGTAGGCGTTCTGTCATGACCCAGCCAAAGGAGCCGAGCGTGCTCACCCCGCAGTCCAGGTACGTGCTGCCGTCCTTCGTGGAGCGCACGTCGTACGGGATCAAGGAGATGAACCCGTACAACAAGCTCTTCGAGGAGCGGATCATCTTCCTCGGCGTCCAGGTCGACGACGCCTCCGCCAACGACGTCATGGCCCAGCTGCTGACGCTGGAGGCGATCGACCCCGACCGCGACATCACGATGTACATCAACTCGCCCGGCGGGTCGATGACCTCGATGATGGCGATCTACGACACCATGCAGTTCATCCAGCCGGACATCACCACGTGCTGCATCGGCCAGGCCGCCTCCGCGGCCGCGGTGATCCTCGCGGCCGGGACCAAGGGCAAGCGGATGGCCCTGCCCAACTCTCGGATCCTCATCCACCAGCCGGCCACCGAGGGCGGCTACGGCCAGTCGACCGACATGGAGATCCAGGCTCGCGAGATCCTGCGCATGCGGAGCGCGATGGAGGTCATCCTGGCCCGGCACACCGGCAAGGATGAGGAGACGGTCCGCCACGACATCGAGCGCGACAAGTTCCTCACCGCCGAGGACGCCAAGCAATATGGCATCCTCGATGAGGTCCTGACCATGATCAAACGCGGTAGTGAGCGCGCGGTCGAGGTAGTGTCGTCTTTACCGGGAGGAATCAGCTCTTCCTCTCGGGCCGCCGACGGGGTTTGATGGTGTCCATCGAACCCAGGAAGCGGTACCGTCGATATGCAACACGTGACGGCCTCGCGGGACATGCCCGCCGGAGGCGGTCGGCCCTCTCAAGCCGGCCGTCACGGCGGCCCCATGTAAAGGAGTATCTGGGTGGCACGCATCGGTGACGGTGGGGACCTGCTGAAGTGCTCGTTCTGCGGAAAGAGTCAAAAGCAGGTCAAGAAGCTCATCGCCGGCCCAGGCGTGTACATATGCGACGAGTGCATCGACCTCTGCAACGAGATCATCGAGGAAGAGCTCGCCGAGCCCACCGAGTTCAAGTGGGACAGCCTGCCCAAGCCGCGGGAGATCTACGAGTTCCTCGACGCATATGTGATCGGCCAGGACAAGGCCAAGAAGGCTCTCTCGGTCGCCGTGTACAACCACTACAAGCGGGTCCAGTCCGGCGACGATAGGCCTGGTGACGAGGGCGTCGAGCTAGCCAAGTCCAACATCTTGCTGCTGGGCCCGACCGGCTCGGGCAAGACGCTGCTCGCCCAGACCCTGGCCCGGCTGCTCAACGTGCCGTTCGCCATCGCGGACGCGACCGCCCTGACCGAGGCCGGCTACGTCGGCGAAGACGTCGAGAACATCCTGCTTAAGCTGATCCAGGCGGCGGACTACGACGTNNTCGACGAGATCGACAAGATCGCGCGCAAGAGCGAGAACCCGTCCATCACCCGTGACGTGTCCGGGGAGGGCGTCCAGCAGGCCCTGCTGAAGATACTGGAGGGGACCACCGCCTCGGTGCCCCCGCAGGGCGGCCGCAAGCACCCGCACCAGGAGTTCATCCAGATCGACACGACTAACGTCTTGTTCATCTGCGGCGGGGCGTTCGCTGGGCTGGAGAAGATCATCGAGCAGCGGTCCGGCCACAACGGGATGGGGTTCAACGCCAAGCTCCGGGTCCGGAACGCTCAGGCGACGACCGACCAGTTCGCCGACGTGATGCCGGAAGACCTGCTGAAGTTCGGCATGATCCCGGAGTTCGTCGGCCGCCTCCCGGTCATCACCAGCGTGCACAACCTGGACCGGGACGCGCTCATCCAGATCCTCACCGAGCCACGCAACGCACTGGTGAAGCAGTACCGGCGCCTGTTCGAGCTGGACGGCGTGGACCTGGAGTTCACCCCCGACTCGCTAGAAGCCATCGCCGACCAGGCGAATCTGCGCGGCACCGGCGCCCGTGGCCTGCGTGCCATCATGGAAGAGGTTCTGCTCTCGGTCATGTACGAGGTGCCGAGCCGCAAGGACGTGGAGCGGGTCGTGATCACGCGCGAAGCCGTGCTCGAGAACGTCAACCCGACCATCGTGCCCAGGGACGTCAGCCGGCGTACTCCGCGCGAGAAGTCCGCCTGAATCCCGGCCCGGGGCGGTCGCGGAAGCCTCGGCGTGGCAGTCGTACATCTGTTCGGCATGAGCCGGTTAACCTGCGGATCTAACCCGAGCCGACGTGTACTGTCGCTTGTCGATTTTGGGGGTATTGCCCATGATCAGCGCGATTCCTGTGTAGCCTCCACATATTGCGTTGGTCTGGCGCGGTTCCCGCCACGCCAGGATCTCGGGCGCTGACCAGCAGCCGTCTTCCACAGCGACGGGGAATTGAGCACAGATGAGTGGTTGGGACTCCCCAACGGGGAGCTGGGACTCCGGTCCCGAACCCGAAGGCTCCGGATCGGACGATCAGGGCTATCAGCAAAGCCAGCCGACCGGCGGCCACCGGACCATCCGCGGCCATGAGGGCACCCTTCGGGCCGGGCGAAGAGGCCTGCCCGGCTACGACCAGGCGCAAGACTACGACGAGTCTTCCGGCTACGACCAAGCGCAAAACTACGACCAGTCCTCCGGCTACGACCAGGGGTCCGGTTACGGGCAGCGGCCAAGCTACGGGCAGGGATCTGGCCATAGCCAGGACTCCGGCTATGGCCAGCAGCCTGGGTACGCCCAGCAGCCTAGGTACGGCCAGGACTCCGCTTACGGCCAGGACTCCGGCTACGGCCAGCCGGCCGGGTACGGCCAAGACCGGGGCTACGGGGCGCAGCCCGGCTACGGACCGCAACCGGGCTACGAGGCCGGAACCACTCCGGCGGCGGTCGTGCGCTACGGTCAGACCCCGGGAGACGAGTCGGGCTACCGTACCGAGTCGCGGCACCCGCTCGACACCGGCCCGCGGACCCCGCTCGGCACCGCACCGCAGACCGCCCCCGCGCCGCAGGCTGGCCCCCCCGTGCCCCGGCGCGCGATCAGTTCTGGGCCGCACAACGGCTCCGGGCCGCAGGCATCGCCCGGCTACGACCAGCCCAACAGCGCGGTCTACCCCGCGACCGCCTCGGCCGGCGGAGGCCGGGCGGCCTGGCCGGACGTTGATGACCAGCCGGGTTTCGGCAGCCAGCAGACGACCGGCCAGGAGTACGCGCCAGGCGGCTATGGCCAGCTAGCCTATGGCCAGCCGGGCTATGACCAGCCCGGTCCTGACCAGCGCGGCTTCGACCAGCGCGGCAATGAGCAACGGGACTACGACCAGCCGGGCTACGGGCATGGCGGTTACGGCCAGCAAGACTACGGCCAGCAAGAACACGGCCAGCAAGAACACGGCCAGCAAGATTATGGCCAGCCCGGTTTCGACACCGGCGGTTCGCGCGCCTTCGGCGAGCCCGATCATCCGTACTCCGGCCNNCCGACCACGGCTCCGGCTACACGGACCAGCGGACCGGCTACCCCGACCAGGGGACCGGCCAGCGGACCGGCCAGGCCGGTTACGACCAGGCCGGTTACGACCAGGCTGGTTACGACCAGGCCGGTTACGGCCTGAACGCCCTCGGCCAGCCGATCAGCCCCCGCGGCACCGGCTACCAGCAGGACGGCTACGGCCAGGGTTCGTACTCTCCGGATCAGTACAGCCAGAACGGTACCCAGGCCACTTATCCGCCGGACGCTTACGGCCAGCCGGCCTACGGCCAGAACGGTACCCAGGCCACCTACCCGCCGGACGCTTACAGCCAGCCGGCCTACGGCCAGCCGGGCTACGGACAGAGCGGTTACGGCCAGGAAGGCTACCGCCAGGAAGGCTACCGCCCGGACGCCTACGGCACCGGCGGATACGGCCCGGACGCACACCCCCAGCCGGGATACGAACAGCCAGCATACGAACAGCCAGGCTACGAGCAGCCAGGCTACGAACAACCAGCCGGACCGCCCTACGGCACCGACGACCTCACCCCGCCCGGCCGGGGCTCGCGCTCCGGCCCGTCCCGGTCGGCCCAGCGCCCGCCGCAGCGGCTGGGCGGGATCCGGATGGTCCTCTACCTGCTCTCCTCGGTCGTCGGCGTGGTCGTCATCGTGCTGCTGGTCGTCCACCTGACCAAGGCCGGCGCGAACAGCGGGGCCACCGGCGGCTCGACGGCCACCACCAGCGCCCCGGCCGCCGCGCCGGCCGCCACGTACGAGTTCACCGCCCCGGCGAAGGCCGGCCCGTACGCGTATAACTCGGCCGCGACCAGGATCTTCGCGGGCGACATTAAGAGCGTAGTTAGCTCCGTCGCCGCGCAGATCAAGGCCAAGGGAGCAGGAACACCGGGCAAAGATGTGATCGCCGTGTACGATCTCAGCTCGATCACGACCCCGGGGGCCAGCGGCTTCAAGGCCGTCAACTTCACCGGCTACGACGGCACCTTCAAACCGGCCGCGATCATCGCGGCCGAGCGGGCCCAGCTCATCGACACCCGCATGGTGCCCGCGGGGCCGCACGGCGGAGAGATGATGTGCGGCTACAGCGTCGTGGACGGCTCCGATACCAGCGAGTGCGTGTGGGCCACCACCAGCACGTTCGGCCAGGTGGAGTTCGTCATCGGCACCAGCGCGGTGAAGTACCTCGGCGCCTCGTCCATCGCCCTGACGGTCAGGAACGCCGTGGAGGTCCAGGCCGCCAGCTGACAAGGCTCCTAGCCCGGCCGCAAAGCACTTCGCGGGGTCGTAGACTCACCTGTCGTGAGCCGACCAGATCCCATCGAACTGCCCTCCCAGTACGCCCCCGCCGAGGTGGAGGGCCCGCGTTACGAACGCTGGGAGAAGGCAGGCTACTTCACCGCGGACGCGTACTCCGCCGCGCCCGCGTACTGCATCGTCATCCCGCCACCGAACGTCACCGGTTCCCTGCACATCGGCCACGCCCTTGACCACACGTTGATGGACGCGCTGATCAGGCGGCGCCGCATGCAGGGTTACAACACGCTGTGGCTGCCCGGCATGGACCACGCGGGCATCGCCACCCAGAACGTGGTCGAGCGGGAACTAGCCAAGGAGGGTCTCAGCAGGCACGACCTCGGCCGCGAGGCGTTCGTCGAGCGGGTCTGGCAGTGGAAGGCCGAATCGGGCGGCAAGATCCTGGGTCAGATGCGCCGCCTGGGCGACAGCGTCGACTGGTCACGGGAGCGGTTCACCATGGACGCGGGCCTGTCCCGCGCCGTGCAGACGATCTTCAAGCAGCTCTACGACGACGGCCTGATCTACCGGGCCGAGCGCATCATCAACTGGTGCCCCCGCTGCCTGACCGCACTGTCCGACATCGAGGTCGACCACCTCGACGACGAGGGCGAGCTCACCTCCATCCGTTACGGGGACGGGAACGCGTCCATCGTCGTCGCCACCACCCGCCCCGAAACAATGCTCGGCGACACGGCGGTCGCCGTGCACCCCGACGACCCGCGCTACACCAGCTTGATCGGCCAGACCGTCGACCTGCCGCTCACCGGCCGCCGCATCCCCGTGATCGCCGACGACCACGTCGATCCGGCGTTCGGCACCGGCGCGGTCAAGGTGACCCCGGCCCACGACCCGAACGACTTCGAGATCGGCCGCCGGCACGACCTGCCCAGCCTGACCATCATGGACGAGCACGGCGTGATCACCGCGCACGGCCCGTTCCAGGGCCTGGACCGGTTGGAGGCACGGCCCGCCGTGGTCCGCGCCCTGCGCGAGCAGGGCCGGATCGTAGCCGAGATCCGACCGTACCTGCACGCGGTCGGCCACTGCAGCCGCTGCGGCACCACGGTCGAGCCGCGCCAGTCCCTGCAGTGGTTCGTCCGCGTCGCCCCGCTGGCCAAGGCGGCCGGCGACGCGGTCCGCGACGGCCGCGTCCGCCTGCACCCGCCGGAGATGAACGCGCGCTACTTCGGCTGGGTCGACGACATGCACGACTGGTGCATCTCCCGTCAGCTTTGGTGGGGCCACCGTATTCCAGTCTTTTATGGACCGAACGGCCAGTTGTTTTGCGCCGGCCCGAACGAGCAAGCCCCCGAGGGCTGGGTCCAGGATCCTGACGTGCTCGACACCTGGTTCTCCTCGGCCCTGTGGCCGTTCTCGACGCTGGGCTGGCCGGACGACACGCCGGACCTGCGCACGTTCTACCCGACCAGCGTCCTGGTGACCGGCTACGACATCCTGTTCTTCTGGGTCGCGCGGATGATGATGTTCGGTCTGTACGCCATGCGCGACCAGCCTCCGGCCGACGCGGTGCCGTTCCGCACCGTGGTCCTGCACGGTCTGGTCCGCGACCAGTTCGGCAAGAAGATGTCCAAGTCGCGGGGGAACACCGTCGATCCGCTGGACTGGATGGACCGGTTCGGGGCCGATGCGACCCGGTTCACCCTGGCCCGCGGGGCCAACCCGGGCAGCGACATCGCCATCAGCGAGGAGTGGGCGGCCGGCTCGCGTAACTTCTGCAACAAGCTGTGGAACGCCGTCCGTTTTGCCCTGCTCAACGGTGCGCACGTCCCCGCCGCCGCCCTGACCCCGGCCGCGTATTCCGTGCCGGACCGGTGGATCTTGTCCCGGCTCTCGGCCGTGATCGCCGAGGTGGACGAGCTGTTCGAAAAGTTCGAGTTCGGCAAGATCTGCGACGTGCTGTACCACTTCGCCTGGGACGAGGTCTGCGACTGGTACCTGGAGCTGGCCAAGGTGCCGCTGGCTTCCGGCGACCAGGCGCTGATCCAGACCACCCAGCAGGTGCTCGGGTTCGTCCTGGATCAGCTGCTCCGCCTGCTGCACCCGGTCATGCCGTTCGTGACCGATGAGCTCTGGACCGCTCTCACGGGCGAGGAGTCGGTTGTGGTGGCGGACTGGCCGGCGTTCTCCTACGCGGACGGGGCCGCCGAGGCGGAGATCTCCTCGTTGATGCGGCTGGTGACCGAGGTCCGGCGGTTCCGCTCGGATCAGGGCCTGCGGCCCGGGCAGCGGGTGGCCGCCCGGCTGGTGGGCATCGAGGCCACTTCGCTGGCCGGACACGAGGAGCGGATCCGGTCCCTGCTGCGGCTGACCCCGCCGGCGGACGGCTTCGCCGCCTCGGCGTCGCTGGCCGCCGAGGACATCACGGTCGAACTGGACGTGACCGGCACCGTGGACGTGGCCGCCGAGCGCCGCCGGCTGGAGAAGGATCTCGCCGCGGCCCGCAGCGAGGCCGAGCAGGCCGAGCGGAAGCTGGATAACGCCGACTTCACGGCCAAGGCGCCCGCCGCCGTCGTGGACAAGACCCGCGCGCGCCTCGCGGTCGCCCGCTCCGACGTCGCCCGCCTCGAACAGCGCTTGGCCGCGCTCGTAGGCTAGCAAGATGGATATCGAGACCCGGATGCGTGAGGTCGAGCGAGAGATCTTCTCCCGTCGCCCCGAACATTCCGTGGATCTTGCCTTGGACCGGATGACCGAGCTCGTCGGGCTGCTGGGTGATCCGCAGCGGGCCTGCCCGGTCATCCACATCACCGGCACCAACGGCAAGACGTCCACCGCCCGGATGACCGACGCGCTGCTGCGCGGCCGCGGCCTGCGCACCGGCCGGTTCACCAGCCCGCACCTGGTCTCGATCAGGGAGCGGATCGTCATCGACGGCGCGCCGATCAGCCCGGAGCGGTTCGTGGCCGCCTACGACGAGGTGATCCCGTACGTCAAGCTGGTCGACGAGCGGCATCCGGCGGCGATGTCCTTCTTCGAGGTCCTGACCGGGATGGCCTTCGCCGTCTTCGCCGACACCCCGGTCGACGTGATGGTCCTCGAGGTCGGCGTGGGCGGCCGGCTCGACTGCACTAACGTCGCGGACGGCGTGGTCGCGGTCGTCACCCCGATTTCCATCGACCACACCCGGCTGCTCGGCAACACGGTCGAGGAGATCGCGGCCGAGAAGGCCGGCATCATCAAGCCGGGCGCGGTCGCGGTGCTCGCGCAGCAGCCGCTCGGCGCCGCCGAGGTGCTGCTCCGGTACGCGGTCGAGGTGGGCGCGACGGTGGCGCGGGAAGGCGTCGAGTTCGGCGTGCTGAGCCGCGAGCAGGCGCTCGGCGGCCAGCTGCTGGTACTCCGCGGCCTGCGCGGCACCTACGAGGACGTGTACCTGCCGCTGTTCGGCCTGCACCAGGCGGGCAACGCAGCCTGCGCGCTGGCCGCGGTCGAGGCGTTCGCCGGGGTCACGGACGAGGCCGGAGCGCTCGACGCGGACCTGGTCCGGGAGTCGTTCGCGAAGGTCACCTCGCCCGGGCGGCTGGAGGTCGTCAGGCGCAGCCCCACGATCATCATCGACGCCGCCCACAACCCGGCCGGGATGGCCGCGACCGTGGCCGCTATCGGTGAGTCGTTCAGCTTCGCCCGCCTGTCCGGCGTGTTCGCCGCTAGCGGCGACAAGGACGTGCCGGGCATGCTGGCCGAGCTGGAGCCGCTGCTCAGCGAGATCGTGGTGACCCGCAATTCATCCGACCGTTCCCTGGATCCATCCTCGACTGCGGAGCTGGCCGCGGAGATCTTCGGTGAGGACCGGGTCCAGTCCGCCGAGCGGCTCGACGAAGCGATCGAGATCGCGGTCGGGCTCGCCGATGAGGCCGTGGCCGAGACCGGGCCCGGCAGCAGCGGAGTACTCGTCACCGGATCGGTCATCACCGCGGGCGACGCCCGCCGGCTGCTCGCCCCGGCGGGCGGCGAGCTGCCTGCCGAGCCGCCGGCGAGTCAGCCCTCGCGTCACACGTTCACCGCCGCGGAGCTGTCATGAAGCAACTGCGGCAGCTGTGCGGCACGGTCCTGATCATGGAAGCCGTCGTCATCGGGCTGGCCATCGCGCCCGCCATCGTGCTGGAGCACCTGAGCCACGGCGTGGCGGGCGGCGTCGGCGGCGGCCTGGCCGTGTGCGCCCTGGTGCTCAGCGGCCTGGTCGGCCGCCCGGGCATGCGCTGGGCGCTGTGGGCCGGCACCGCGCTGCAGGCCCTGGTCATCGCCGCGGGCGTCGTCGTGCCGGCCATGTACGTTCTCGGTGTGATCTTCGCCGCACTGTGGGTCACCGGCATCTGGCTCGCCCGCCGCCTGCAGACCCCGCCGCCGTCCCGCGCCTCCGGCGCCTAGCGGTCCCTGGCCGGACGGCTTGGCCAAGGCCGCTCCCCGGCGCCTCGCGATCCCGGTTCGCCGCGGTGGTCGCCGCCGCGATTGCCGCGATTGCCCTGGTCACGGCCGTGGTGCCGGGGCCGCGAGGGCCTTTTTCGACCGCGAACTCCGGCGCGCCGCCGGTCCGGCGGAGGGGTGGCACGCCCGATCGCGGGTAAGCTGAAGAACAGTGGCGAATCATCGGCATCCGGCGGCGGGCTCGCTCATGACCGGGAAGATCAGCTTCCCGGAACCCGGTGGGCCGGCGTCGCCGTTGTGCAAGTAAGAACCCCTCAGGCCGCTGCATGGCGTGGACCGCGAGGCCCACACTGACAGTTCCAGATCCAGTCCGGACCGGAAGGTTGCCGTCCTGATGAGTAACGCGCTGACGTTTCTCGGCCGTGATATGGCGGTCGATCTCGGCACTGCTAACACCCTGGTCTACGTACGTGGCCGCGGCATCGTGCTGAACGAACCGTCGGTGGTCGCACTCAATACGAACAACGGCCAGATCGTCGCCGTGGGCGCCGAGGCTAAACGCATGATCGGCCGCACTCCGGGCAACATCGTGGCGGTGCGCCCGCTCAAGGACGGGGTCATCGCCGACTTCGACGTCACCGAGCGGATGCTGCGGTACTTCATCCAGAAGGTGCACCGGCGGACCCATCTGGCCAAGCCCAGGCTCGTGGTGGCCGTGCCGAGCGGGATCACCGGCGTGGAGCAGAGCGCGGTCAAGGAGGCCGGCCATCAGGCCGGTGCCCGGCGGGTCTACATCATCGAAGAGCCGATGGCCGCGGCGATCGGCGCGGGCCTGCCGATCAACGAGCCGACCGGCAACATGGTGGTCGACATCGGCGGCGGCACCACCGAAGTCGCGGTGATCTCGCTGGGCGGCATCGTCACCTCCCAGTCGATCAGGATCGGCGGCGACGAGATGGACCAGGCCATCATCACCTTCGGGAAGAAGGAATACTCGCTGATGCTCGGCGAGCGGACCGCCGAGGAACTCAAGATGGCGCTGGGCTCCGCGTTCCCCTCCGAGGACGAGCCGCACGCCGAGATCCGGGGCCGGGATCTGGTCAGCGGCCTGCCCAAGACCGTGGTGATCTCCGCGGCGGAGGTACGCCGGGCCATCGAGGAACCGCTTAACCTGATCATCGACGCGGTCAAGACCACGCTGGATAAGTGCCCGCCCGAGCTGGCGGGCGACGTCATGGACCGGGGTATCGCCCTGACCGGCGGCGGCGCCCTCCTGCGCGGACTAGAGTCACGAATCCGGGAGGAAACCGGAATGCCCGTGCAGGTCGCGGACAATCCGCTGGACTCCGTGGTGCTCGGCACGGGCAAGTGTGTCGAGGACTTCGAGACGCTGCGTCAGGTGCTGGTGCCCGACCACAGGCGCTGATCCCTGACGCGGCCCGAGAACCCGTCGCATCGGCCGCGCGGGCCAGGCCCGGCGAACACTGACGAGGAGCCGCAGTGCACGACAGCCGGCGTACACGCCTGGTTCTTGGCGTGCTCCTGATCATCGCGATCGCCCTGATCACGCTCGATTTCCGCGATGGCGGCCAATCTCCGGCCCGCAACGTCGGCGCGAACATCTTCGGGCCCATCGAGCGGGTCACCCACGACGTGACCAACCCGGTCGCCAGCCTGTTCGACTCGGTTACCGGCGGGCCCTCCGCGCAGAGCACGATCGCGAACCTGCAGCAGGAGAACGCCGCGCTGCGCGCCCAGCTCAGCTCGGCTCAGCTGAGCAAGACCGCTCGGCAGCAGCTGGAGCAGCTGCTGCAGCTCGACGCGGGCGGCTACCGGATCATGGCCGCGACCGTGATCGCGGCCGGCGGCGACTACGCCGACACGGTGACGCTGGATGTCGGCCGCAGCGACGGGATCAAGCCGGACGAGACCGTGCTCAACGGTTCCGGCTACGTCGGCACCGTGACCCAGGTGAGCGAGGACACCTCGACCGTCCTGCTGGCCGACGACGCGTCCTCGCTGATCGGCGTGCAGCTGGAAGGCAGCGGCGAGATCGGCGCCGTCGCCGGGACGGGCAAGTCCATGTCCGGGTCGGCCACCTTGCGCCTCACCCTGTTCGACGCGAACGCCGTGCTGGAGCCCGGGCAGCAGGTCGACACCTACGCCTCGGTGGGTGACCAGCCGGAGGTTCCCGGTGTGCCTGTGGGCACGGTGATCTCGGTCCACGCCAGCCCCGGAGCGCTCACCCAGACGGCGCTGGTCCGGCCGTTCGTCGACTTCACCACCCTCGGCGTGGTCGGCATCGTGGTCCAGGTGCCCAAGCACAACCCGAGGGTCTCGATCCTGCCGCGTCCCGCGCCGACGGTCACGATCACCGTCACCCCCAGCCCGTCCTCCTCGGCCTCCCTGGCCCCGGGCACCCTGCCGTCGCCGGCCGGGGGAGCGTCACCCTCGTCCACCCCGTCGCCGGCCGGGGGAGCGTCACCCTCGTCCACCCCGTCGCCG
>PLDT01000449.1:14670-14947 GCA_003136255.1 Actinomycetota bacterium
ACGCGCTGGTGTTCTGCCTGATCGGCTACGCGTGCGGCCTGGCCGCCGACGTCCCCGACGGCGAAGGGGGGCCGGAACAGGGGCACACCGCGCTGTTCGAGATCGTGGTGACCGCGGTTGGCGCCGTCCTCGGGGAGGCGCTGGCCTCCCTGCTCGGCGCCATGCTCAGCGATCCGCGGGTGACCTGGGCCGCCATCAGGCACGTGCTGCCGGTGGCCGCCGGCTACGACGTGGTGTTGTGCCCCTTCGTGCTGTACGCGGCCGCCGCGGCGCTGCG
>PLDT01000384.1:0-2613 GCA_003136255.1 Actinomycetota bacterium
GGGCCGGCCAGCGCCTGCACGTCGTCCGGGATTACGTAGTCCCGCCCGTCGAGCGCGGCCCAGGCCCGGCTGGCCCGCAGTAGGTGCAGCGTGGCCCGCGGGGACGCGCCGAGGCGCAGCTCGGGCGAGGTCCTGGTCGCGTTGACCAGGCTGATGATGTAGTCCTTGACCTGATCGGACACCAGGACCTTGCGCACCGCGATCGCGAGGTCCTGGATGTCGCTGGCCCGCGCCACCGGCTTGAGCTCGTCCAGCGGTGACGTCGAGCCGTGCGTGCTGAGCATCTCCCGCTCGGCCGCGGCCGAAGGGTAGCCCAGCGAGAGCCGCGCCGTGAACCGGTCCCGCTGCGCCTCGGGCAGCGGGTAGGTGCCTTCCATCTCCACCGGGTTCTGGGTGGCGATGACCATGAACGGCGCCTGCAGCGGATAGGTCGTGCCGTCGACGGTGACCTGGCGCTCTTCCATGCACTCCAGNNCGCTCCTGGTTGAAGGCGCTCACCCCGGTGATGTCGCTGGGCAGCAGGTCCGGCGTGAACTGGACCCGCTGGACGCTGCCGTCAATGGCCCGGGCCAGGGCCTTCGCCAGCATCGTCTTGCCCACGCCCGGCACGTCCTCGATGAGCAGATGCCCCTCAGCCAGCAGGACCGCCAGCGTGAGCCGGATCGCTTCTGGTTTTCCCTCGATCACGGCCTCGATGGCGTGGCCGATCCTGCGCGCCGCCGGAACTAGATCATCGATCGGGTTCCCCGTCTGCCTTCCGACCTCAAGAACCACATGGCCTCCCTGAAGGCGCTGGCGGGCAGAAGCCAGCCAGGCTTCCGATCACGTAGCGCTCCCGGCCGAGCGGCTGTAACGCTACAGTACGTCTTTCTCCGGCCAATGCGCGACGCTGGCCTTGCTTCCGCCCCGGCCCGCCAGGTCCTCCACAACGCCCCACTTCGGCGGCCCAGGCCCGGTTGACTCGCCGAACCCCTCTGCGGTTTACCTTTCCTATCTGCGGTTATTCCGACAGGCCACACGCCCTTGCGCGCCGCCATGCCCGCCACCGGGTCGGCCGCGGCGGCGAGCTCCGGTATTTCCCCCACTTCGCTCCACGGCCCCCTAAAGGCTTCTACCTGCCGTTTCGTAGCGGCGAAGAGCACGATCCGGAGCTTCTCAGCGTTGACGGTGGAGGAATGTGGGGTACAGTGGAGCGCAATGGTGGAGGATGGCGCCGGGAGGTGGGCCCGTGTTCCTCGGCACTCACCAGCCGCGGCTGGACGAGAAAGGCCGGCTGTTCCTGCCCGCCAAGTACCGGGAAGAGCTCGCTGGGGGCGTAGTGATCACCAAGGGGCAGGACCGCTGCCTGTTCGTCTGGCCGCGGGAGGAGTTCGCCCGCATCACCGAGAAGCTGCGCAACGCGCCGGTGACCGACAAGGCGTCCCGGGATTACGGCCGCGTGCTGTTCTCCGGTGCCTCCGACGAGCTTCCCGACCGGCAGGGCCGGATCACCGTCCCCGCGGCCCTGCGCGCCTACGCCGGGCTGGCGCGGGACTGCGTGGTGATCGGCGCCAATACCCGCCTCGAGATCTGGGACAGCCAGGCCTGGGAGACCTACCTGGCCAGGCAGGAGGACACCTTCGCCGGGGCCTCCGAGGAGGTGTACCCGGGAATCCTGTAGCGATCGCGGGCCGGCCTCCATCTGCCGTTCCCTGCTGGCATCACTTCCCCGGTGCCAGCCGGCAACGCCAGCAGACGGAGGCCGGCCGAGGGGCCAGGGCACACAGACCGCCCATGACCGCCGGACACGAAAGAGGGGACGCATGGCAGAGTCAGGGCACGTGCCGGTGCTCGCCGGCCGGGTCACGGCCCTGCTCGCGCCTGCCCTGGCCGGTCCGGACGCGGTGCTGGTGGATGCCACCCTGGGCCGGGCCGGGCATGCCCGGGCGCTGCTCGAGGCCTGCCCGGGCCTGCTGCTGATCGGCATCGACGCCGACCTGGCCGCGATCGAAGCCGCCCGCGACCTGCTCGCTCCCTACGCCGACCGGGTGACGCTGGTGCACGCCAGGTATGACGAGATCCCGGCCGTGGTGGCCGCTATCCCCGGGCCAGCACAGGTGATGGGCCTGCTCTTCGACCTCGGCGTGTCCTCGCCGCAGCTCGACGATCCGGACCGGGGCTTCGCGTACGCCCGGGACGCCCCGCTGGACATGCGAATGGACCTGACCGAGGACCGCACCGCGGCCGACATCGTCAACGGCTACTCCGCCGCCGAGCTCACCCGCGTGCTCCGCGACTACGGCGAGGAACGCTTCGCCCGGCGGATCGCCGACGCGGTGGTTCGTGAGCGGTCCCGCACGCCGATCACCTCCACCCTGCGGCTGAGCGCCATCGTCAAGGACGCGATCCCGGCGGCGACCCGGCGCACCGGCGGGAACCCGGCCAAGCGCACCTTCCAGGCGCTGCGGATCGAAGTGAACGACGAGCTCGGCACGCTGCGCCGGGCGCTGCCCGCCGCCTTGGGCGTGCTGGCCGTGGGTGGCCGCGTGGTGGTGCTGGCCTACCACTCGCTGGAGGACCGCATCGTCAAGCGGGAGCTCGTCCGGCTATCCGCCGATCAGCTGCCGCCCGGCC
>PLDT01000608.1:0-3888 GCA_003136255.1 Actinomycetota bacterium
CCCATTTTTCAGATTGATTTAATGTACATCTTATCCGGGCCGCGCCCGCCGGACGCGGGCCGGAACCGGAATAGGACCGCGGATCCCCTCCTTATCTCTAGTACCCCGATCTCGATAGGCGACTTTTTTCGGAACGGCCGTGGTTCCACTCGCACGGAACGGAGTGACCCCCCATGCACCTGTCCGTCGCGCTCGACGGCGCGGGCTGGCATCCCGCCGCGTGGCGCGAGCCGCGCGCGCGTCCAGCCGAGCTGTTCACCGGCCGCTACTGGACCGATGTCATCGCCGAGGCCGAACGAGGCCTGCTCGACTTCGTCACCATCGAAGACGGCTTCACCCTGCAGTCCACCCGGACCGAACGGGTCGCCGGGCGCCTGGACGCGGTGCTCATCGCCGCCCGGGCAGCCCCGCTGACCAGGCACATCGGGCTGATACCGACCGTGGTCGTGACGCACACCGAGCCGTTCCACATCTCCAAGGCCATCGCGACCCTCGACTACGTCAGCAACGGCCGGGCCGGCGTCCGGGTGCGGGTCTCGGCCAGTCCGGACGAGGCCGCTCACTTCGGCCGGCGGGTGTTCCCGCGGATCGCGCTGGCGGACCGGGACGATCCGGCGGCCCGGCAACTGGTGACCGGGCTGTTCGACGAAGCGGCCGACTACGTCGAGGTGATCCGGCGGCTGTGGGACAGCTGGGAGGACGACGCCGAGATCCGCGACGTCGCCAGCGGCCGGTTCGTCGACCGCGGCAAGCTGCACTACATCGACTTCTCCGGTGACTACTTCAGCGTCAAGGGCCCGTCGATCACGCCCCGGCCGCCGCAGGGCCAGCCGGTGGTTGCCGCCCTGGCGCACGGAGACCCGGCCTACGCTCTGATCGGGTCGGTGGCCGATATCGGTTTCGTGACGCCGGGCGACGCCGGCCATGCCGCCCAGATCGTGGCCGGGATCCGCGCCGTCAGCCGTGCTCATGACCCGATTCTCCTCGGCGACCTGGTCGTGTTTCTCGGCCCGAGCGTGGCCGCGGCGGCCGACCGCAAGGCGCGGCTCGATGAGCTCGCCGGGTACGTGTACACCAGCGACGCGACGGTCTTCACCGGCACGCCCGCGCAGCTGGCCAGCCTGCTGATCGAATGGCAGCAGGCCGGCCTGTCCGGCTTCCGGCTGCGGCCCGGCGGTATCCCCGGCGACCTGGAGGCGATCACCAGGGAGCTGGTGCCCGAACTGCAGCGGCGCGGCGCGTTCCGCACCAGCTACCAGGCCGGCACGCTGCGCGGGCGCCTGGGTCTGGGCCGGCCCGCCAGCCGCTACGCCGCCGGTGACAAGCAACCCGGTGACAAGCAACTCAGCGGGAGCAACTGACCATGACCAAGCAGATTCATCTCGCGGCGCACTTCCCCGGCGTGAACAACACCACGGTGTGGAGCGACCCGCGGTCCGGCAGCCACATCGAGTTCAGCTCCTTCGCGCACCTGGCCCGCACCGCCGAGCGGGCCAAGTTCGACTTCTTGTTCCTCGCCGAGGGCCTGCGGCTGCGCGAGCAGAGCGGCCAGATCTACGATCTGGACGTGGTCGGGCGCCCGGACACCTTCACCGTCCTGGCCGCGCTCGCGGCGGTCACCGACCGCCTGGGCCTGGCGGGCACGATCAACTCGACCTTCAACGAGCCGTACGAGGTGGCCCGCCAGTTCGCCAGCCTCGATCACCTCTCCGGCGGCCGGGCCGCCTGGAACGTGGTGACGTCCTGGGACGCGTTCACCGGCGAGAACTTCCGGCGCGGCGGCTTCCTGCCCCAAGATGCCCGGTACGACCGGGCCCGGACGTTCCTGCAGACGACCTGGGAGCTGTTCGACTCCTGGGACGGCGACGAGATCATCGCGGACAAGGCGTCCGGGGTGTTTCTCACCCGCCCCAAGCCCGGCCGGTTCGCGCACTCCGACGCCCACTTCGAGATCAGCGGGCAGTTCAACGTGCCGCGCAGCCCGCAGGGACGGCCGGTCATCTTCCAGGCCGGCGACTCCGAGGAGGGCCGCGAGTTCGCCGCCTCCAGCGCGGACGCGATCTTCAGCCGGCACGGCAAGCTGGCCGAAGGCCAGGGGTTCTACGCCGACGTCAAGGGCCGCCTGGCCAAGTACGGCCGGACGCCGGACCAGCTGCTCATCTTGCCGGCCGCGACCTTCGTGCTCGGCGATACCGACGCCCAGGCTGCCGAGCTGGCCGCCGAAGTGCGCCGCCAGCAGGTCAGCGGGCCGACCGCGATCGCGTTCCTGGAGCAGCTGTGGAACCGGGACCTGTCCGGCTACGACCCGGACGGACCGCTGCCCGACGTCGACCCCGACCCCGGTGAGCACACCATCGCCCGTGGCCGGGCAAGCGTGCGGATGTACCGGGACCCGCTGGCCACCGCGGCGCAGTGGCGGGCCAAGGCGGCGGCGCAGCAGCTGTCCATCCGCGAGCTGATCATCGAAGTCACCGGGCGCCAGACGTTCGTCGGGTCCCCGGCCACCATCGCCGGCGCCATCAACGACCTGGTGCAGGCCGACGCCAGCGACGGNNAAGGGCAGCACGCTGCGCGAGCACCTGGGCCTGGACCCATCGACCCCCCGCCACCGGCTCGGCAGCGTAACGGAGACGATATGACCACCACCCCGCTCGCCGTCCTGGACCTGGTGCCGGTCAGCTCCGGCGCCACCGCCGCGCAGGCGCTGCGGAACAGCATCGACCTCGCGCAGGCCGCCGAGCGCTTCGGCTACGCCNNTCGGATCCGGTGCGGTCCAGATGGGGCACCGCACCGCCCTGTCCACGGTCGAGGAGTTCGGCCTCATCGATGCCCTGCATCCCGGCCGCCTCGACCTGGGCCTGGGCCGCTCCGGTGGCCGGCCCCGGTCGACCGAACCCGCCCTCACCGGCCCGCCCCGCAACGAGAACACCAATGCGCCGAACGGCCTGTTGATCCCGCCCCGGTTCTCCCCCGCGCACCTCCTGGGCACGCCGCGGTTCAAGTTGCAGAAGACGCTGCTCCAGTTGCCGGGCGCGCAGCCCCAGGACTACACCGAGCAGGTCGGCGACATCCTGGCCCTGCTCCGCGGCACCTACCGGTCCGCGGACGGCGTCGAGGCGCACGTCATCCCGGGCGAGGACGCCGACGTCCAGGTGTGGATCCTCGGCAGCAGCGGCGGCGAGAGCGCCGAGGTGGCCGGCGCGAACGGGCTGCGGTTCGCGGCCAACTACCACGTCAGCCCGGCGACCGTGATCGAGGCCGCCGACGGGTACCGGGCCGCGTTCCGGCCCTCCGCCGACCTGGACCGGCCCTACGTCAGCGTCTCCGCCGACGTCGTGGTCGCCGAGGATGAGGCCACCGCCCGCGAACTCGCCACCGGCTACGGCCTGTGGGTCCGCAGCATCCGCTCCGGCGAGGGCGCGATCAACTTCCCGACCCCCGAGCAGGCCCGGGCCTACGTCTGGGACCCCGCCGACCGGGCGCTGGTCGCCGACCGGGTAGACACCCAGTTCGTCGGCTCGCCGGCCCAGGTCGCCGCTCAGCTTGAGCAGCTCCAGGACGCCACCGGCGCCGACGAGCTCATCATCACCACCATTACCCACGACCACGCCGACCGGGTCCGCTCCTACCAGCTGCTCGCCGAGGAATGGCGCCGCCGTCCCTAACTACCGGCCAGGTGCCGCGCGAGGTGATCGGTCACCTCGCGCGCGTCGTCCTCGATCCCGTAGATGAACGTCGACTTGCGCCGCCGCAGCACGGGCAGCCCCAGCGCGTACAGTCCCGGGCTGTCGACCACCCCGCCCTCGTGGCGCAGCTGGCCCTTTTCGTCGGTCACGGGCACGTCGAGCCAGCCGTAGTCGGGGCGGAAACCCGTCGCCCACACGATCG
>PLDT01000143.1:0-6401 GCA_003136255.1 Actinomycetota bacterium
GAATTCCGTGATCTCGATGCTGTCGGCAAGATCCTGGAAGAAGCTCGCGACTCCCGCTTTGCCGGTCCGCGGCCCGTACCACGGCGCGGCATGACTGGCCGCCTCGGCTGACCAGTCGACATCGTCGGTAACGCGGTCGAGGATCGCTGCGACGTCGCCGCGCCCGACCGCGTCGTAGATCTCCTGGACGATCCTGAGGTTTTCCTGCTGGCTCACTGCGGTACTCCTTTGCGGTTGCTTGGAAGCAACGGTAGGGAGATCGTGCCGCCTGGGCTATCGACTGTTCAGCCGATCTTTCCGGCCGGCCTGGGCGTCCTGGCCGCGAGTCCGTGCCCCATGGCGAACATGGCCAGCCCCGCCCGGGTCGAGACTGCGCATTTGGCGTAGATGTGAACCGTGTGTGTGTGCACGGTCGACGGCGAGATCACCAGCTCGGCGGCGATCTCGCGCTCCGTGCGGCCGGCGGCAAGCCGGCGGAGGATCTCCAGCTCGCGTTCGGTGAGGCCGGCCGGCAGCGGCGGCAACGCAGCCGGGGGTGCGCCGGCGGCATCGAGCACCGCCCGGATCGCGTCACGGTCCAGCGGCAGGTCAGACAGGATGCGGGCCGCCTGCGGCAGATCGACGGCGGGGCGATGCGGCCGCGGCTCGCCGAGCGCGTGCAGCACGTCGGCCGCGGCGAGCAGGCAGGCAGCGCGATCCAGCTCGGCCGCGCGCACCCCGGCCGGGTAACCGGACCCGTCCGTGCGCTCGTGATGACGGCTGGCTATCAGGCCCAGCGGCGCGAGCACCGGCGAGCGCGCCAGAATCCGGCCCGTGTGATAAGGGTGCAGCCGCACCAGTTCCAGGTCTTCGGGACGCAGCGGGCCCGGCCGCTCCCAGACACCGGCCGGAACGGCTACCCGCCCGAGGTCGTGCACCAGCCCGGCGCGGTAGACCAGCGTGGCTTCAGCCGGGCTGAGCCGCTGCGCCGCCGCCCGGGCCAGCCGCGCGACGCCGCTGGAGTGGCCAGTGAACCAGGGGCTCTTGAGATCGGCGGCGTCACCGAACCCGGCCAGGGCCTCGTCCAGGGCGGCTTCATCGCGGAACATGCGCCGCGGTTCAGGTTCGGCCTCGACGACGGCCGCCTGCAGGTCATCCGGGCCCGAGATCTGCAGCAGCTCAGCCGGCGCGTCCAGGAAGATCGCTGTGATCGCCGGATCAAGCGCACGCCCGGACCACTGGGCGACCGTCTTGGCCGCGGCCGCGCGGCCCGCGACGGCATCGAACATCACCGCCGCGTACCCCACCGCCGCGAACCGCGCCGCCTGCGCGACTTCATCGCCGGCCCGGCCGGCCGGCACGCCGCAGCCATCGAAGCGCTCGAAAGCGTCCCGGACAGCGCGGCTCACCGCCTCCGGCAACCGCAGCCGCCCCGCCAGGACCGCGCCCACCTCGCAGTCCGCGCGTGCTCCCTCAGCCTTCAGCCTGGCCACGCCCGCAGCGCCGCCGAGGACCCGCAGGCGCTCGGCGTCCACGCCAAGGGCTGCCAGGAACTGCATCGCCTCTGCCAGCACCGTCGGGTCGATCAGGTCGCCTCGGGCCCGGACGACGATGTCATCACCGCCGAACGCCGCGGCGATCTCATGCGACGTCGCGGCGCACCCGGCGAACCGCAACAGCGTCCCGTAATAGACCTCGCCCTGGCGGACCCGATCCAGCCCCGCCCGCCGGGCAAGCTCGGTCGCGAGCAGGCACGCCCGCATCGCCTCACCAGGCGGATGCCCGCGAGTCAGATCGCTCGCCACCGACAGCGCCGCAACCACGCCGCCGATCCCCACCAGCTCACGCACAGCCGCAACTTTACCGAACAGCTCGAACACCAGCAGGCAGGCGCCGCCAGCCGACGACCGCCGACACGGTGTGGGCGGGACTCCACCGAGATCTACCAGCGGTGCGGTCCTATGAATTCCGGGCCGGCGGGGTGGCCCGGTCAGGCCAGGGCGTTGATGATCGAGATCGGCGTGGGGGTGGCGGTCACTGCCTCGAATTCGAAGCCTGCTTGTTCTAGCAGGAGCCGGTATTCGGCCTGGGTGCGCTCCCTGCCTGTGAGCATGCCCAGCATGGTCAGGTCGACCATCTTGGCGATGTGCGGCTCGGCGCCGTCGGGGGTGACCAGCTCGAAGGCCAATAGCCGGGCTCCTGCAGGTGCTGCGGCCTTGATGCTGGCCAGCAGCCGGCCAGCGTCGGCCGCCGCGGGCGGGCTCTTGTGATCCATCGCCAGCACCAGTGACGTATCCAGTCCAGAAGGTCACACGAGCCGCGGCTGAGGTTGATCAGAGCGTCAGCGCCATGGGCGAGATGTGGACTAGAAAGGCCCGACATCGCGTTTAGGAGGAGTAATGCCGACACCGCAAGAAGCCTTGTCAGCTGCGTATGAAGGATGGAACGCCGGTGATCTCGACGGATACCTGTCCTTGTATGACGAGGGAATCCGTCTGCATGGCTATTCACCGGAGCCCATGGGTAAGGAACAGGTGCGGGGCTTTTACGAAGGAATTTTCACCGCTTTCGGGGCGCCCAAGCTTGCGTTCCATGAGGTTCTCTGGGATGGCAACATCTGCGCCATCCGGTTCACGATGACGGGTCGCCACGTGAATGAGTTCATGGGCGTGCCCGCGACCGGCACGGCTATCACGCTGCCCGGTATCACGATCCTGCATTTTCGGGGCGACCGGGTTATCGAGCGGTTCTCTCAGGCCGACATGCTGGGCCTGCTCGTCCAGATCGGGGCCGTGCCAGCGCCAGCCTGATTTTCAGCGCCAGCCACTCGTCCATTTTCCCCGCCTGAATATGATTCCTTACCTCACGTGGTGGCGTGCCGCTGCCGACGGTAGCGGCGTGCGCTGCGCCGGGCGGCCAGCCGCATGATGGCCGGCGGAGGCTCGAGGCCGAGCTGGCGGAGCATGCCGGGAACGTCTTCCTGGTGCCATATCTCGGCGAGCTTGCCGTCCTGCGCTCGGAAGATCTCCTGCCCGGTCATCGTGACCGGGCGACCGGCCGCCGGGCGCTGGCCGAGTGGCTGGGCGAGCCGGGCGCCGGGCCGGTGCTGGAGTGCGAGGCCCTGGTCAAGATCGCCTATGCCGATCAGGGAACCCGCGACGGCCTGCTAGCCAACCTGGCGGCGCTCATCGATGACGTCACCGCCAAGCTGAGCTTCGGTGAGATGATCGCGGCAAGCTACCTGGAGGGCCGCGGCCCGTTTCCCGACCGCCTGCCGGTTAGCGGGCTGATGTGGCGGTTCCTGTGGGAGTACCACCTGACCGTGCTCCGGTGGGCCCGGTGGGCCCGGGATCAGGTCCAGGCCTGGCCCGAGGACCTGTCCCAGCTTGACGCGACCGCGGAATTCGGCCGGATCGTGTCCGCGGCCGGCCGCCCCTCGGCGAGCTGGTGACGCTGGGTACGCAGGCCCAGGCGAAGCAGCCGCGCGCTGGAACAACGGAGTTCGGCGGTACTACAGTTTCGCCGTGTGGGCGTTGCCCGCGGCAGACATCCTGGTCGGCCGGGATGCCGAGCTTGCCGTTCTCGATTGGCTCGCGGCCGAGGCGGCTGCGGGCGCCGGCGGCGTCGTGCTGCTATCCGGCGAGCCGGGCGCGGGCAAGACCCGGCTCGCCCGGGAGGCCACCGGGCGGGCCGGCGGTGCGGCGGTGTCGTGGGGGGCGTGCCGGGAGTGCGAGGGGGCGCCTCCGCTATGGCCGTGGATGCAGGTGCTGGGCTGGCTCAGCGGTGACACGGCCACCACAGGGGCGGTCCGCGGGCCTGCGGCCCGGTTCCAGCTTTTCGAGCGGATCGGGCAGGCGCTGCGGGAATCGGCTGCGACCGCCCCGCAGCTGATGGTGATCGACGACTTGCATCGTGCCGATGAAGCCTCACTGCGGCTGCTGGCCTATCTGAGCGAGACCATATGGCCAGTGCCGATAGGCATGATCGTGACCTACCGCACCACTGAAGTGCCGCCCGGGTCGCTGGCTGCCAGCGTGATCGCCAGCCTGGCCCACGGCGGGCGCAGCCGCCCGTGTGAGCTTGGCGGACTGAGCGAACAGAGCGTGGCGCAGTGGCTTCGTGCGGCGGGTGTGCACGGCGTCGACGTGGGCGACCTTCACGCCCGCACCGGCGGTAACCCGTTGTTCATCTCCGAGAGCATCCGCCTGCTGGCCGCGGGCGCACCGCCCGGTACGCCGCTGCGCAGCGTCGGGGAGGTCATCCGCGAGCGGCTGGCGCCACTTCCGGCTGACTGCCGGGAAACGCTGGAGGTAGCGTCGATCCTTGGCCGCGACTTCGACTACCCGCCCCTGGCCGCTGCCATGCGGGTCAGCCCGGCCGGCGCGGTGGCGGCTCTCGATCCGGCGGTGCACGCCCGGCTGGTCTGCCCGGACGGGGCGCGTGCGGGTGCCTACCGTTTTGTCCATACGCTGATCCGCGATGCAGTGGAGGAGCAACTTGCCCCATCCCGGCGTGCGCACCTGCACGCCCGGGTGTTTGCCGCGCTGCGTGATGTCGGCTGGGGGCAGCCCGCCGACCTCGCTCATCACGCCGTCCAGGCGCGGCCTGAGGTCAGCGACGAGGTTGCCGCCGACGCCGCGCGGTCCGACGCTGAAGCGGCGGACCGCCAGCTGGCCTGGGAGGACGCGGCCACCTGGTGGCAGATGGCCGTCACCCTGACGCCCCGCGACCACGTCGACACCGGTCTGCAGATGCGGCTGGGCCGGAGCTTGCTGCTGGCCGGGCGGGTCGAGGCGGCCCGTGCGTGCTTCGAGGCGGCCGCCGCGGAGGCGGACCGCACCGGTGACGCGATAACCCTGGCGGCCAGCGCGCTCGCGGTCGGGGACACGGTCGCCGAGGTGGCCGCGGACCACAACCTGGTGGGATTGCTCGACCGGGCCCGCCGCAGCCCTGACGTCCCGGCCGGGCAGCGAGCGCGGCTGCTGGCCCGGTGGGCAATTGCCACGTACTGGCAGCCCGGCGGCCAGGACCAGAGCCGACGCGCCAGCCTGGACGCGGTGCAACTCGCCGAACAGGCCGATGACACCGAAGCGCTGGGCGCGGCCCTGATCGCCCGGCAGTTCACCTTGCGGGGTCCCGACTTCCTGGACGAGCGACTGGCGGCGGGCACGGCCGTACTCGACATCGCCACCCGCCTCGGCGATCAGGATCTGCGCTTCCGCGCGCACCAGTGGCTGGTGCCCGACCGCTACCAGCTCGGCGCGGTCGGCCTGGCCACAGCCGATGTGGAGCAGATGGCGGCGATCGGCGAGGCACGCCGCAATCCGCTGCAGCGCTGGTGGGTGCTGATCTACCGGGGGCTGCTGGCCATCTTCGCCGGGCGGGCCGACGAGGCCGAGGAACTGGCACACGAGGCGGCGGCCCTGGGACGCCGCCTCGGCCTGCCGGCGGCAGACGCCTATCGGATCGGGCAACTCTGCCGCATTTACTGGGCCGCGGGACGACTGGCCGAACTCGAGGACGACATCGAGCATGCGGTGACGCGCTTTCCGGGTCTGGTCACGCTGCGCTGCATGCGCGCCCTGGCCAGCTCGGCGGCCGGCCGCACCGCCGAGGCGACCAGGGAGATCGACGAGCTCGCGGCGGACAGCTTCGCCGCCCTGCCGCGGGACTCGCTGTACCTGGCGAGCCTGGCGATTCTCGGCGAGGCGGCGGTGAGGTGCCGCGCCGCCGATCTCGCCCGGCCGATCTTGGACGAGCTCCTCCCGTACGCGCCGCGGAACCTGATCCAGGGTGTGCCGGTGGGATGGGGAGCGGCCGCATGGCACATCGCCCGCCTGCAATGGCTGCTCGGCCGGCGGGCCGACGCGGCCCGCTTCGCAGCCACCGCACAGCGGCTGCACCGCCAGTGGGGGGCGGGAGGACTCGGCCACCCGCTGGCTAATCTCGGCCAGCAGGCCACGACCATCCCGCTGAGTCGCCGCGAGTCGGAGGTGCTGACCTTGCTGGCGTGCGGCCACGGCAACTCCGAGATAGCGGCCGCCCTCGGAGTAAGCGTGCACACTATCGAACGTCACGTCGCCAACCTCTTCGCCAAGCTCAAGGTCACCAACCGCGCGGGGGCAACCGCCTGGGCCTATCGCCGCGGGCTAGTGAGCTGAACTACATAGTTTCCGTGATGTTCCGCGCCCACGCCTGGTGGGAGCCTCGGGCAAATACCGTCACTGCACTGCGGAGGCTGCCATGACCGACCCGAAGATCAAGACCGTACAGAGCGTGTACGAGGCGTTCGGCCGCGGAGACACCGGCTTCATCCTCGACCAGCTGACCGATGACGTGGACTGGGCTTCCTGCCCGGATAGCGACATCGCGCCCTGGCACGGGATCCACCGGGGCAAGGCCGAGGTACCCAACTTCTTCAA
>PLDT01000615.1:0-4738 GCA_003136255.1 Actinomycetota bacterium
CAGCGCGGCGTAGCCCGGGCATGCGCGGGTCCGGTGGTTTCCTGATCGTCACACATCGGGATCACGGGACCCGCGCCCGGCCTGCAGGGCGGACGGCAGCTCCGTAACCGCCCGGGGTTGCTCACGCGGAGCAGATGGTCAGTAGCTGAAGGTGGTCGCCGCCTCGTCGCCGATCCATTCCCAGAGCTGGACGCTTCCGGCCAGCTCGGCGTTGGGCAGCAGGGTGCTCTTGTCCAGCTGCTTGGCGTTGAAGCAGACCGGGCAGACCATGAACCGCCCGCCTGCCTTCTCATACCGGGTGAGCAGGTCCGGCAGGGGCGGGCAGCCGTCGCAGGCGACACCCGCGGCCACCCCTTCCAGAGCGAGCCGGACGGCTTCCTTGGCCTGGAAGATCAGGGTCGGCCGGCCCGATTCGGCGGCGCCGACCGCGACCAGGAACGCCACGGTCACTTTCTCCGGGTCTTCCATGCCGGTGGTGAGACTGATTACTGCTTTTCCCGTCATTGCTTGCCTCCTGATCAGGTGTGTGGTGGCGAACTTAGCACGATCGTTCGCACTAAATCGGACGGTACGACCGGTCGTGCTACGTTGTCAAGATGACGGAGAGTGCCGCGAGTCAGCGCACCCGGGCGCGGCAGCCCCGCGCGGACGGGGAACGCACCCGGGCCGCGATCTTGCGCGCGGCCGCGTCGCTGGCCACCGTGGACGGTCTGGAGGGCCTGTCGATCGGGAACCTGGCCGCGGCGATCGGCATGAGCAAGAGTGGCCTGTACGCGCACTTCGGCTCCAAGCAGGAACTCCAGCTGGCCACCGTACAAGAGGCGGGGCGGATCTTCGCCGGCGAAGTCGTCCAGCCCGCCCTGGCGGCCCCGGCCGGGCTGGCCCAGCTCGCGGCGGTGTGCGAGGCATTCTTCGAGCACCTGCAGCGGCGCACCTTCCCCGGCGGATGCTTTTTCGCCGGCGCCGCCCTGGAAATGGGCACCCGTCCCGGCCCGGTCAAGGAGGCGGTCGCCGCGTTCCAGTCCGGGTTCGTGGACCTGATCAAGGGCTTCGTGGCCACCGCGATCGAGCAGGGCGAACTCCCCGCAGGTGAGGACCCTCAGCAGCTCGCGTTCGAGCTGAACGGGATCATCCTGGCCACCGACACCAACTTCGTACTCCACGACGATCCCGCCGTCTTGGACCTGGCCCGCCAGGTCGTGCGCCGCAGGCTCGGCCTGGACCCGCAGCGGTAACTCAGCGCGATCGGGGCTTGAGCAGCTTGCGGAGTTGCCGGACCACGGGGTCGTTCCCGTCGACGGCGGAGAAAATGCTCAGCAAGCCGGCCGCGTCGAAAGGGACGAGTTCGCCGCGGATGGACGGGTCGGCGCCACGCTCCATGAGCAAACGAACCACCTCGACCCGCTGCTGGATGACCGCCAGGTGCAGTCCGGTCTGCCCGAGGAAGGGGGCGACGTCGGGGTTCTGGCCGCGGTCAAGGAACCAGCGAACGACCTCGGTCCGGCCGTGCTGGCAGGCGTAGACGAACGCCTCGGCCATGATCTCCTCCGGATCCGATGTCGCCGGGATCCGGGGTGGGATAGGGAAGAAGTCGGCGGGGTTGGGCCGCGAGACCGTGGCGTCGGGCCGCAGCCTGCCGTCGGTATCGAAGCAGGTCTGGACAAGATCCAGCCGGCCGCACGCGGCATACGTCCAGAGCGCCTGCGGGACAATGCCGTACTCGGCGAGCAGGTCGACCATCTGCGTGAGGCCAGCGCCGATGGCGTTCTCCAGCGGCGTGATGCCGTCTGTCCGGGTGGCGGGGTCGGCGCCGGCGCCGAGCAGCAGGCGCACGTACTCCGCCCGGTCGGCGCGGACGGCCTGGGGCAGCGGGAGGTCCAGGCTGGTGGCCTTGCCGATCAGCACATCGACGGCGGCGCGCGGCACACCGAGTCCCTCGCCGAGCTTGACCCCGAGGATCTCTCGCATGGCGAGCATCTGCAGCAGGGTGTCGGCTTGCCCGGCGGTCAGCTGGGCCAGCCGGCCGGTGTCTCCGGCCAGCAGGGCTTCGGCCTCCGGGCGCATGCGCCGCCACTTCTCCTGGCGTTCAGCGGTGTCGCACTGGGATTTCTCGGCGGCCTCCGCGAGCTCCCGCCAGGTCCCGAAGCCGTGCTCACGGGCGATGATCAGCCGGGCGTCGCGAAGCTCGGCGGTGGATGCGTCGGTGGCAGTGGCGTACCTGGGCACATGCACCCGCAACCGGGCCAGCGGGCCCGGGTCGCCGCGGCGCAGCTCGTTGAGCAGGGAATCGGCCCACGAGGCGTAGTAGCCCGATCCACTCCCCCACAGGCGGGAGGACGGCCGGCCGCCGGTGGTGCGCTGGCTCTGGATGTCCGCCCGGAACTCGGCCCAGGTCCGGAATCCGTGTTCCTGGGCGAGGACGAACTGGGCGTCGCTGAGCAGGAACCGCGCGGCGGCCCGGTCACCCAGCACCTCGGCCGCGCGGCCCCGGGCGGCCGCATCCCCCGCCTCGTACGAGCGCTGCAGGTGCTTGGCCTGCTTGCGGTAATACTCCAGGTCCGGATGAGCCGGCAGCTCGAAATGACGATCAGGCATCACAACCTCCTCCGTCGCCGAGATCCGCTCGCCCGGCCGGAAAGAGGCTGGTCTTGCCCGGTGCGCTGAAGTTGCTGCTCGAGGTGGGAAAATCCCTGCCCGCGGACTGGCAGCGCCCTCGCACGCTGCCATTCACACTAACGACCGGCTCTGTGCAGAGCAACCGTCAGTAGCGGGAACTGAAAGAAGAGGCCGACAGGCTCCTCGGCGCCAGCGTGCGCGAGGTAGCGGTGCTCGAGTACGGCGACGACCCGATGGTGGAGCCGGGCGAGGTGATGGTGCGAGTGCTGACCGCCGAGCCGCCCGGTGAACGCGACGAGCCATCGAAGCAGGAGGCGATGAAGCAGCTCCGGCATGAAATCGCCCAGCGGCTCCCCGAGGTGCGGCGGTTCGAGGTGAAGTCTGATGTGATCGACGGTAAGCAGAAACGCTTCATGGCCAGGATGGACGCCGGGAAGGACAGGCCCGCGGACGGCGAGTTCACGCCCGTGATGGTGCGCCTGCGGGCGCCGGAGCTGGAGATCATCGACACGCTCATCAACGCCGGCATCGCGCCGAACCGGGCCGAGGCAGTCCGCTGGGCGCTGGCCCGCATCAGCGAGCGGCCCGCCTACGCCCAGCTTCGCGAGCGCACCCGCGAGATCGAGCGGCTCAAGACCGAGTTCTAAGGAGCCGCTTGCTGTTGCTTCAGGTGGGGGGTGGTCCCGGCGGTCGATTTCGAAGGCGAGGCTCAGTTCGGCTATTCCGCGGGGATCAGACAGGGAGCGTCCGGTGAGCTTTTCGAGCCTGCGCATCCGGTGCCGGACCGTGTTGGGATGACAGAACAGGACGCTGGCCGCCCTACTGGCGGAGCCGCCATTGTCGAGCCAGGCCCCGAGGGTAGCCAGCAGGAGCGGCCGCTGGCCGGCCGGGATCTGGCCCAGCGCGGCGAGGATGGTGCCGGCGACGTGCCGCATCACCTCCGGGTTGCTGCCCGCCGCGACGGCGAACAGGTCGCGGTCGAAGACCGTGACGCGCTGAGCGGCGAACGCGCTGCGCAGCGCGATTCTGGCCAGCCTGAGATTCCGCGCGGTGTGCCGGAGATCGTCGTAGCACGGGCTGACCCCGACCAGGCCCGAGCTGAGCGAGTGCAGGGAATCCGCCAGGCGGATAAGGTGAGCCGGCGGGCCGGGCAGCCACGCGATCCCGACTTCGGCATCGTGCAGGAGCCGCCACGCCGAGATCACCCCGATGCGCTTGAGCGCCGCCTCCGCCTGCGGGAGGGCATGCCGTCCGGGGGCTGGTACCTGCGCGGCGATAACGACGTAACGGCCCCGCAGCGGGATCCGCAGGATGTCCGCCGCCTCCCACAGATTGGCCTCATCCAGCCGGCCTTCCAGCAGCGCCTGGATCACGGCCGAGCGTTCCTGCTCCTGGCTGAGGACCCGGACGGTGATCTCCTCCCGGTAGCCGTCGGCCATCTCCTGGGTGAAGGTATCCAGGGCCAGCCACATCTCGGAGGCGGCACGGAGCGTGACGCCGGCAGGCACCGCATTGCGTGCGGCGGTGTCGGCGAGGCAGTCCCACAGGTACCGGGCCGCGACCCGGTAGGCCGCCATCACAGCGGTGAGGGGCACGCCTTCCTGCGCGCGCCGTCTCCCGTTCTCGCGTGATTCCGGGGACGCAACCGCCGGGACACGCCCGATCGGGCCGAAGACGAACCCGATGTTGTCCAGGCAGGTCCGGCGCAGTTCCTCGTCGCTGATCACCGTGCCGGTGCCGTAGACCGGCACGGCTGCCCTGATCCGCGCGACCATCCCGTCAGCCAGTTCCCCGGCCCGCTCCCTGAGCTCCGCGCCGAGCAGGGCCAGCCCGGCGCCGGCATCGTCCAGCGGCGATTGTTCCACCGGCCAATGGTAACCCCGTACTTCCGGGAATCTCCGGAGCCGCCCGGACAGGAGGTTGTTCTCGGGAACAACCTGCGCCCCGGTTACGGTGCCTCCCGGGACATCGACTTCCTGCGGGCAGCCCGCAAGGATGGGCACTAGTCCGACAGTCCGCCCGCCGGTTACGCCCGGGCGGATTCCCCGCTCCCGTCCCGGATGGCGGTTTTTCAATGAGCCTTAGCACTAGCGAGACGCACGACATCAGCCGGGCCAACGCG
>PLDT01000615.1:4783-8880 GCA_003136255.1 Actinomycetota bacterium
GCCACCATCGCCCCCGGCTGGCCCGATGACCCGGCAACCACCGAGGAGGCCCGAGCCAACCCGCGGGTCTTCGCAGGCAAGAGCGTCGGGCAGGTGACCGGCCACATGGCCGAAGCCATCGCGGCGCTGCGGCACAAGCCAGCGATCATCGGACACTCCTTCGGCGGCCTGATCACCCAGCAGCTCGCCGGCCAGGGACTGGCCACCGTGTCCGTCGCGATCGACTCGGCCCCGTTCCGCGGGGTACTGCCACTGCCGCTGTCCGCGCTCCGCTCGGCCAGGCCGGTCATCGGCAACCCGGCCAACTACCGGCGGGCGGTCATGCTCACCTACGAGCAGTTCCGCTACTCCTTCGCCAACGCCGTCAGCGAGAACGAGGCCCGGCGGCTGTATGAGGCCTATCCCGTCCCGGGCTCAGGGATCCCGCTCTTCCAGGCCGCGGCCGCCAACATCAACCCGCTCACCGAGATCAAGGTAGACACCAGGAACCCGCACCGCGGCCCCATGCTGCTCATCACAGGCGAGAAAGACCACATCGCCCCGCATGCCATCGCCGCCGCCTCCTACAGAAAACAGAAACGCAACCCCGCTGCCACCCAGCTCCAGGAAATCCCGGACCGCGGCCACTCCCTGGTCTTCGACAGCGGCTGGCAAGACGTCGCCGAAACAGCCCTGGCGTTCATAAAGAGCACCCGCTAAGCCCCGCTCGGATGGCATGGGGCGGTCTCAAGGCTGCAGGCGGCTCCGGACGGCTGCCCGGCCGCGCGCGATCGCGCCGGTGTCGTCGTGAAGGACGCTCACGATGTCGGTTCCTGCGAGGATGACGCCGAGCTCGAAGGCGAGTTGCGCGGGATCGGTGTCCGTGGCCAGCTGGCCCTGGTCAGCAGCCGCGCGTGCCTCCTGGCCCAGCAGGTCACGCCATTGCTGCTGCACCCGGGCCACTTCGTCATGGACGCGCCCGGCCCGGGCTCCGACCTCGGCAGAGGCGGCCACGAAGAAGCAGCCCCCGGGGAAGATCCGCCGTTGGACGTAGGAGAGATAGCCGTCGCACAGCGCCAGCAGGCGATCGCGGCCTGGCTCCGCCGCGGCCAGCGCGGGGCCGACGACCTCGCGGATGAAGCTCTCCCGGGCCGCGTTGACGGTCGCCAGCTGCAGTTCTTCCTTCGACCCGAACAGGGCGTGGACACTGCTCTTGGGCACGCCCGTGACCTCGGCGAGCCGGCCGATGGACAGGCCGTCGAGCCCTTCGACCGTGGCGAGCCCGGCGGCTTGCCCGGCAATGCGGGCCCGGGCCCGGTCGCCGGGTGCCCGGGTCCGCCTGGCCGGCGGATCGTGCTGATCGGACACTGGGGTGCTCGCCTCCTAAGGCCGCCCCTTGATCTTAGACGAACGATCGTGTAAAAGAGTTCTTAGACGAACGTCCGTCTAAGAACTAGCGAACGCACAAGGAGCACATCGTGGCAACCATCGAGACGGACTACCTGGTAGTAGGCGGCGGCGCTGCGGGGATGGCCTTCGCCGACTCGCTGATCACCGAATGCGGGGCCGACGTCGTGATCGTGGACCGGCGCCACCGCCCGGGCGGACACTGGAACAGCGCCTACCCCTTCGTGCGGCTCCACCAGCCATCGGCCTTCTACGGCGTGAACTCGATGGTCCTCGGCTCGGACACCATCGACTCCGAGGGCCCCAACGCGGGACTGTACGAGCGGGCCACCGCCCCGGCGATCTGCCAGTACTTCAGCCGCGTCCTGGACGAGCACCTGCTGGCATCAGGACGGGTGCGGTTTCTCGCGATGACCGACTACGCGGGCGACATGCGCACCGAGCACCATGTCGTCTCCCGGCTGACCGGATGCCAGGCCGACGTGGTCGTCCGGCGCAAGCTCGTCGATGCCCGGTTCCTGGAACCCTCCATCCCGGCGACTCACACGCCCTCGTTCGAGGTCGACCCCCAGGTGCGGTTCATCCCCGTCAACGACCTGGTCAACCTGGCCGACTCGGGGTCGGGCTTCACGATCGTCGGCGCCGGCAAAACGGCCATGGACGCGTGCGTCTGGCTGCTCGAGCAAGGCGTCGATCCCGGCGCGATCCGCTGGATCCGCCCGCGGGACGCCTGGCTGCTCGACCGCAAGTTCCAGCAGCCCCTCAAACTCCTGCCAGCGCTGATCGAGGGGGTGTCGCTCTACCTTGAGGCCGCCGCCGAGGCCGACACCCGCCCAGACCTGTTCCGGCGGCTGGAGGATTGCGGCCAGCTGGTGCGCCTCGATCCTCGCATCACGCCCGCCATGTTCCGGTCCGCGACCATAAGCGATACCGAACTCGGCGCACTGCGAAGCATCGAGCATGTCGTCCGGCTCGGCCGGGTGCGGCGACTCGGCACCGGCATCATCACCCTGGCCGGCGGTTCGATACCCACCGACCGCCGCCAGATCCACATCGACTGCTCCGCCGCGGGCCTGCCGGCCCCACCGCCCCGTCCGATCTTCGAACCAGGGCGCATCACACTCCAGCTGATCCGGGCACACCAGCCGGTCTTCAGCGCCGCGCTCGCCGCGTTCGTCGAGACGGCACGCACCCATGACACCGAACGCAACGTCCTGTGCCCCGCCAATCCGTGGCCCAGTGCCGCCGAAGACTGGATACGCACCACGTTGATCTCCCATCAAGCACAGGCCGCATGGTCAACCCCAGACATCTCTGGCTGGCTGGACCGGTCCCGGCTGAACGCCGTCCGCGGTATCGGCGATCACGCAACCGATCCCCGCATGCAAGCCTCTCTCCACCGGCTCCTCACCAGCATGAAGCCCGCCCTCGAAAACCTGGCCCAGCTGGCTGAGATCAGCCGTCCAGTCGCCGCGACCGCAAGAACCTGACCCTCCAGACAGCCAAGTAGTCACCGCGCGCCGCTGAGCTGGACGGCCTCACGGGTCCGTCTCCGGAGTCCGCGGTCGCCTCTGTACCGTGGTGGCAGACAACGGATCACGGAGAACAGGCGGCCGCGGCCATGCGGGTTCTTATCTCGGTCGACATGGAGGGAATCGGCGGCGTGGTCGACGCCGACGACATCAGCCCTGGCCATGCCGAGTACGAGCGCAACCGCGTCCTGCTCACNNCTGCTGCCCGAACGGCTTGACCGCCGCGCCGAGCTGCTGCGCGGCACGCCCAAGCCCTGGGGAATGATGTCGGGCCTGGACACCGGCACCGACGCCGTGGTGTTCATCGGCTACCACGGCAAGGCGGGCACCCCGCAATCGGTTATGGCCCACACCATCTCCGGCGGGGTCATCGCCGACGTGCGCTGTGACGGCCGCTCGCTCGGCGAACTCGGCCTGAACACCGCGCTGGCGGCTCACTCCGGCGTCCCTGCGGTGCTCGTCGCCGGCGACGACAGCGTGGCCGCGGAGGCGGCTGACGTAGCGCCCGGGATGCGGTCCGTGGTGGTCAAGCACGCCCTGGGAGCCCGCGCGGCCGCGCTGGTCCATCCCGACGAGGCCTGCGACAGAATCGAGCAGGCCATACCGGAAGCTCTCGCGGACCGCGGGTCGGTCCGGCCGCTACGTTTCGACGGCCCGGTCGTGCTGGAGGTCGACGTGCTCAGGACCCGCATGGCCGAGCACGCGCTGCTCGTCCCGGGGATGGAACTCACGGGCGGCCGCACCCTCCGCTACGCGGCGCCGGACTTCCCGACCGCCTATCAGGTCTGCGAGCTCATCGCGCTGCTCGGCCCCCTCTGAGCCCATCACCACGCGTGAATGGGCTGAATGTTTAGCTTCTGACCTTTTCGCGTGCTAATTAGCAGACCGCCATAAGCGAGGTCCTGCGGAACCTGATTCGCTGGCCGTAGCATGAGGAAACGGCCGTGCACGCAAGACGTAACGCCTGTGCACGAAAAGCGGCAATATGCGCTGATATGGTCCGAATTTAAGGTAAAATTTAAGCTAAGGTATTTAATGGACGAGCTCGAGATCGAAACACGGCGAGTACTCCCGGGCAAGCGGAGGCGCGCACCTAGGAGGAGGCGGCGAATAGTCGTCGGGGCTATCGCTGTTGTCTTTATCGCGTTCGTCGCCCTGACGGCGTACCTGTTCGTCTGG
>PLDT01000380.1:0-18833 GCA_003136255.1 Actinomycetota bacterium
ACACACCCGGCACAGGAGCGAGAAATGAGCCTGCGATGAACTATCCGACCAGCTACACCTCGACAGTGAGCGTTCCGCTTCCCGATGACGACGCCATCCGTTCGGTCGTCGGCGACACCGACGCCAAGCACCGCGAGATGATCATCTTGCGGGAGGCCAAAGTGCTTGGCACGCCCTACGAGTGGCAGGCGAACGCTACGATGGCCGGCAACGCAGGACTAAGCACGCCCCTGAACGCCGAATCCCACGCCGGCCTGCCGCCGGCCATCCTGGTCACCAACGGATTCGACCCGCTACGCGACGTCGGCCATGCCTACGCCCGCGAGCTCGCCGCAGCCGGCAACCACCTGACCTACGTCCACAACCCGAACCTTACCCACGGGTTCCCGCAGTTCACCCGGTCCTCAGCCGCCTGCCACCAGGCCACCCTTGAGCTGGTCGACCTCATCAAGACGAAAATCGGCTGACCCAACCGCGACCTGACACGAGCCTGCCTAGGTCACAGATGCTCCGAAGCTTAGGCCAGGCGCGGGCGGCACCGTAGACAGCCGTAAGCCAGACGATCTTGGCCTGGCTACGGTCTGGGGCCGCGTGCCGCGGGCCAGCCAAGCCCGGGCGCCGTGTGACCGCGCCCCGAGGCACACGACCTGCCGGAGGTGACAGCCGCCTCCGGCCCGCCAGTGGCCGAACCATCCGATAGGAGAAGACATGAGCGCCAACACCACACGGACGCCCGCGGTACCCGCCGTTCTGCAAGATCCGATCAGGAATCGCGGCGTGGCCTTCAGCCAGGCCGAGCGCGACAAGCTCGGCTTGACCGGGCGGCTGCCATCGGCAGTGCTGACACTGGACCAGCAAGCGCTCCGCGCCTACCAGCAACTACAGCGACAGCCCAGCGACCTGGCCAAGAACGTCTACCTCGAGCAGCTGCACGACCGCAACGAGACCCTGTACTACCGGGTACTGTCCGACCACCTCGCCGAGCTGCTGCCGGTCGTCTACGACCCCACTGTCGGCGACGCGATCGAGAGGTACTCCCACGAATACCGGCGGCCGCGAGGCATCTTCCTTTCCATCGACCAGCCGGACGAGATCGCCAAGGCGTTCGCCACGCTGGAACTCGGCCCGGACGACGTCGACCTGATCGTCTGCACCGATGCCGAGGAGATCCTCGGCATCGGGGACTGGGGAGTGGGCGGCATCCAGATCGCGGTCGGCAAGCTGGCCGTCTACACCGCCGCCGCGGGCATCGACCCGGACCGGGTGATCCCGGTGTCCCTGGACGTCGGCACTGACAACGAAGAGCTGCTCAACGACCCGCTATACCTGGGCAGCCGGCACGCCCGGGTCCGCGGCGCCGCCTACGACGCGTTCATCGCCAAGTACCTGCAGACGGCATCCTCGCTGTTTCCGGACGCGCTGCTGCACTTCGAGGACTTCGGCCCTGGTAACGCGCGGCGGATCCTGGTCACCTACCAGGACAAGTACCGGATCTTCAATGACGACATGCAGGGCACCGGGGCCATCACCCTGGCCGCGACGCTGTCCGCGGTCAAGGTAACCGGCGTACCGATGCGGGAGCAGAAACTCCTGGTGTTCGGGGCCGGGACCGCCGGGGTCGGCATCGCGGACCAGCTCCATGACGCCATGGTCCGCGACGGCGCCACCAAAGAGCAGGCCACCGCGCAGGTGTGGCTGGTGGACAAACAGGGGCTGCTCACCAGCGACATGACCGGCCTGCGGGACTACCAGCAGCCGTACGCCCGCAACCCGGAGGAGGTCACCGGCTGGGCTGGCAGCGGCGGGACGATCTCGCTGCTCGATGCCGTCCGGCACGTCTCGCCGACCATCCTGCTCGGCACCTCCACGGCGCACGGGGCCTTCACTCAAGAGGTCATCGAGACCATGAGCGCCGGCGTGGAACGCCCGATCGTGTTCCCGATCTCCAACCCGACCTCACGGATCGAGGCCATGCCCGCCGACGTCATCGCCTGGTCCAAGGGCAAGGCGCTGGTCGCGACCGGCATCCCGGTGGCACCCGTCGAGTACGACGGGATGACCTACCAGATCGGGCAGGCCAACAACGCGCTGCTGTACCCCGGGCTGGGCCTGGGCACCATCGTCTCCAGTGCTACCAAGGTGACTGCGGGCATGCTGCTCGCGGCGGCCGAGGCGGTGGCCGGCCAGGTCGACGTCAGCGCGCCCGGCGCGCCGCTGGTGCCACCGGTGAGCAACCTGCGTGCCTCCTCGGCGACCACCGCTGTCGCGGTGGCCCAGGCCGCCATCGACGACGGCGTCGCCACAAGCAAGCCGGGCAACCTGGTACAGGCTGTCCAGGACGCCATGTGGCAACCGGTCTACCCGGACGCCTGATACCGACGGGTCCGGGCCGTCGCCGCAGATGACATCGTCCTCGGCTCCGCCCGTCCATGTACCAGATATCTGAACTATCGACCCACCACGCGGTTGATAAGAAGGGAAGCATCGTGACGAAACCGGACAACGAGGAACCGGAGATCCTGGACCTGCCGATTGGGCTGGACGCGACCGGGATGCGCAAGGAGTTCGACAGCCTGGGTGCCGTCGAGGTGCCCGCGAACCATTACTGGGGCGCGCAGACCCAGCGCAGCCTGCAGCACTTCAACATCGGCCACGACCGGATGCCCAAGGAGGTCTACCACGCCTACGGGTACGTGAAGAAGGCCGCGGCGATCGTGAACACGGCGGCGGGCCGCCTGCCGGCCTGGAAGGGGGAGCTGATCCAGCGGGTGTGCGATGAGGTGATCAGCGGGACGCTGGACAGCGAGTTCCCGCTGTACGTGTTCCAGACCGGGTCCGGGACCCAGTCCAACATGAACCTCAACGAGGTCATCTCCAACCGGTGCATCCAGCTGGTCGGCGGCACGCTGGGCTCCCAGACGCCGGTGCACCCCAACGATCACGTGAACATGGGCCAGTCCTCCAACGACACGTTCCCGACCGCGATGCACATCGCGGCGCACACGATGGTGACCGAGAAGACCCTTCCGGCCCTCGCGCGGCTGCGGGATGCCATCGAGGCCAAGTCCACGCTGTGGGCGGACGTGGTCAAGATCGGCCGCACCCACCTGGAGGACGCGGTGCCGCTGACCGTGGGCCAGGAGTGGTCCGGGTACGCGGGGGCGCTGGAGGACGCCATCGCAGAGGTCGAGCGCGCCACGGCCGGGCTGCTGGAGGTCGCCGTGGGCGGCACCGCGGTCGGCACCGGGCTGAACGCCCCGGCCGGGTTCGGCGAGCAGGTCGCCGCGCAGATCGCCGCGATGACCGGCGCGCCGTTCACAACGGCGGCCAACAAGTTCACCGCCCAGGGCACGCTGGACCGGATGGTCCGCGCGCACGCCGGGCTCAAGGCCGCCGCGGTCACCTTGTTCAAGATCGCCAACGACCTGCGCTGGCTCGGGTCGGGCCCGCGCACCGGGATCGGTGAGCTGCTGTTCCCCGAGAACGAGCCGGGGTCCTCGATCATGCCGGGCAAGGTCAACCCGACCCAGGCCGAGGCCATGCTGATGGTCGCCATCCAGGTCATCGCCTCCGACGCGGCCATCACCATGGGCGGCGCGGAGGGCAACTTCGAGCTCAACGCGTTCCGGCCCATCCTGATCGACAATTACCTGCACTCGGCGCTGATCATGGCCGACATGTGCGACCATTTCCGCGCGTTCATGGTCGAAGGCACCAAGCTGAACCAGGCCAAGCTCAAGGAGAACATCGACCGGTCGGTGATGATGGTCACCGCGCTGTCCCCGATCATCGGCTACGACAAGGCCGCGGAGATCTCCTACTACGCCATCGAGCACGACCTGACCCTCAAGCAGGCCGCCCTGGCCAACGGCGTCAGCGAGGACCTCTTCGACCGGGTCGTCAACCCGCTCGCCCTGACCCGCGGCGGATCAGCCGACCTACCGTCTGGCCCCGGCCAGCCCGGACATAAAACCCGTCGCAAGAATGCCGGCGGGCGGCCGCTTGCCGCCGCCGCAGAACCACCCTGATCGCCTCGGCGGTCGGCACACCAGGTTCTGCCGACTGGACAAGCCGACCACCGGTTGCGACAGCTGCTAGCCGAGTTCACCGGCCTGTCCGGCCTCACGCCCAATCGCGAAGTCGCCCTTGTTAAGCGCTCTGCGGTGGTGCTGACGGCGATGGCCGCTACGCACACCGCGAGGAAGGTCCACCACACGGGGTCCGAGGACGGGCCGGCGCCGCCGGGCTCCGGGAACGTGCGGACCCAGCGCTCGACCTGCGGCACGAGGCCGGGCGCCATCAGCACCAGCACAACGGCGGTCCCGGCCGCCGCGCCCGGTTCCCCGGTTCGGATCCGGGCCACGCACGCCACGGCGAATCCGAGCAGCACGTTGCCAGCCAGCGCGAGGACGGCTGCTGCCCAGTACAGCGCCTGTCCGCGCAGGGCCGCCACCAGCATCACCAGCGCGCCGGCGGTGAGCGGCGCCAGCAGCGCGACGGCGCGGATCGCGGTGCGCCGGGCGGGCCCGGTCGGCGTCACGTCGACGACCAGGCTGGCCGGCTCGTCGAGGGTGAACGCCGCGGCCGCGGCGAGCAGGGCGAAGCAGATCGGGAGCAGCGCGATGGCGGCGGCCGGGAACGCGGCCCCGCAGCCGCCCACCACGACCGCCACGCCGCTGATGCCCGCGACCTCCAGCCACGCCCCAGCCCGCAGCACCAGTCCGGCCCTCACGCGGTGACGGCGTGAGTGAACCCGCCCGTGCCGGCCAGCACGAGCAAGATCAGGGCCGCCACTCCCGCGATCGCGAGGGCTCGGATGATCCGGGAGCGTACCCGCCCCTCGGCTCCCCGCAGCAGCGCCACCAGGACCGCGATCGCGCACAGGGCGAACTGCCAGCCGATGAAGAACCGCGGCGACCCGCGCCAGGCCGTGACGCCGCCGGAGTCCGCCTGGACCGTGAAGAAGGCGAACGGCGATAACAGTCGCAGCACCGCGACGGGCTCCGAGTCCTGATGCGACAGGGCCAGGATCGTCACCAGCTCCACCCAGCCGAAGATGACCAGGAACAGCACGAACGCGGCGCCCGGGAACCGCACCCAGCGGCCCAGCGCGACCCCGAGCAGCGGGCCGCCGAGGTACGGGATGACTATCTGCCCGACCAGGACGGCGACCCGCGCTGACGGGCTGAACGGCCCGTACACCGCGTCGCTGACCGGGGTAGGGGTGCAGGAACCCGAACAGGGTCAGGACACCGCAGCAGAACGGCACGATCGCGACCCAGCAGAGGGCGGCGGTGCGGGTCGGCTGAGTAGTCGGGGTGACGCCGGCGACCGGTTCGCTGGCGCGCATCGACCGGGTCAGCCAGTACGCGGCCATCATGCCGAACCCGCCGAGGAAGACCGCCGGGTACCCGTTCACGCTGTCGATTTCGGTGGTCGCGCCGCCCCCGCCGGTCCACGTCGTCCACGCGGTCATCACTACGGCGAACAGGAAGACCGGGTTGAGCACGAACCGGCGCGCCTCCCGGGCGGCGAGAGGGACAAGTGCGGCCCGGCCTGGTAGTCAAAGGTCCTCGCCTTGCCGCTGGAGGCGAACACCGTCATTTTTCCGGTCGCGGCCCGCAGTGCTGCGCAGCGCGGTGTCGAGGCCGACATCGTCGACGGCGATGCTGGTGACGCTGGGGGTTTCGCGGGCGGTGATGGCGGCGAGGACGTGTCCGCGTGGGGTCTGGATGGCGGCGGTCACGCCGAGTTCTGGCATCAGCCTTACGGCGTCGAGCCAGCGGACCGGGTGCTGGACGGCCTGGGCGAGGTCGTCGATGACCTTTTCGGTGGCGTGGCCGAGCCGCCGGCCGGTGGTGTTGGCGAAGTAGGCGCGTTGCTGGTCACCGTGTTGGACCTGGGCGAGCGCGGCTGCCACGGCTCGTGCAGTGCCGGCCTGCAACGGGCAGTGTGATGCGACGGTGACGTCGAGAATCTTCAGGTCACGGGCACCGGCGGCCGGGGCGTGGCGGCGTAGCGTGTCGAGCGCCGCGCGGGTGCCGCTGACGACGATCTGGTCGGCTGAGTTGATGTTGGCGATCCAGAGCGGGTCGTTCTCGGTCGCTAGTGAGCCGAGCAGTGACCGCACGGATGCCAGATCCAGGCCGCGAAGCGCGGCCATGCCCCAGGTGCCGCCGGCGCAGGCGCGTTCCATCTCATCTCCGCGGACCTTGACCACGCGAACAGCGTCGCCGAGAGTGAGCACCCCGGCCAGGACCGCGGCCGCGAACGCGCCGACGGAGTGCCCGGCTACGAAATCGGCCCGCAGGCCGTGGTCGTCGACGAGCGCGCGCGCCGTTACGACCCCGGCGACAAGCAGCGCGAGTTGCGCGTTGGTGGTGGATTTCAGCGCGTCCTCGGTGTCGAGGCGGGCCGGGAGGTCTTCGAGGGATTCCAGCACCCGCCGTGCTTCGCGGTGGGCCTGTCCGGCGGCGGGGGTGCCGGGCAGGTCCTGGAGCATGCCGGCGCGCTGGGAACCCTGTCCGGGGAAAAGGATCACGGTACTCATGGCCGGCCGCCGGCCTCTGGCGGCTCGGTGCTGGGGTGATGCGCGGGCGGCAGGTGCGGGGCTGCGATCACGGCATTATCATCGCCTGCTCGAGCGTGACGAGCCGCGGGCCGTCGCTGGTACGCAGCACGATCTTGTCCGGGTGGGTCGCGAGCTCGGCCAGGGCGACCGCGCCGTGCCCGGTCTCGAGGTAGCAGTCCACCCTGGCCGGCAGCCCGGACAGCTGGCTGGCCAGGGCGGCGGCACGGGTGAAGCCGGATAGCGTGCCCAGGCGGATGAGCAGGTCGAGATCACTGTCCTGGGTGGTGGCCGGGTACCCGGCCGCCAGCTCGAATCCCGCGCTGCCCGTCGGCCCCCAGGGACGTCCCAGGCCGTCGAGGATCGGGCGGCACTCGCGCAGCGCGGCGAGCGCCGGTGTCTCGGGGGCGATGACGCTCGCCGCCGGCCGGAGGTCTTCGGGCCGGGCGATGCCGACGGCGGCCCCGGCTGGTATCAGCATCGCGTGCCGTTGGTGCCGGGCGGGGCCCCGCACTCCCGCGGCTAGGTGCCCGGCCGGCGCGCGGGCGCGCCGGATGACAATCCAGGGTGCCGCAGCGAGCGCGGCGCCGACCCAGGCCGGCTCGGTGCCGGTCAGGATTTCGTCCGGGTCGGCGAGCCGGACGAGATCGTGCGGCCGGGCCCGGATCAGTGGCCGGAGTGCTCGGTCCACTGCCGGTTCAGCGTGTCGCGGACGGCTCTGGAGGCCTTCCGGTTTCTCCTGGCGTCAGCGGATTCGAGCCGGTTGGACAGGTCGGCGGGTCCGGAGCGGGCGCGCGCGACGGCGCCGCTGATAGCCTGCGCGACCGTCTGCACGTCGTCGGGGGTCGGGGACTCGGCGCTGGAGACCTTGAGCAGGCCGTCGCAGAAGCCGAGGGTGGCCCAGACACGGACGTCGTAGGACAGCGGCGGGATTGTCTTGGCCAGCTCGTCGAGCTGGGCGACGGTACGCAAGGTGATACGGGCGGCGGCTTGCCTGTGTATGGCGTGAATTTCGACGCCCGGGTCGTCAAGCGCCAGGAGCTGCGATGACTGCAGTCCGTGGGCCAGGAATCCGCCCGATAGTGCTTGCCCGACGACGAGGGCGACGATCGGGTGCCCGGCGACGCGGGCGGCTTCGGTGGCATCGACCGCCGCAGCGATCGCCTGGTGCAGCCCGGCCATCTCCTCGATGCGGCCGTAAGCCTGGCTGGGCAGGTCGACGACAGCGACGATGGCGCGGCGCTCGGCACGGTGGGCGTCGTCGGCGGCGATCTCGCGGAACTGCCTGGCCAGCGCGGCGCATTCGGTGAGGCCGACCTGCCCTTGCCGGGCGCGGTAGAACGGGTTGCCCGGGTCGGGGACGACGGCCAGGTAGGTGGTGCCGTCGGTGTCCGCGCGTAGCACCGAGCGGATGACCGGCCGGGGTGTGGTACCGGCGGCCAGCGCGGTGATCCAGGTGCGGCCGCGTCTGCTCGGCTGCATCGAAGAGCGGGAGCGGGCGGCACCCGGGCGGGGCTCGGCGCCGCTGCTCGCTGTCGGCGCGGCCGGCTTGGCCGGCGGCGTGCCGTAGGTGTCGCCCCACATTTCGCGTAGCTGCCGCGGCTCGGGCGGGTTAGCCGGGTCGATGGTGGCCAGGCGGGCGTCGAGGACGTCGAGTCGCTCGCTGCGGTGCGAGCCCGGCGACGCGGGCCCGGCCGCGACCGCTTCCCGGACCGCGTCGCGTAGCTCGCCGACGTCGTCGACCACCAGCGTGTCAGCCAGGCCAGTGGAGCGGCGTTGCTCGCCGCCGTCGACGGCCCAGATCAGGCTGCGGTCGGAGGAGTCGAATTCCTCGGCGCCTGCCTCTTGCTCGATGACCGCGGCACCGTTGAGCCCGATCCTGCCTTCGGGGGTAATGATGACGTGCGTGCACAGCCCGGTGGCGATGCTGACACCGCCGAATGACCCTACCGAGCCGGCAACAACGCCGATCACGGGGGCGAGAGCGCGCAACTCGAGCAGCGCAGAGCAGATCTCGGCGCACGCGTTGAGCCCGAGATTGGCCTCCTGGAGACGGACACCGCCGGTCTCCAGCAGCAGGACCGCCGGGATGGGCGTGCCGTGACGGCTGCTGGCGGCGGCCAGGCGCAGCGCTTGGGTGATCTTGGCTCCGGACACCTCGCCGACGCCGCCGCCCTGGAACTTCTGCTCGATCGAGGCGATCACGACAGCGGTGCCGCCTATGGTGCCCTGGGCGATGACTACTCCGTCGTCGGATTGCGGGGTGACGTCCTGCGGCACCAGCCAGGGCGATTCGAGCCGCTCGAACGGTCCGCACAGCACGCGGATCGTCCCGTCGTCGACCAGTGCTTCGGCGCGGGCGAGGGCATCGAGTTCGAGGAAGCTGCGCCGGTGCAGAACATGCTCCCAGTCGATGCTCTGCCCGCCGGCGATAGCTCCGAGCGCGCGGGCGGCTTCGTCCCGCGTGGCGTTCGTGGGTGGCGTCATGAGGCCTCCTCAGTGTCTGCCGTGTCCGCTGGCCCGGCTGCTTCGGCGGCCTGCTGCAGGCGCAGGGTGACCAGGGCCGGCGTGGCGCCGGCGTCGTTCAGCTCCCAGTTACCCAGCACGGGGGTGCGGGCGAAGAAGCGCTCCAGGGTGGCCTGCCACACCTCGTCGAAGCCCTCGACGCTGGTGCGGACCCTGACCTGGGCGTGGCCGGCGGCCCCGCCGCTGCCGTCGGCCGTGCCCGGCTCGAGGAGGACTTCAAGGTCACCGGAGCCGACGACGCCGACGTGTGCCCGCCGGGCCGGGTTCCGGGAGGCCGGAAACTGGTAGTACTGGGTACGCACGGCAGCTACTCCTTTCCGTTCGGGCGGGACAGGGCGCTGGCCGAGTCCACGAACAGCGCTGCGGCCAGCACGTCGCCGCTGCCGCCGGCCGACAGGCGCAGGCGGCGTGCGATGCGGTCGAGGTCATCCAGCAGGATGCCGCCGCGCGCGGTGCCCGATCCGCCCGCGCGCAGGATCGCGGCCGCCCGCTGGCGCACGACCTGCAGGCCTCCGGGTCCGGCCCGGTGCAGCAGGCACGTGTCCTCGAGGCGCGCCATCGACGCCAGGAGAGCGTCGGTGCGCGCGGTGTGCTCGTCATGGCCGGCCGCGCGCGCGGCGCGCAGCGCCGGCAACGCGACGTGCATTGTGTGCGGAAAGCCCGCCTGGGCCTCGCCCACGGCGCCGACCGCGCCGTAACGCAGGCGAGCCGTGGCGCCGTGTGACGGCGCGCGGACCGGCAGGGCCGGGTCCTCGATACCGGCCAGCCGCGCGGCGAAACCTGCGGCCTTTGCGGGCGTGCCGGTGGCGGCCAGGCCCGCCGCGAGCAGCCCGAGCACCCACAGCGCTCCGCGGTGAGTGTTTACCCCACCGGTGGCGTGCAGCATCCGTTGTTCGCCGGCCCGGCCGATCGCCCCGATCTCGGCGCGCAGGTCGCCCCCTAGCGGCAGGGACGCGGCGGCCTCGGCGCAGCGGGTGATGGGCACGGCGAGCGCGTCGGCGGATGCCAGCAGCATAGTGACGTCCATGTCGTCATGCGACCCGCCGTCGCGCATGTCGACCAGGCCGGGTTTGGGAGTGAGGGTCGCCTCGGCGCGCAGCGCCTGTGCCGCCAGCCGGCCGAGCGTGCCCGGCGCGGCGGTGACGTGTGAGTCGGCCAGCGTGCCGGACAGGGCAGTCATATCTGTCATAAGCCCGTATTCACCAGTCCCGGAACTGGGCCGGCGGCTCGTAAAGGCCCCCGGACCAGGCGACGAGGTCGCCGATGCTGCGCGCGGCGAGCAGCGACCGGCTGGCCATGGACGTGTCAACCTTCAGGTCGGAGGGCAACGCGACCAGGCCGTCGCGGCGCAGCCCTTCCAGCGCGGACGGGTCCGCGCTGCGGCCCAGCGGCGTGACGCCGGCGATCGCGGCCAGCGCGGCTTTGCGGTCCGCCAGCGATGCCGCCTTATAGAGGTAGGCGACGCCTTCCTCGGTGACCACGTGGCTGACGTCGTCGCCGTAGATCATCACGGGAGGCAGCGGCATCCCGGCGTCCTGGCCGACCTTGATCGCATCGAGCGATTCGACGAAGGTGGGCGTGCCGCTGGACTGGAAGGTCTCTACGATCTGGACGACGAGTTTGCGTCCCCGCATCGCGGCGCCCTCGCCGTAGCGCAGGTCGAGCCACGCCGGAGTCGCGTGCCGCCGGCCGTGCGGGTCGTGGCCCATGTTCGGGGCACCCCCGAACCCGGACAGCCGACCCTCGGTGACTGTCGAGGAGTTCGCCTCGTAGTCCATCTGCAAGGTGGAGCCGATGAACATGTCGATCGCGTACTGCCCCGCAAGCTGGCACAGCACCCGGTTCGACCGCAGCGACCCGTCCGCGCCGTTGAAGAAGACGTCCGGGCGGGCCGCGACGTAGTCGTTCATGCCTGACTCGCCGCCGAAGCTGTGGACACTCTCGACCCAGCCGGACTCGATCGCGGGTATCAGCGTCGGGTGCGGGTTCAGCGCCCAGTGGCGGCAGATCTTCCCCTTCAGGCCCAGTTGCTCGCCGTAGGTCGGCAGGATCAGTTCAATGGCGGCCGTGCTGAACCCGACACCGTGGTTCAGGGAGATGACCTGGTGACGCTCGTAAATGCCGCGCAGCGCGATCATCGCCTGCAAGATCTGCACCGGCCCGATGCCCTTGGGATCGCGGGTGAACAGCGGCTCGAGGAAGAACGGCCGGTCGGCTTGCACCACGAGGTCCACCCAGTTGCCGGGAATATCGACGCGGGGCAGCTTGCCCGGCCCGACGATCTCGTCGGCCTGCACGACGACGATGGCGTCGTGGAAGGCGGCCGCCTCGGCGATGGTCGGGGTGTCCTCGGTGTTCGGGCCGGTGTACAGGTTGCCCTGCTCATCGGCGGCCGATGCGCACAGCAGCGCGACATCGGGCCGCAGGTCGATCACCATCCGGGCGTACAGCTCGACGTAGGTATGTATCGCGCCGATCGATACGGTGCCGTCAGCGACGAGCTGCGCGATCCGCACGCTCTGCGGTCCCGCGTAGGCGAGGTCGAGTTTGGTGGCGATGCCCTGCTCGAACAGGTCGAGGTGCTCGCTACGCGACACCGAACCGATCAGCATGTGCAGGTCGTGCAGCTTCCCCGGGTCGCAGGCAGCCAAGGTCCGGGACAGGAAGTCCGCCTGCTTCTGGTTATCGCCCTCAAGCGCCACCTTGTCGCCCGGACGGATGATGGCCTCCAGCACCTGCCCGAGCGCCTCAGGCCTGATCAGCTTGCCATCCGCGTACGGGCGAGCTCCGGCCAGACGCTCACGCTTGGCTGTCCGCCTCGTGTCCCAGACGCGATCACTCGCCGCTGCCCTAGTCGTCATCAACGCTCCTCTCCCGCCACCCGGCCCGGCAACAACCCGGGCGGCTGCCTGGCGGGCCGCCGCCATTCAGCCGAAGGCCAGTGACCGCGCGCCGTGTCCGAACCGCGTGCTGTGAGAGAACCATGGGCACAGCAAGCTGGGCCGTGTCAGGACCGATGAGAACGTCTCCGACGTGAGCCAAGACAACGGGCTGACGTCCGTTACAACCATGCGCCACAGACGGCACATATGCAAGCAAAGCGGCGTGCTGCGTAGACGGGCACACCAGCGCCTGCGGTACTGCGTGCCAGCAGCCGAGCTAGGAATCTCCTGGCTGCTCTCTGCGAGCTGGCAGCATGAAGCCGGCAGAGGCGGCGCAGGGCATATGACATCGTCCAGGACGGCCGGATCGCGGGCGCAAAGGCTCTTTGACAGGAAGCCGGCCTGCTTCTGGTTGTCACCTCGAGCGCGACCCGGTTGCCCGGCCGGATGACCGCCTGCAGACAGCGGCGACGTCGCCCGTGTCGACGACACCGTCTTTGGCCAACGCCGCCGCCCCTTCCTTCAGGCGGTCGGCCTTACCGGCCCTGCGGCGGCTCCAGTTGCCGTCTGCGCCCGTTCATCTCGGTGTCGTTCCGCAGGCGGCTGTGTCTGTCGTCGGCGGCGGGGCGTATCCCTCGCCTGCCGTCATCGGGGTAGGCGGTTATTCTGCACCTTGCCGAGAGCGTCGTGCGGCAGCTCGTCGACGAAGCGGACGACCCGCGGGCGCTTGTGCGGGTCGAGCATGCGTGCGACGTAGCTGACGAGCTCGTCGCCGCTGACCTGCTTGCCGGGGCGGCGCACGACCCACGCGACGATACGCTCGCCCAGGTCGTCGTCGGGTTCACCGGTTACCGCGGCGTCTTCCACGGCGGGGTGCTCGCGCAGCACGTCCTCGATCTCGCCGGCGCCGATCTTGTACCCGCCGCTCTCGATGAGATCCGTCGCGCGGCGGCCGACGATATGCAGATAGCCGTCGGCCGAGCGTGTCGCTACGTCGCCCGTCGCGAACCATCCCTCGTGGAAGGCCCCGGCCGTGGCGTCCGGCAGGTTGAGGTACTCGAGGAAGACGTTCGGGCCCCGTACGTGGATCTCGCCCATCGTGTGGCCATCGGTCGTGTCGAGCATGCGGCCGCCATCATCGACGAGCCGCACCTGCACGCCATGCAGCGGCGGGCCGACGGTGCCGGCGCGGCGGTCACCGTCGGCGCGCGGTGAGGCGTTCATGAGCGTCTCGGTCATGCCGTACCGCTCGACGATGCGCTGCCCGGTCAGAGCCTCGATCCGTGCGTGCTCGGCGGGCGGCAGGGCGTCCGAGCCGGAGACGAGCAGCCGTGCACGCCCGAGCGCCGCGGCGACCTGCGCGTCCTGCTCGGCCGCGTCGGCCAGGCGGCGGTACATCGTGGGGACGCCGAAGAGCATCGTCGCGTCCTGGCGCAGCGCGGTTGCGATCGCGTCGGGGCTGAACCGTCCGACATAGCGAGCGCACCCGCCGCGCCGCAGCGGACCGAGGATGCCGAGGACCAGTCCGTGGACGTGGAAGAGGGGCAAGGCGCTGGCCACGACATCCCCGGCGGTCCAAGCCCACGCGTCGGCTAGGGCGTCGAGGTTCGACGTGATCGCACGCTGCGGCAGCACCGCGCCTTCGGCGGGCCGGTGGTACCTGACGTGTAGACGATCAGCGCCTGGCGTCTCAGGGTCCGGCTCGGTTGGGAGCGCCGCAGCAGCGCCGGTGTTGGTGTCGAGGTCGACGGTGAGCAGCCGGTGTCCAGCGAGTTGCCGGGGAAGCCGCGCCCCGGGGCCCGCGAGCACGATCTCCGGATCGCTTTCGCCGACGATGTGCTCGAGCTCACGCTCGCCCGACTTCGGGTCGACCGGGACGACCGGCACGCCGGCCAGCAACCCGGCGACGACGCCGACGCACGTCTCGATCCGCCGCTCGGCCCAGACGGCGACGCGACGCGTGCCGGCCAGCCCTCGGGCGAGCTGGCTGGCATGGTCCGCGAACTCCCGTGTGTTGAGCGCTCGGTCGGGGAAGCGCAGGACCGTCATCACCGGGGCCTCGGTCAGCACCGGGAACATTCTCATCCGGCCGCATCGCCGCGGACATCGCCGGCCTCGCCAGCACCGGATTCGCCCTGCCCGGCACCCTCGCCGACCGCATGACCCGCTGCGGGCACCCCGGCTGCCGCTGCCACGCCGACCCGCCCCGCCTGCACGCCCCCTACCACCAGTGGACCCGCAAGAAAGACGGTAAGACCGCCACCCGGATCCTGACCGACGACCAGCTCGCCGACTACCAGCCCTGGTTCGACAACCACCGCCGCCTGCGCGAGCTGATCACCGAGCTCGAGACACTCAGCCTCGACATCGCCGAAGCCGACCCCCGCTGGAACCGCTAGGCAGCCAAGACAAATGTGGCCAAGACATGCTTAACCTGCGGACAGGACCCAAATCAGGGCCCATTCGCCCAGGCCAGCCCCAAACGAGACCTCGCCAGCCAGGTAGGAGGCCACTTCCGAGCCTGCCCGGACCGGACGCGGGCCATCCCCTGCCCGGTGCAGGCGGTCACCGGCAGTCTCCAATGGTCGTCTACTCCGCAGAGCACATGGTCGGGATCTTGTTGGATGACCTGCGCCGATCGTCTTCGCTGGTCATCGCGCTCCCTCGGGTCGATGATTGCCTTGTACCAGAGAGCCGCACGGTGGAGGGCAGACAACCATGAACGATCCGTTCGCGCGATTGCCGGTGGTGCCGAGCTTCACTGTGACCAGCACAGACGTCACCGATGGCCAGCGGCTACCTGCGGCACAGATGTCTGGCATCTTCGAGGTTCCGGGCGGCAAGGACCTCTCGCCCCAGCTGTCGTGGTCCGGCGCTCCTGCGGAAACCAGGAGTTACACCGTGACCATGTACGACCCCGACACGCCCAGCGGGTCAGGCTTTTGGCACTGGGCCGTCGCCGATATCCCCCCCTCGGTAACCGAACTCCCGACCGGAGCGGGAGACGTCATCGGCGAGCACCTGCCCGCCGGAGCGGTCCAGCTCCCCAACGACGCGCGCTGGGCTTGCTTCATCGGCGCTGGGCCGCCGCCCGGGGACGGGCGTCACCGCTACGTCATCGTGGTGCAGGCCCTCGGCATCGAGAAGGTCGGACAGCTTCAGCTTCGGGTGCAGGCCGACTCGACTCCAGCCTGGCTCGGCTTCAGCATCAACATCAGCGGCCATCTCCTCGCTCGTGCGGTCATTATTCCCTGGGCAGAGGTCCCGGCCGCGTGATGCTCGGCGCGGGGACAACCTCTGACCTGATCGTCCGCGAACGCATGGAACCCGACCCGCGAAGTCAGCCAGCCTAAGTGCCGTTGAGTGTTAGCGGCGCCACCGCCCGTCCGCCAGGAACGATAGAGGAGAACCCAAGATGACTCCCAGCACTCCCGCGGCAAAAACCGCGACCGGCCGTCCTGCCACCGACCCTGCCGGTGCGACCGGCCGGCTTGCTACCTGGGTCGCGCAAACAATGCTCAACGACGTTCCCGCCTCCGTCCGCGACCGGGCCAAGCACCTGGTGCTAGACGGAATCGGCTGTGCCCTGGTAGGTGCGCAGCTGCCCTGGTCCCGTATTGGCGTCGAGGGGGTAACAGCGCTCGATGACGCCGGGGATTCCGCACTGATCGGCTGGGGCGGCAAGGCCACCAGCGCCACGTCGGCGGCGATGGTGAACTCCAGCTTCATCCAGGGGTTCGAGCTGGATGACTACCATCCGCTGGCGCCGCTGCACAGCAACTCGCTGGTACTTCCGGCGATGCTCGCCGCCGCCCCGCGGGTGAGCCGGGTCTCAGGCGAGCGCTTCCTGCTCGGCGCCATCCTCGGGTACGAGACCGGTCCGCGGGTCGGGCAGGCGCTCGGCGGCCTGGACATGCTCTCCCGGGGGTGGCATTCGGGCGTGGTCTTCGGCCCTCTCGCCGCGGCCGCGGCCGCGGGAACACTGTACGGACTGGATGCCGCCGGGTTTGAGGATGCCTTCGGGATGGCGGCGACCCAGTCCTGCGGGCTGATGTCAGCGATGTACGAGTCGATGGTCAAGCGCATGCAGCACGGGTTCGCCTCGCGCAACGGGCTGACCGCCGCCGCGCTGGCGGCAGCGGGCTACGTCGGGATCAAGCGGGTGTTCGAGCGCCCGTACGGCGGCTGGCTGGCCGTCTTCGGTGAGGGCCACCACACCTACCCCGAAGCGATCTACGCGGGCCTGGGCAACCTGTGGGAGACCGAACGGATCGCGGTGAAGCCGTACGCGTGCATGGGATTGCTGCACGCCGCGGTCGACGCCGCCCTTGAGCTGCGGCCGAAGGTCGACGTCCGCCAGGTCCAGCGGATCGACATCGACATGGGCGAAGCCGCCTACTCCCATGGCGGGTGGCAGGCCGAGCGCCCGCTGCCGGTGATCGGCGCTCAGATGAACGTCGCCTACGCCGTCGCTGTGGCCCTCCTCGATGGCGACGTACTCATCGACCAGTTCCGCCAGGACCGGATCAACCGCGACGACGTCTGGGGGCTGATCGACAAGACAATGACGCACCACGAAAAGGCCTACGACAACCTCCCGGCCAACGAGCAGCTCACCACCCAGGTGCGCCTGACCCTCACCGACGGCAGCACCCGCACCGCCAAGGTCGTCCACCCGCGCGGCACCGGCGACCGGAACCTGACCAACGCGGACATCCGGGAAAAGTACGCCAAGCTGACAGACCGCATCATCGCTGCCGACCGCCAGGCCGCCATCGAAAAAGCCGTCCTTGGCATCGATACTCTCGATGACGTCGCTCAGCTAACTGCCCTGCTCACACCGGCCGTGCACTCACCGCTCGATTGAACCCCCGCGGCCGTATGCGGGCCATCCCCTGCAAGGCACGGGCGATCACGGGACAGTCGCGGGAAACGCCGGCCCTGCGGCAGTAGCTGCCAAAGAGCACGAGTCTCTCACAGTTTTCTCACGGACTGACCGGACGGTGCCGGACTATGGCGTCATCCTCAGCCAGCCGCTGGACCACGACAGCAGCCGGTGCGGCGAAGGCGAACGACGGGTAAGGGCTCGCCTCGGCTACAACCTACGCTCGCGCCGTTCGGGGATCGTTGCGGCTCCTCACGGCACCCATCAACCAGGGACCGTGCTCGGAAATGCGGAAGGAAGCGGGCCGGAGGTGAGCGGCGCGCCGGCTCGGCGCCGCTCTTGGCGGGCTGCACCGGTAGGGCCGCCTCGGCGAGCTCAGCCCGGCCGACCGCCGAAATCGCAAGCTAAATCCGGACACCCTCATGCCCGGACGTCCAGACCAACCATGCGAGCCCCACGACAATGGTCAGCTTCCTCGCAACCCTTAGCTGGACAGGAGACCGCGCCGAGATGTCGGCGTCCAGGTGATCATGTCGGCTCACATGTCGGTGTCCACGCATACCTGTCATGTCGCTATCGAAAGGCAGCGATGAGACCGGCGGCTGGGTCCGGGCAGCGTCCGCGCCGCGGCCCTGATCGCCGCTATGGGCACGCCGCTCGGCCGGGGCGGCTGCATGTGTGGCGCCGGCGGCTACCTGCTGGCTAAGCTGGTCAGCAGCTATTCCTGCCCGCTGACAAGCGCGTCTTGGAGGCGTCCGTGGAGATGGCCGGGAAGCTCGCGCCGGGTCGGCAGTCAGCTTGCGGGATCAACGCGGGTGCCGGCCGAGGTGCGGTGTCCCTGCGTTGCCCGGCTGGCCGGGGCGCCATCGCCATGGGCGCTGGGTAGTACCGGGCTGATGGGCGAAGATTCGCGGCGGCGAGGCGGCGCGAGCGGGCTGATGGACCGGCGCGGTGAACGCGGTGTGCTGGATCAGCTCATTAGTACTGTGCGAGCGGGCGGGAGCCGGGTGCTGGTGGTGCACGGCGAGCCGGGGGTGGGCAAGTNNGGGCTGCATCAGCTGCTGGCGCCCGTGCTGGACCGGGTGGAGGGCCTGCCGGGGCCGCAGCGGGAGGCCCTGGGGACCGCGTTCGGCGTCAGCGCGGGCCCGGCGCCGGATCGGTTCCTGGTGGGGCTGGCGGTGCTGGGGCTGGTGTCGGAGGTGGCCGCCGAGCGGCCGCTGATCTGCGTGGTCGATGACGAGCAGTGGCTGGACCGGGCCTCGGTGCAGGCGCTGGGGTTCACGGCGCGGCGGCTGGCGGCCGATCCGGTGGGGCTGGTATTCGCGGCTCGGGTCGCGGGGGCGGAGCTGGCCGGGTTGCCGGAGCTGGCGGTGGAGGGGCTGGACGAGGATGACGCGCGGGCGCTGCTGGACTCGGCGCTGACCGGGCCGGTGGATGCGCGGGTCCGGGACCTGATTGTCGCGGAGACGCGGGGGAATCCTTTGGCCCTGCTGGAGCTGCCGCGAGGGGTGGCGCCGGCGGAGCTGGCGGGCGGCTTCGGGCTGCCCGAGGCTAGGTCGTTGCCGGGCCGGATCGAGGACAGCTTCCGGCGGCAGCTGGAGGGCCTGCCAGAACAGACCCGGCGGCTGCTGCAGCTGGCGGCGGCGGATCCCTCAGGTGACCCGCTGCTGGTGTGGCGGGCCGCTGGGCGTCTGGGGATCCCGGTCCAGGCCGGCGCGGCGGCGGTGGGGGCGGGGCTGGTGCAGTTCGGCGTGCGGGTGCGGTTCCGGCATCCGCTGGCGCGGTCGGCGGCCTACCGGTCGGCGCCGGTCCAGCAGATGCCACAGATGCATGCGGCGCTGGCGGAGGTCACCGATCCGGCGGCTGATCCGGATCGCCGGGCCTGGCACCGGGCGCAGGCCTCGCCGGGCCCGGATGAGGATGTGGCGGCGGAGCTGGAGCGGTCTGCTGGGCGGGCGCAGGGCCGCGGGGG
>PLDT01000139.1:0-8114 GCA_003136255.1 Actinomycetota bacterium
ACGGTGCTCGGGGTGCACCTGCGCGGGGCGTTCCTGATGAGCCGCGCGGTGCAGAAGTACATGGTTGAGCAACATTACGGGCGCATCGTCAACCTGTCCTCGTCGTCCGCGCTCGGCAACCGCGGCCAGGTCAACTACTCCGCGGCCAAGGCCGGCATGCAAGGTTTCACCAAGACGCTCGCGATCGAGCTCGGGCCGTTCGGAGTCACGGCGAACGCGGTCGCGCCGGGCTTCATCGCCACCGACATGACCGCGGCCACCGCGGCCCGGATCGGCGTCTCCTTCGAGGACTTCCAGAAGGCCAGGGCCCAGGAGATACCGGTGCGCCGGGTGGGGCAGCCCGCCGACGTGGCGAACGTGATCTCCTTCCTGGCCAGCGAGGGCGCGGGCTTCGTGTCCGGGCAGATCGTCTACGTGGCCGGCGGTCCTCTCTGCTAACCGTAAGGAAACTGTGCTAAGGAAGACACTGTGCTTAGGACAACACCGTGCTGACGCCCGAAGAGCTCCGCGAGCGGGTCCGCGCGTTCCTGACGGAGCATGACCCGCGCGAGATGGCCAAGCAGGACTTCCTGAACGCCCGGTTCGACGCGGGCCTGGCCTGGGTGCACTACCCCGAGGGGCTGGGCGGGCTGGGCCTGTCGCGCTCGCTGCAGCAGATCGTCGACGCCGAGTTCGCCGCGGTCGGCTCCCCGGGCCACGACGCCGAACGCAACGCGATCGGCCTGGGCATGGCCGCGCCGACCATCCTCGCCTACGGCACTGACGAGCAGCAGAAACGCTGGCTGCGCGAGCTCTGGACGGGCCGGGAGATCTGGTGCCAGCTGTTCAGCGAGCCCGGCGCGGGCAGCGACCTGGCCGCGCTGGCCACCCGGGCCGTGCGGGACGGTGACCACTGGGTGGCCACCGGTCAGAAGGTGTGGACCTCGCTGGCGCAGGTGGCCAGGCGCGGGCTGCTACTCGCGCGCTCCGATCCCGACGTGCCGAAGCACCAGGGTCTGACCTACTTCTCAGTGGACATGACCGACCCCGGCGTGGAGGTCCGCCCGCTGCGGCAGATCACCGGCGAGGCCGAGTTCAACGAGGTGTTCCTGACCGAGGTGCGGATCCCCGATGCCGACCGGATCGGCCCGGTCGGCGAGGGCTGGAAGGTGGCCAACGCCACGCTGATGAGCGAGCGGGTCAACATCGGCGCCTCCCAGGCCGCGCCCCGCGAGTCCGGCGCCATCGGCCCGGTCGCCGCCACCTGGCGGAACCGCCCCGAGCTGCGTACCCCCGGCCTGCACGACCGGCTGCTCAAGCTCTGGACCGAGGCCGAGGTGGCCCGGCTGGCCGCGGAGCGGATGCGCCAGCAACTGGCGGCGGGCAAGCCCGGCCCTGAGGGTTCGGCCGCCAAACTGGTCTTCGCCCGGCTGAACCAGGAGATCTCCGGATTCGACGTCGAGCTCAATGCCGGTGACGGCCTGCGCTACGACGAGTGGACCATGCGCCGCCCGGAGCACTCCACCTTCTTCGGCCGCGGGCCCGGCTACCGGTACCTGCGCGCGCGCGGCAACTCCATCGAGGGCGGCACCTCGGAGATCCTGCGCAACATCATCGCCGAGCGCGTCCTTGGCCTGCCGCCCGAGCCGCGCGTCGACAAGGACATCCCATGGAAGGACCTGCCGCGATGAGCGATAAGGCGGACCTCCCCGATCTCCTTTACTCAGATACCGAACGGGCCCTGGCGGACAGCCTCAGCTCCCTGCTCGCCGACCGTGGCAGCCTGGACAAGGTGCTGGCCCGCACCGAGTCGGCCGAGACCTACGACGACGGCCTATGGCAGACCGTCGCCGGCGACCTGGGCCTGGCCGGGCTGCTCATCCCGGAGCGCGACGGCGGCGCCGGCGCCTCGTACCGCGAGGTGTGCTCGGCCGCCGAGGCGCTGGGCAGTTCGGTCGCCCCGGTTCCGTTTCTCGGCAGCGCCGTCGTCGCCACCGCCGCACTGCTGAGCGTGGCGTCCGGTGTCCCGGATCTGCTGCGCCGGATGGCGGACGGCAGCGTGACCGCGACCCTGGCCGTGCCGTTCGCCGGCGCGCCGGGCGGCCCGTTCCCGGCCTCGGTCCGGGTGGCGGGGCCCAAGCCCGGCGACGCCCAGACCGGGATCGCGCGGCTGCGCGGGACGGTCCGCGGGGTCGCCGACGCGCTGCCCGCCACCGTGCTGCTGGTCCCGGCCGACGGCGTGCCGCAGGCCCTGTACCTGGTCGACATGTCGGACCCCGGCGTGGCCAAGGCGCCGGTCGTGTCGCTGGACATGACCCGGCAGCTGTGCGACCTGTCCTTCGACGACGCCCCCGGCCGGCTGATCGCGTCCGGCGCGGCCGCCTCGCAGGCGGTCGACGCGGCGCTGACCGCGGGCGCGGGCGTGCTAGCCGCCGAGCAGGTCGGGGTGGCGCAGCGTTGCCTGGACATGACGCTGGCCTACGTGAAGGAACGTCGTCAGTTCGCCCGGCCGGTCGGGTCGTTCCAGGCGCTCAAGCACCGGCTGGCCGACGTCTGGGTCGCGGTCAGCCAGGCTCGCGCGGCGTCCCGGTACGCGGCGGCCTGCCTGGCCTCCGGCGACCCGGACGCCAAGGTCGCGGTGGCGATCGCCAAGGCGTACTGCTCGGAGGCCGCCGTCCACGCCGCGCAGGAGTGCGTGCAGTTGCACGGCGGCATCGGTTTCACCTGGGAACACCCCGCGCACTTGTACCTCAAGCGGGCCAAGGCGGATTCCGTCGGCTTCGGCACCCCCGACGCGCACCGGGCCGCGCTCGCCCCGCTGATCAACCTGCCCGCGTCCTGACCGTGGACGCCGTGACCGGTGTGGTGATCCCCGACGAGGCCGAACTGCGACGCCGGGTCGGCCGTCTTTCGCTGGAACGGAAGGTCCGGCTGCTGACCGGGGCCGACTTCTGGGCGCTGTACTCCGAACCGGCGGCTGGGCTGCGCCGGCTCGTGACGTCCGACGGGCCGGCCGGGGTCCGCGGCGAGTCCTGGGACGAGCGGGACAGCTCCGCGAACGTGCCGTCGGCGACGGCGCTGGCCGCCACGTGGGACACCGGACGGGTCGAGGCGGTCGGCGCGCTGCTCGCCCGCGAGGCGCGACGCAAAGGCGTCGACGTCCTGCTCGCCCCCACCGTGAACCTGCACCGGACCCCGTACGGGGGCCGGAGCTTCGAGTGCTTCTCCGAGGACCCGCTGCTGACCGCGCGGATCGGCGGGGCCTACGTCCGGGGCCTGCAGCGCTGCGGTGTCGGCGCCACGGTCAAGCACTTCGTCGGCAACGACTCCGAGACGCAGCGGATGACGGTCGACGTCCGCATCGACGACCGGACCCTACGGGAGCTATACCTGGCGCCGTTCGAAGCCATCGTCCGGGACGAGGGCGCCTGGGCGGTGATGGCTTCCTACAACGGGGTCAACGGGTCGCCGATGACCGAGAGCCCGCTGCTGCGCGACATCCTGGATGGCGAGTGGGGCTACGACGGCCTGGTGATGTCGGACTGGACCGCCACCCACACCACCGAGGCCGCCGCCCGGGCCGCCCTCGACCTAGCCATGCCCGGACCCGCCAGCGTGTACGGTCCCTGGGGCGAGGCGCTGGTCGACGCGGTCGGGAAGGGCGCGGTGGAGGAGGCGCTCATCGACGACAAGGTGGTCCGCATCCTCCGCCTGGCCGCGCGGGTCGGCGCCCTGGCTGACGGCCCCGCCCCGGTTGAGCTGGCCCTCGAAGCACCGGATTCGGTGGCGGTCGCTCAGGAGCTGCGAGCCGCCGCGGCGGCCGGCTTCGTACTGGCCCGCAACGACGGCCTCCTGCCGCTGCCGCGGTCCAGCCCCGGGGAGGGAACAGGGTTCGGCCGGCGGCTGCGCGTGGCCGTCATCGGGCCGAACGCCGAGGTCGCACGCACCATGGGCGGCGGCAGCGCCACGGTGTTCCCGCCCTACACGATCTCGCCGCTGGAAGGCCTGCGTACCGCCGGTCTGCACGTGACGTACGCGCTGGGCGTGACCTCGGACCTGCGCGGCGGGGTGGCCCGGGCTCCCTGGCTGCTGCGGCCGGACCAGAGCGCGGACCCCGGCACCGGCGCCGAGGTCCGCTTCCTGTCCGAAACCGGCGAGCTAGCCGGGTCGGAGCTGCGCGACGGAGCCACGTTCACCTGGCTGAGCGGCTTCGCGACGTCCGGCATCACCGAGCCGGTGGCCCGGCTGGAGGTCCGCTGCGTGATCCGGGCCACCGCGGGCGGCGAATACCGGCTGGGCGTCTCCGGCCTCGGCCGCTACCGCCTGCTGGTCGACGGCGCGGAGGTCTTCGACGCCACCTTGGCCCTGCCGGAGGGCGCGGACATCGCCGAGGCCCTGATGCGGCCGCCCCAGCAGCTGACCCCGGTCCAGCTGGCCGAAGGCCAGTCGGTCGACGTGGTGGTGGAGCACGACGTGGCCTCCTCGCCGTTCGCCGGGCTCGGCACGTTCGTGCAGCTCAACCTCGTAACGCCACACGGCACCGACGACGAGGAGATCGCGGCGGCGGTCGCCCTGGCCGCCGCCAGCGACGCGGCCGTGGTGGTGGTCGGCACCACCGCCGAGGTGGAGAGCGAGGGCTTCGACCGCACCACGCTGGCGCTGCCGGGCCGTCAGGATGAGCTGGTCCGTCAGGTTCTCGCGGCCAATCCCCGGACCGTGGTGGTGGTGAACTCGGGCGCCCCGGTCCTGCTGCCGTGGGCCCAGGACGCGGCGGCGGTGCTGCTGTCCTGGTTCGGCGGCCAGGAGTACGGCAACGCGCTGGCCGACGTGCTGCTCGGCGACGTCGAGCCCGGCGGGCGGCTGCCCGTGACGTGGCCCGCCACCGAGGAAGGCCTGCCGTCCACCCAGCCCGTCGACGGCGTACTGACCTACCACGAGGGCCTGTTCATCGGCTACCGCGCATATGACCGCGACGGCCGGGAACCGCTGTTCCCGTTCGGCCACGGCACCGGCTACACCACCTGGGCCCATGAGTCGGTCACGCTGGACCAGGCCCCGGCGGGCGCTGCGGGCGTCGCGGTCTGCGTCCAGGTGCGGAACACCGGCTCGCGCCGGGGCCGCGAGGTCATCCAGGTCTACGCCTCCCGGCCGGACTCGGCGATCGAGCGCCCGGCCAAGTGGCTGGCCGGCTTCGCCACCGTCGACGCGGACCCCGGTGAGACGGTCACGGCCGGCGTCCTGATCCCCGAGCGCGCCTTCCAGCACTGGACCGGCGACGGCTGGTCCACCGAACCCGGCTCGTTCGTCCTGTCCGCTGGCCCCTCCTCCGCCTCGCTCCCGCTCACCGCCACGATCGAGCTCGGCTAAGGGGCCATCGTCGGCCAGCGTTTCCGCGGCGACGCCTTGTGAATTCTTTCACAAGGCGCGTATGCCCGCCGGGTCCGGCTATCGGGTGATTTATCTCATGAGCAATCGCCGCCACTATTACGGGAACGTGACGTGCCCGGAAAACCCGAACCCACCGGGCCGGACGGCGGGTCCACCGGCAGAGTGCCGCTGACCAGGTGATCAGCCGTGATACATCGAGGAAACCTCGGCCGCACTCGTTACCGCCCGCGTAACAACCGAGTAATACGACCGAAACTCGCGCATGGGACACATGCCTTTGCAGGTACACGGAGCGGCCGGGGTAGAGCCAGCGCAGGGTTGGCCCCCAGAAGGCCCCGATAGCCCCTGGAGGCGTAGTGGTTCCTTATCCTAGCTGGCTGAGTGCTGGGGATAATGCCTGGCAGCTGACAGCAGCCACGCTGGTCGGGTTGATGTCGATTCCGGCCCTGGCCGTTCTGTACGGCGGTCTCGTGCAGAAGAAGTGGGCCATGAACACCATGATGATGGTGTTCTGCACCTTCTGCCTGACCCTGATCACCTGGGTCCTGTGGGCCTTCAAGATGGGCTTCGGCACGCCGTTGCTCCACGTGACCCTCGGTGGTACCTACCTCGGGATCGTCGGCGACCCGCGGACCATCCTCGGGGCCGCCGCAGAAACGGGGCAGGCGAACATCCCGTTGCTGGACGGCCTGATGCCGGCCTTCCGGTTCCCGGAGTCGTCGCTGGCCTACTTCCAGTTCGTGTTCGCGGCAATCACCCCGATCCTGTTCATCGGCAGCGTCATCGGCCGGATCAGCTTCAAGGTCTGGCTGATTTTCGTGCCGCTGTGGATCACGTTCGCCTACGCGGTCAACGCGTTCCTGCTCTGGGGCGGCGGCTACTGGGCGGCCAATGGCGCCCTGGACTTCTCCGGCGGTTATGTCATCCACCTAGCGGCCGGCGTCTCCGGCTTTACCGCCGCATGGGTGATCGGGCCCAGGCTCAAGCGGGACCGCGAGCGGGCCATCCCGAACAACCTGCTGTTCATCGCGGTCGGCGCCGGCATCTTGTGGCTGGGCTGGAACGGCTTCAACGGCGGCGACCCGTACTTCGCATCCGCGGACGCGGGCGGGGCGGTGATCAACACCAACCTGGCGACCGCCTGCGCCATGATGACCTGGATCTTCATGGACCTGTTCTTGAGCAGCGAGAAGAAAGCGACCTTCCTCGGCGGCGTCAACGGCATGATCTGCGGCCTGGTGGGTATCACCCCGGCGGCCGGCTACGTGAACGGCCTCGGCGCGATCGCCATCGGGGTGATCGACTCCGCGATCGTCTGGGTAGCCTGGGCCTACCTGCCGAAATACGTGTGGCCGTTCAAGAAGGTCGATGATGCGCTGGGGGTGGTCTACACCCACGGCATCGCGGGCCTGTTCGGCGGCCTGATGGTCGGCCTGTTCGCCGACCCGAAGATGATCGAGTACATCGGCCTGGGCAAGATCTCCTCGATCTCCGGCGCCGGCCTGTTCTACGGGCACCCGCACCAGTTGCTCGTCCAGTTCGAGGCCGCGCTCACGATCATCGTCTGGGACGCGTTGGTCACGTTCTTGCTGCTGAAGGGCATCGGGCTGTTCATGAACCTCAGGCTGCCCGAGGCGGATCTGGAGATCGGCGACGTGGCGGTGCACGGCGAGGAGGCGTACCCGTCCGACGAGCTGATCAGCGTGGGCGCCAGCTCGAGGGCCGACGAGGTGTCCGCAGTGGACGGGAAGGTGGCGGTCACCGCCCCGCAGGACGACTCCTAGGGAGAAAGTTGTGCGCTACGTGCGGTCGTAGCGTAACCAGGGACGCACCCGGGCACCGAGCTGACGCGGTGCCCGGGTGCGTCCTGGCGTTAGTGGCCCCGGAACGCTTCCTCCAGCCACCAGGACCCGTGGGAGGAGGTGACCTTGGCGTCGATGAGCAGCGCGCCCTCCCGCGGGCCGGCCAGCCAGTCGCGGACCGGGCCGAGATCACCGGCCGACCGCACGGTGACGCCCTCGAATCCGAAGCCCCGGGCGATCGCGGCGATGTCGGCGGGCGGGAACCGGACCGTATCCAGCGGGTCGCCGTCCGGCCCGAAGTGGTGGACCTCGGCGCCGTACGCCTCGTCGTCGTAGACCACGACCACCATCGGGATCCCCAGCCGTACCACGGTCTCGAGTTCGCTGACGCCCATCAGCGCGCCTCCGTCACCGAGCGCGGCGACCGCCAGCCGGTCCGGCCGCGCGACCGCGGCGCCGATGGCCGAGGCCAGGCCGAGCCCGATCGACTGGAACGCCTGGGTGAAGCAGAAACCCGCCTCGTCCGGGACCGACAGGTACATGCTCGGGTAGCCCATGAAGTTCCCGGAGTCGACCGCCACGGTGCGCTCCGCGGGCAGCAGGTCATCGAGCGCGGTGGACAGCGTCCGCGGGTCGATCCGCTGTCCGTCGCTGTCGTCGGTGAACGGCACGTCCCGCCACCGCACCTCCCGCGCGATCCGCTCGCGCAGCTCAGGTGACCGGTAACCATTTTTATGCCGAACGGGCCGTGGCTCACCCGCCCCGTCTCCGGCCAGCGCGTCGGCCACGGCGCGCGCGGTCTCGGCCACGTCCCCGAGCACGCCCAGGTGGACCGGCCGGTGTGCGCCGAGCGCCGTGTCGTCGTCATCGACCTGGATGAGCGTGGCGCCCGTCCCGATCAGCCTGCCGTGCCGCGTCGTCCACATGTTGAGCGAGCAGCCCCAG
>PLDT01000156.1:0-3837 GCA_003136255.1 Actinomycetota bacterium
TTCGGGGTCGCGTTCACCGCCCGCACGCTGCGCGTGGTGGCCGAGGCGGAGCGGGCGACGGTCGACCGCATCGCCGCGGCCTCGGTGCCGATGCCACCGCAGGAGATGCTGATCGACGGCGTCTCGATCCGGGCCAAGGGCACGGGCGGCGGCATCGCGATCGCACGGTCCCGGCTGCTCGCCGTCCTGCTCGACGAGGCGGTCCGGGCCGGTGTCGAGGTGGATCTCGGGGTCGAGCGCACCCTCGGTGACGTGCGCGATGCCGACCTGGTGATCGCCGCGGACGGCGCGGGCAGCAGGACCCGCGCCGAGCTCGCTGAACACGTGGGCGGTCGCGTCGAGGAGGGCCGAGGGGTGTTCATGTGGCTCGGCTGCGCGACCCGGCTACGGTCGAACCTATTTGTGCCGGTACGCACCCCGCACGGCCTGTTCACCATCCACGGCTACCCCTACGCCGAGGAGCGCAGCACCCTCGGGGTCGAGGCCGAGGTGGGAACCTGGCGTCGCGCCGGGATGGACACCGCGACCGAGCGCACCCCGCTCACCGAGTCCGACGCCTTCAGTATCGAGTACCTGCAGAAGGCCTTCGCCGACGCGCTCGGGGGGGCCGAACTGCTCGGCAACCGCTCACGCTGGATGCACTTCCGGACCGTGTCCCTGCCCCGGTGGCACCATGAGAACGTGGTGCTCATCGGGGACGCGGCCCACACCGCGCACTACTCGGTGGGCTCGGGGACGAAGATGGCGCTGGAGGACGCCGTCGTCCTGGCCGACAGCCTCACCGCCGGCGAAGAACCGGCGCTGGCTGGTGCGCTGCGACGGTACGAGGACATCCGGCGTCCTCGCGTTGAGGCGCTGCAAGACGCGGCCGTGCGTAGTCAGCGCTGGTGGGACTCCATCGGGCAGCGCCTTGACCTGTCAGCGCCGCAGTTGATGCTGGCCTATCTCAGCCGGGGCGGGATGGTTTCCGCTTCGCGCCTCGCCGAGAGCGACCCCGGCCTGCTGCGAGCCGGCCTCGCGGCGTTCGCCGGGGTGGCACCCACCGACGACGAACTCGCCGACGTCCGGACCTGGGTCCTGAACCGGCCCTACGAAGGGGCGGCGCTGCGGGCGAGCGGTCGCGTCCTGGGTCAAGACGGGCAGGCGGGCTATCGGGAGGTGCGCGGTGAGCCGTTCGCCGTCGCCGCCCTGCGCGCGGCCCATCCGGACGAGGCCCTGGCGGCGGTGCTGGGCACGGACGTCGATGATCCCTGGTCGCCGGCGGCCGACGAGGTGCTCGGGCGCTGCTTCGCACTCGCCGAGGCCGGCGCGGACGGCGTCCGGCTGGAGGGACGACCGGGCCGGCCGGCGCTGCTCGACCGGCTCGCGCTCGCCGAGCGAATCCGCCGCCAGACCAAGTTGTTCACCGTGGTCGGCGCGCCCGGCGACCACATCGACGATCTCGTCGACGCGATCGTGGCGGGCCGCGCCGATCTCGTCGCGATCGCAGGATGACTTCCACCGAAGCAGGAAGGCATGAGGTACGAGGACATGAACTCGCTTCGCGGCGTCGTTCCGCACCCCGCGGCGGTGGTGGACCGGTACGCGGCGGCCGGGGCCTGGGGCACGCGCTCCCTGCCCACGGCCTTCCGTCAGGCCGCGATGACCTACGCCGAACGCACGGCGCTGATCACGCCAGACATGGGGCTCACCTATCGCGAACTCGACGCCCGCTCGGATGCCGTGGCCGTCGGGCTGCTGAGTTCCGGGCTGCGGCCCGGGGAACGTGTGCTGCTGCAGCTGACCAACTCCGCCACGGCGGTCGTCGCCTGGTACGGGCTGCTCAAGGCCGGCCTGATCCCGGTCTGCACGCTCGCGATCCACCGTCGCCTCGAGATCGAGCAGATCGGCCGGAAGTCCGGCGCCGTGGCTCACCTCGTGCAGGCCGATTTCCCCGGCTTCGACCTGGTCGGGCTGGCGCGGGAGGCGGCTGGCCTGCTGCCCGCGATGCGGCAGGTGCTGACCATGGGCGCGGCACCGGGCACGCCGGACCTGCGAATCGAGGACCTGCAGGATCATCAGGTCAACGACGCTGAACACGCCGCACTGCTCGAGATCGCGGAATCGCTCGACGTCCACGGACCGGCGGTGCTGCAGTTGTCGGGTGGCACCACCGGAACACCGAAGATCATCCCCCGGCTGCACGCCGAGTACCGCTACAACGCCGACCTGACGTCCAGATGGTGGGGCCACACGGAGCACAGCGTGCTCGCCTTCGGGCTCCCGCTCGCCCACAACGCGGCGCTCGTCAACGGCCTGCACGCCGCGCACGGCGTCGGCGCGGCGCTGCTCCTCGCGACTCCCGCCGCCGACGTCATGCTCCCGCTGATGGCGGAGCACGGTGCCACGTGGACCATGAGCCCGCCGGGACTGGCCAGCGAATACCTGTCACACCCGGCGTTCGACGACGCCGTCGCCCGGCTCGGCACCTGGGTGCTGACCGCCGCGCGGGTCCCCCGTCCGGTCTTCGACGAGCTGACCGGGCGGGGGGTGCACGTCACCCAGGCGTTCGGCATGAGCGAGGGGCTGTTCCTGTTCACCCCGCTCGACGCGCCCGCCGACCTGCGGGCCGAGACCGTCGGTTTGCCCATCTCGCCCCTTGATGAAGTCCGGGTGCTGCGGCCCGGTACGGACGACGAGGTGCCCGAGGGCGAGACCGGAGAGCTGGCCGCGCGCGGGCCGTACACGATCCGCGGGTACCTCGCCGCGCCGGACCGCGACCGCGACGCCTTCACCGCCGAGGGCTTCTACCGTTCTGGCGATCTCGTGCGGGCCCGCAGGTACGGCGGGACGCTGAGCTACTCGATCGAGGGCCGCATCAAGGACCTCATCGACCGCGGTGGCGAGAAGATCAACGCCGAAGAGGTCGAGCTCCTGGTCGCGGGTCACCCGGCCGTGGCCGAGATGGCCCTGGTCGGCATGCCCGACCCCAGGCTGGGCGAACGCGGCTGCGCCTACGTCGTGCCCCGGGACCCGCGCAACCCGCCGACCCTCGCCGACATCTGCGCTTACCTGGAGGCCGAGGGCCTGGCCAAATACAAGTGGCCCGAACGTCTCGAACTCACCGACGCGCTGCCGCGCACCCAGATCGGGAAGGTCTCCAAAGCGGATCTTCGCGCACGCCTGGAACGGTCGACATTACGGACAGGCCGGGCTGCGTCAGGGTTGGGCGGCGCGGCGGGATAGGCCGTCTACGAAGATGTCGATCAGGAGATCGAAGCGCTCGTCGGGGTCGGCTAGGGCGAACTCGTCGGCCAGGGCGGTCATGTTGGGGAACTGGGTGGCGGGGAGCGAGGCGATGTAGTCGCGGGCCATGTCGGCGGCCTGCTGGCGGCTGTCTGGGTCGGTGGGCGGGACGTTGGCGGCGGGGTCGGGTACGTCGTCGACGCCGGTCTCGTCGATGGTGAAGCCGTTGACGGTGGCGATCAGGAGCAAGTAGCCCTGCACGGCCAGGCGCGGGGGGAGGCCGCCGGCGCGCAGGATGGCCAGGATGCGCTCGGAGTAGCGCAGGGCGTTGGGGCCCATGGGGATGCGGCCGATCGAGACGCGGACGATCCAGGGGTGGCGGAGGCTGGCGGCGCGCTGGTCGCGGGCGACCTGCTTGAGTTGCTCCTGCCACCGCTCGGGGTCGGGGTCGGGGACGTTGCCCTCGCCGATGATTTCGTCCATGACCAGGTCGAGGAGGCCGTCCTTGCTGCCGACGTGCCAGTAGAGGGAGGCGGCGCCGGCGCCGAGCTCGTCGGCGAGCTTGCGCATGCTCAGGGCGGCCAGGCCCTCGCGGTCGAGGAGGTCGATCGC
>PLDT01000006.1:0-2793 GCA_003136255.1 Actinomycetota bacterium
CGGGTGTGCCGCGCTGATCGTGAGTGTCGCCGCGCGTCTGGGCCGATCGCGGCCGGCCCGCGCCGCTCGGGCCATTGCCGCTGACCTGCGTCGCGGACTGCTCGTCCCGGGCGTGTGGCCGCAGGTCACGCTGGCCTCGCTGCTGGTCGTCGCCGGGCACACGGCCACGTTCGTCATCGCGGCCCGGGTCGCCGGCTGCACCGCACCCCTGGGCGAACTGATCGCCCTGCTGATGGTCGTCCAGATTGCCGCCGGGATCCCCTTGAGTGTCGGCGGGTGGGGGCCACGGGAGGGTGCTGCCGCCTGGGCCTTCGCCGCAGCCGGGCTCGGCGCGGCCAACGGGGTCACGGTCTCCACCCTCTATGCTGTGGTTATGCTGGCCGCGGTTGCCCCGGGCGCGGGCCTGCTGCTGGGGGACGCCACTCGCCACCGCCGCCGCGGCCCGGAACCTTCGGGCGAGTCGACCGGACCTGATCCGGCGCCGCGAACGATGGAGGTCATTCGTGGCTTATCCGCCGTACCCGGCGGCAGCGATCCGGCGGCGTATTCGCATGCCTCTGCGTTTGGCTGACGACTACTCAACCACTGCCACGGTCATCAGCTTCACCGGCCTGACCGACGCGCAGCAGCACGTGGCCCTCGAACTCGGCCGACCCGCCGCGGCCCGAGTGCCGCTAGTGCGCCTGCACAGTGAATGCCTCACTGGTGACGTGTTCGGCAGCCAGCGATGCGACTGCGGGCCGCAACTGCGCGAATCGGTCGAGCGGATCACCAAACGAGGCGGGTACGTGCTGTATCTGCGCCAGGAAGGGCGCGGCATCGGACTGTATGACAAACTCGACGCCTACGCGCTGCAAGATCGTGGCCTGGATACCTACGACGCGAATCTCGCGCTCGGTCACCGGGCCGACGAGCGCGACTACACCAGCGCAGCCCAGATGCTGCACGCGCTGGGCGCCAACCGCATCGCGTTGCTGAGCAACAACCCGGACAAGGGCGCTCAACTGGCCCGCCTCGGCATTGTGATCGCCAGGCAGGTCCCCACCGCCCTGCACCTTACCGGAACCAACGCCGCCTACCTGGCCACCAAGGCCGGGCGCGGGGGGCATGATCTGCTTTCGCGGAGTCTTGAACGCGCCGCCGAGCCGCACCGGCACGCCGGCCCGGTACACCTCGGGACGGCGGACTGACGAGACTGCCGCGCTAGCCGGGCGAGCGGCCCACGAAATCAAGCTGGTGGGCGATGTAGACCAGCTCACCCGCAGCCAGTTGCCGACCGCGCACGGCCAGCCAGTCGGCCAGGTCCGCCGGTTCCACCCGATCCTGGCGACTCCGCAACGCGTTCTGGATCGTGCTCAGGATGCTGCGCAGGAAGTAAGCCTCATCGCCCGGGTAGCTCCCATCCGGGCCGGCGCTTACGACCCAGTCCGACGACCCCGCCGCCAGCGCGGGCGCCCCCGCAGCCCGCAGATACTGGAACAGGCGGCGGCCCGTTCGGCTATCCCCGGCCGGCCGGCCGTAGCGAACGCGCTCATCCATGTCGCGGTGGTAGGCCTGCATTACCTGGTCGTCGTGGGGGTGGCCGGGCGCGAAGATGCTCTCGCCGTCGTAATTGATCGTGAACCAGTAGACGCCGCCGGGGACCAGCAACCGCAACAATCCGGGCAGGACGGCCGGCACGTCCACTAGGTCCAGGACGGCGTTGGCGATCAGCACATCGGCCAGCGTCCCGTGAGCGGCCTCCAGGTACCTGCCGAGCTCGGCGTGCATCAGGCGCACCCGCAGATCACCCAGCTGCAGCCCATCCGGCCGCAGTTCGCTGCGCAGGCCCCGCGCGGCCGCCCAATCGCACAGCCACCGGCGAGAACAATCCAGCAGCCGCCGATCCGCATCCAGCAGGATGTACTCGCCGGCGCCGACCGCGCCCCAGTCCATCAGACGGGCCACCATCGTCCCCAGGCCGGCGCCGACCTCCAGCACCTGCGACGCACCCGCGGGCATGAGGCGGCGCAACTCGCCCAGCACATGCCGGTTAAGCGCCCGGTCATCCACGGTCGTCTTCGCGGCCAGGTAGCGGGCATAGTCGTAGGTCATCGAAGCTTCATCGAAGCAAGTCATTGCTTCTCAGCTACCATCGCGAACTTGCGCACCCGCCCGCTGCCGAGCCAGTCACACCACAGCTGATGGGCCGTGATCAGCTCGGCGGTAGCGTGCGTCCCGATCTGGCCGGCGATCTGAGCTGAATCAGCTCGGTAACAGCGAAGCAGCGCCGTCGCTGTCGCGTGATGGGAGGAGCTGTACTCCTGCCGCCAGATCACGGTCAACCCCGCGTTGCGCAGCACACCTGTCAATTCCGCCAACTCGATGGGCCAGACCGTATCGGCTCCGGGCATCCGCGCCCGCTCCTGCTGAGTGAGCGGCCCGCCTTCCTCGACCGTGAAAGCGAAACGCCCGCCCGGCTCCAGCACGCGCGCCACCTCACCCATCAAGGCATCCTTGTCGGGGAAGGCCAGCATCGTCTCCAGCAGGAATACGACCTCGAAGCGGCCCTCGGGCAGAGGCAGGAGGTGAGCTTGCTCGAAGCGGCAGGGAAGATTCCCGGCCAGTTGTCTGGCGGTGGCCAGTGCACTGGCGGAGTGATCGACACCCAGGTAGTGGCATCCCGACTCCGCCGTGATCATCCGGCCCGGGCCGGCCATCCCGCAGCACAGGTCGAGCACCGAGACGCCGGAGCCGACCCGGGCCTGGCGAGCCAACCTCCGGACCTCGGCCGCCCGCATGAAGCTCTCCTGG
>PLDT01000368.1:0-6972 GCA_003136255.1 Actinomycetota bacterium
CCAGGGCTCCTGACATAGAGCGGGGCACCGGGGTGGTTGTGGCGGGCTGATCTGCAGTTTCGGGCGTGTCGCTCGTGTCCTCTGCGCCCGGTTTGTGAGAAAATTATTACAAGATGACCGGTCTGGCGGGAGGGGCGGATGATGGCTCGCATGCTCAGCCAGCTCCCTCTCCCGCTGCTGCCCGCCGAGTCGGCGGAAATCGCCCCGGGCGTGGGCTTTGTTACCGGTGACGAGGGCGGGCTGGTCACGGTGCACGGGCTGGCCACCTTCGCGTGGGATGCGGGGGATGAGGCCGGGCGGCGGCTGGCTGCGGTGCAGCTGGTCCGGCTGCGGGCCGCGTCGCAGGCCCAGGTGGCGGGGGCATTCGCGGTGGACCCGGGCACGCTCTGGCGGTGGGATCAGGCGCTTTCTGCGAGCGGGGTAGCCGGGCTGGTCCCGGCCCGGCGGGGCCCGAAGGGGGCCTCGAAGCTCATCCCTGAGCTGGTGGAGCGGATCGCCGGGCTGGACGCGGCGGGCAAGACCCTCCGCGAGATCGCCGCGGCAACGGGGGTGTCGACGTTCAGCGTGCGCAACGCGCTGGGCCGGGTGGCGGCCGGCAGGCAGCTCGCGGCCAGGGCCGCCGAAGACAGCGCCGGCCTGGTCGCCGGAGACGGTGAAGAGGGCATCGAGGAGGCGGTTCCGGTGCTGCCGGACCCGGTGCCCCGTGAGGGCGAGCGGGTGCTGGCGCGGTGGGGGCTGCTGGGTGAGGGCGCCGCCCCGGTGTTCGCCCCGGGTGCCCGGTATCCGCTGGCCGGGCTGCTGCTGGCGCTGCCCGCGCTGGAGGGCACCGGCCTGCTGGAGGCGGCGCGCGAGGTCTACGGCCGGCTGCGGGACGGGTTCTACGGGCTGACCGCGACGCTGCTGACCGTGGTGTTCCTGGCCCTGGCCGGGGAGCCGCGGGCCGAGGGCGCCACGAGGGTCCCGCCGGCCGCGCTGGGCCGGGTGCTGGGCCTGGACCGGGCCCCGGAGGTCAAGACGATCCGCCGCAAGCTCGGCGAGCTCGCCGCCGCCGGGAAGGCCGCGGACCTGATCATGGCACTGGCCCGCCGCCACGCGGCCGCCCGGCCCGGTGCGCTCGGGTTCCTTTTCGTGGACGGGCACGCCCGCGTCTACTACGGGACCCGGAAGGTGCAGAAGACCCACGTGGCACGGCTGAAGTTTCCCGCCCCCGCGACGATGGAGACCTGGGTCACCGACCAGGACGGCGATCCGGTGTTCATGGTGGTCGCCGAGCCATCGGACTCACTCGCCGGCGAGCTGCGCCGCCTGCTGCCCGCGCTGCGGGGCATCGTGGGCGCGGGGCGGCGGGTGACGGTGTGCTTTGACCGGGGCGGCTGGTCCCCGGCGCTGTTCGCCGACATCACCGCCGCCGGGTTCGACGTGCTCACCTGGCGCAAGGGCCCGGCCCCCGACATTCCCGCCGCTGAGTTCACCACGATCACGTGCACCGACGACCGCGGCGGACGCCATGACTACGAGCTCGCCGATACCACCGTCGAGCTGAGCATCAGCGAGGGGCCGCGCAAGGGCGAGACGGTGTCGCTGCGGCAGGTCACCCGCCTGGTCCCCGCGCGGGCTGGCAGCACCCGGCAGATCCACGCGCTGACCTCGCGGGACGACCTGGCTGCCGGGGAGGTGTGCTGGCGCCTGTCGTCGCGGTGGCGGGAGGAGAACTACTTCCGCTACGCCCGCACCCGGTTCGCCCTGGACGCCCTCGACTGCTACGCCGCCGCCCCCGACGACCCGGAGCGCACGGTGCCCAACCCGGCCCGGAAAACCGCGGCCGCCCGGATCCGGCAGGCCGCCGCCGCCGCCCAGGCCGCCGAGACGGCGCGGGACGCCGCGCTGCTCCAGTTGCGCAGCCCCGCCCCCGGCCAGGCCGCCTACCTCACCAACCAGGTGATCAACGCCCTGACCGCCCCGGTCGAGGCCGCCTGGCGCGAACTGGACGAAGCCGAGCAGGCAGCGGCCGCCGTCCCGGCCCGGATCCCGCTCGGCGAGCTCACCCCGGACATGGTCCGCCTGGACGCAGAAACCAAGCAGATCACCCACGCCATCCGGATGGCCGCCTATAACGCCGAGACCGCCCTGGCCCGCGCCCTGGACGGCCACTACGCCCGCGCCGGCGACGAGGCCTACGCGCTGATCCGCGAAGCGCTCACCGTCTCCGGCGACATCATCCCCGGCCCCGGCGAGCTGCTCATCCGGCTCGACCCGCTCACCGCGCCGCGGCGGACCCAGGCCCTGGCCGCGCTCTGCGACCAGCTCACCGCCGCCGGCGCCTGCTATCCCGACACCAGCCTCGTCCTCCGCTACGAAGTCAAATCGCACCCAAGTCCTGCATAAAAGATCTCCCTATGTCGGGAGTCCTGATGTCACGAAGTCGCCACTGCTGATGCGGGCCCGCGTGTGCACTCAAGAGCTTATTATGCGTGCCGGGCGCTGGGTGCGTTGTAGCGTCGAGAGCGAACCCGCGGGCGCGGTTCAGAATCAGGCACGGCCCGGCATAAATTGGATCCTTGGTAAATCTTTTCACGAGTGACGCAAGGTCCCTGGCCGGTATTACCCATTTTATTGGCCCGATACCGACAGTAAGAGAAGTTTCCATGTCGCGCTCCCTGGGTTGAGTTACCGCAGCCTTGCACCTAGTCGCCGTGACGACTCTTGACAACGACGCCAAACACCTTACTCGCCCGGTCCTATGCGCCCTCCGACGTTGCTGGACTGCGAGTGGACCTTCCGGAACGCGGCAGCCAACGTCGGCCGAATGCCTGTTCTGGCGTGGTTCTGAGGGACGTTCCGGCGGCCCGGGTGCCGATCAGATCGGCGGATCTCGCGTGCGGACCGTAACCAGTGATCGTAACGCAGCGTTACCTTTGCTCAAGAGCGTGGGCGGCCCTGTCGATTCGGGGGGTCTGTCGCTGCGTCGATCAGACGAGCGGCTGCACGCAGAACTCCCCGCTCTGGCATGCCCCGCGACCGTCGCGATCTCCAGCAAGAACGCACCGAACGGCCCATCGGGCACCGGCCCAGGCAAGGTTGGGGCGATATAGCGTTGCCTTCGTGGCGGTGAATGCGGAGCAGGCCGAGGACTGGAACGGATACGCATCGCCAGGCCGCGTAACCATGCCCAGCGCGGCCCAGCTGGTCACGGTGCAAGCTATATGAGCCGCCTATATACCGCCGAACCGCACCCCTCGTTTCGGTTTACGCGAGCGGTGCTACCCGGATCAGCTGCATTTGCGCTACAGGCGTTTTGGCGTGGTGCCGGTCAATGGCCTGCGACAGTCATGAGGATGGTCAGGACCGCCATTTGATTGAGCAGCCCATGCTGGCCCGGTGGGGCTCGGGCACCGGCTGGCCGGCCAGGGTCAGCTCGATGGCCACGCGGAGCAGCTCGCCGGTGACCGGCTTGCCGTTACCGGGCGTGGACTGGTCGAACGCGCCACGATAGGCCAGTCGGTGCACGCTGTCGTAGAGGAAGAAGTCCGGCGTGCAGGCGGCGTGGTAGGCGCGGCCGACCTTCTGGTCGGCGTCCACCAGGTACGGGAAACCCCAGCCGGCCCGACTGGCCTGCCTGGCAAGCTCGCGCGGCCGGTCTTCGGGATAAGCATCGGCGTCGTTCGTGCAGATGCCCACGACGGCCAGGTCAGCGTAGTGCGACAGGAGGGTGCCCAGCGCGGTCTCGAGGTGGCGGACGTACGGGCAGTGGTTACACAAGAAGGCGACCAGCAAGGCGGGCGCAGCGGTGAAGTCGTCACGGCCTGTCATCGTGCCGCTGGTGTCGGGAAGGGCGAAGTCGGGCGCCCGCGTGCCGAGCGCCACCATCGACGACGAGGCAGCCATGCCGGAACCCTACCCGCGTCCCGCGCGGCAACCTCGCCAACATCCCTGCCAATCACCCTGATCTGCTTGGACGGCGGGGGCGAGACCATCATGAATAACATTCTGTAGTATTATAATTACGTTTAGTGATTATGTTCAGATGCCTGCGTAGTCATCGAGAGAGCGAGCAGCGATGGCGATTGAGGCCAAAGACGTCGTGGCCGGGCTGCAGGCGGAGCTTCCGCGCGCCCTGGAGAGCGGGCAGCTGGTGGCCTACTTCCAGCCCCTGGTGGAGCTGTCCTCCGGCCAGGTGGTAGGGGCGGAATCACTCGCCAGATGGGAGCATCCTGAACTGGGCACGCTGTCACCTGCCCTGTTCCTTCCCCTCGCCGAGAAGCTAGGCCTGATGGGAGAACTAACCCAGCTGATGCTGAAGCTGTCGCTCGGGCAGCACCGGACGTGGGCAGCCGGGGGACGGAGCATTCCGGTCTCGGTCAATGCCGGACCCGAATGCGTGACCGATCCTGGATTCCCGGCCGTCATTGCCGAGTACCTGCGCCGCGAAGACGTACCTGGTCACATGCTCGTCCTGGAGGTAAGCGAGCAGACCGGGACCGCAGGGATAAGCTCGACCTTCTTCGCCCAGCTCGCCGAGCTCGGCGTGCGTATCGCCCTGGACGACTTCGGCACGGGCTTCGCCTCATTGGAAAGCCTGGGCGGCTGGCCGGTCGATGAGCTCAAGCTCGATATTTCTCTCGTCAGGCCGATAGCAAGCAACTCGACGTTCCGGACCATCGTCAGCACCACCATCGATATGGCCCATCAACTCGGCGTCAGGGTTGTCGCCGAGGGAGTCGAGTCCGAGGCCGTCAGGTCCACGCTGCAGGCGCTGGGGTGCGACATCGGCCAAGGCTTTCTCCTCGGGAAGCCGATGCCACCCGACCGGTTCGCGGACTGGCTGCGTGAGCGGGAACACGTGCCGCGACCACGGGGAGCGTCAGGGCATCACGACGCGCTGCCACCCGTCGAGGCAACGGTACCGGAGTCCGGCGGCCGGCTGGTGAACGGTGTCAACCGGCGGCTCGCGCAGGCGGGCCGCCGCCTTGCGGACCGGCTAGGAGGTCCCACGCTGGCTGCCGTGCTGGCGATGCTGGTCGTTTACGGGCTGTGGCAGGTGTTCCGCTGGGGCGGTCATCGCCATCAGGCCCTGATCGGGGATCTGGCCTTCTTCCCGGTGAACGGCGGCGCCGCGTTGTGGGCCTGGCGGGTGTCACGGCGCCAGGACCTGGGGCGGGCCACCTGCCGGGCCTGGCGCCTGCTGTCCGTCGCGCTCTGGCTCTACTTGCTGGGCGACGCGCTGCAGCTCCTGTATGAGGTGGTGCTGCATCAAAAGCCCGATCCGAGCTGGGCCGACGCAGCTTACCTAGCCTTCTACCCCGTCGCCTTCGCCGGCCTGCTCGCCTTCCCCTCCGCCAGACGCACGCTGGCCGAGCGGTTCCGGCTGCTGCTGGATGCGGGGACGGTGTTCGTCGGCGGCGCCACGGTCATCTGGTACATCACGCTCGGGCCTGCCCTGTCGTCCGCGCGTGGCTTCGACCTGCCCGACCTGGTGCTTTTTGCTTATCCGGTCGGCGACCTGCTGCTCTTGTTCGGGGTGCTTTCGCTGCTGTGGCGAGGTGCCCCCCGGTCGAGCGTCGCCTCGCTGAGGATCTTCGCGACCGGCATGCTCGTGTTCATCGTGGCCGATGTCACCTACGACTACGTCAGCACGAACTCCGGCTACATCGGCGGCGACCCCGTCGACACGTTGTGGATGCTGGCGCTGGCGATCCTGTTCGTCGCGGCCGCATGCCAGCTCCGCGCCGGGCCGGCCGATGAACTCGCCGCACCGCCGCGGCTCCTGGCCTCGGGCCCCAGCGTTCTGCCCTACCTGGCCGTCGCGGGCAGCTACATCCTGCTCACGATCGTCGGCCTGAAGAGCGTCACCTTCAACTCCGTGGGCGGCGTTCTCCTTGGCGCGGTCGTGCTGACCGTGCTGGTCAGCGTGCGCCAGTTCGCCGCGCTACGGGACAACAGCCGGCTCACGGCCAGGTACGCCGAACTCGCTTCGATCGACGGGATGACCGGTCTGTACAACCGGCGCCACCTCATGGAGGTAGCGGAGGCCGCCTTCGCCCATGCGCAGCGGCTCAGCCAGCCGCTCGCCGTCTTGCTGATCGACGTGGACCACTTCAAGCTAATCAACGACCTGCACGGCCATGCCGCGGGCGACCACGTCCTGGCTGACGTGGCACGATCCTGCCGCGAACAGGTGAGGCCAGACGATATCGTCGGCCGGTACGGCGGCGATGAGTTCGTCATCGTGATCCCGCAGGCGACCAGCCTGCGGGCGGCCCAGATCGCGGCCCGGCTGACCAGACCGTCAACCCGCTTGACCAGCAGGGACGGCACGCCGGTCACGTTCACGATCAGCATCGGCGTCGCCGAGTCCAGCGGCTCGGGCGACCTGCCAAGCCTGCTGGCCCGCGCCGACCTTGCCATGTACGAGGCAAAGAAGGCCGGAGGGGCTTGCTTTCGCATCTTCGGCACGACCTGACGACCGCAGCAGGCTCGAGTCAGGCCGGGCTGCCGCCGCCTGGTTTTGGCGCTAATGGCCTGCCCGGGCCGCCGGTTAGACACGGATCAAATCCCGACCGTGAGGATGTTGTATACAAATCTCCTATCCCGCCATTTCGGTAGGACCCCCGGCGAAGGCAATCGCAATGCAATCACCTGATTCTTAACCCGCATGCGCTGCCCGGCAGTTTCGGCGCCACGCGGCGGATACTGCCTCTCGATCCAGCTTCGCAGAACCGGCAGCCGATCCAGGATGTCATTTATATGACGGCTCTGCCCGGACATTGACCGAGTGATGACCTCGGTGTAAGACTCAGATATCCGGTTATGGCCCGGTATAGACGACTGTCGCGGCCAACGGTCTGCCGACAGCGTGGGAGGAAGCGCCGCTAACGACGTGCGGCAGGAAATTATGAGCGGCCGCCAAGGCGGCCGGGGGACGGTAGCCATGTTCGACTCAGGAGTCCCGCTTGGCGTGCTGCCCCTGACCCC
>PLDT01000569.1:0-2522 GCA_003136255.1 Actinomycetota bacterium
GCGCGCACCACGTGCTCGATCCAGATCACCGTGGTGCCCTCGGCGCTGACCCCGCGGATGATCTCCACCAGCTGCGCCACTTCCGGGTCGGTCAGCCCGCCCGCCACCTCATCGAGCAGCAGCAGCGTCGGCCGCGACGCGAGCGCGCGGGCCAGTTCCAGCCGCTTGCGCTGCAGCAGGCCGAGCCGCTCGGCGGGCAGGTTCGCCTCGCCGGTCATGCTGGCCCGCTCGAGCGCCTCGCCGGCCGCCACGTAGCTGGCCCGGCGCCTCAGCCCGGCGCCCTGCTGGGCGGCGACCAGCACGTTCTCGAACACCGTCATGTCCGTGAAGGGCCGCGGTACCTGATAGGTACGCCCGATGCCGAGCCTGCACCGGGCCGCCGCGTCCAGCTTGGTGACCGGGCGCCCGGCAAAGGAGACGGTTCCGGCGCCCGGGGACAGGTCGCCGGAAATGAGGCCGAACAGGCTGGTCTTGCCCGCTCCGTTCGGCCCCACGATCCCGACCGTCTCCCCGGGGGTGACCGTGAACGACAGATCCTCGGCGATGACGACCCGCCCGAACCGTTTCGTGACGTGGTCGAGTTCGAGCAGTGGGTCGGTCATCCCGCGGTCATTTGTTCGTCGGCTCAAGCGTCGAGGTGAGGGGTACCTGCGGCATCAGCGTATTGTCGACGACCTCCATTGACCAGCCGTACTTCGAGTTCGGCTTCCACTGCACGCCGACGCACGGCGTGTCCACGACGCCGGGGGCCGGGTTCTTGCTCGAGGTCCAGTCGAGCTGCCCGGCGACGCCCTCGATGTTCACGTTGAACAGGGCCGCCGCCACCTCGGCCTTGTCGTGCGGGTTGTTCACCGAGGTCATGGCCGCGTACGCGACCTCGAACAGGCTGTAGTTGGACAGCGACTGGACCCACTGCGATCCGGTGGCGGCGGTGAACGCGGCGGCGATTTCCGCGCAGGTCTGCCCGGTGAACGAGGACTTCCACGGCATGCCCGGCGCCCACCACGCGTCGGTGGCGATGTTGTTGACCAGCGAGCCGAGCGCGGCGACGTCGGACGGGAACAGCAGCACCTTGGCCACGGTGGCCAGCTTCGGCTTGTAACCCTGCTGGGCGGCCTGCTTCCACATGGTGTTGAAGTCGGGCGGCAGCGGCACGTTGGTGAAGAAGTCGCAGTTCTTCGACTTGAACTCGCTGATGAACGAGGAGTAGTTGGTCAGCCCGTCGGTGTAGGCGGGCGGGTCGACCAGCGTGTAGCCGGCCGCGCCGGCGAAGATCGGCCACGCGGCGCGGAAGGCGTTGCCGTCCGAGTCGTTGGGGAACATGCAGCCGGCGACCTTGTCCGTGCCCAGCTGGGAACGGATCCTGTTCCACATCGGGATGAAGGAGTTGCACAGGTCGTTGACGCCGAGGAAGTACATCGTCACCCAGGTGGGCTTGAACGTCGACTTGCCCGGTGTCGGGTTGCCGCCCAGGTTCGCGTACCAGGCCTGCCACGGGACGTTGCCGCAGATGGTCGGGGTGCCCAGTTTCTCGGCCACGGTCGCGACCGGGTTGACCGTCTCCGGCGTCGAGGAGGTGACGATCAGGTCCACCTTGTCGCTGAGGATCGCCTGGCTGGCCAGCTGGCCGGCCCGGGTGGGGTCGGACTGGGTGTCGTAGGACTTGATCGTGACCGGGTAGGTCTTGCCGCCGACCTTGAACCCGTTCTTGTACTGCGACGTGGCCTGGATCGTGCTGACGATCCAGTTGTCCGAGGTGCCGAAGTCGGCCAGGTCACCGGTGAGCGGGTGGATGAAGCCGATCACGATGTCCTGGGTGCTGGCGCTCGTGGTGGACGAGGCCGTCGAAGAGGACGAGGCACCCTTGATGCTGGAGCTGCATGCCTCGAGCAGCCCGCCGCCCCCCACGACGGCCGCACTGGCGCCGGCCGCGCGCAGCAGGCCGCGTCGGCTGAACCCGCCGGTGGAGCTGGCCATGGGGGACGACGCCCCCGCACCCCCCGGCATGGGTGACGATCCCCCCACACCCCCCCGCAAGGGTGACGTGCCGTCGGTTTGCGCAGTCTGGTCACTCATAGTGCAATCGATCTCCTTTGAGGTCGCGCCGAGGCGCGGGACCGCTTATGAAGTGACACCGTGACCCCGGCTGGGACCTCGGATGCCTGATGTGCGGGCTCCTAATCGCTATCTGGAGTTCGTTTCGCGCGGTGGCTGCGCGCCCGGTCCCGGCACCGCAGGCTCGATAGGCCCTGGCTCCGTGCGCTCTGCGAACGGGCGTACATATATAGAACAGTATGGCAACGCTAGGATGCCGATTCGCGGATAGTCAACGCACGTTATGTAACTGTTTCAATCCCGCAGACAGCCGAGGTCGAAGCCTCCAGCCAGTGCGAATGCAGTGCTATCCCCCTCGCCTCCGGGCGCTCTTGACGCGCCGCCTTCCCTCGTCGCTCCTTCGTCGCTCCTCAGTCCAGGACGGCGCCGCGCCCTTTGGCTCGCGGGGATTCCAAAGCGGCGGCGCC
>PLDT01000563.1:0-9718 GCA_003136255.1 Actinomycetota bacterium
GCGGTGCCGACGTCGGCACCGCTGGGCCCGGCACCGTTGGGCCCGGTGACGACCGGGTCCGTGTCGATGCCGGCCTGGCTGCCGTACCTGCCGTACTCGGTCGCAGGCTGGCTGGCGTAGCTCGGGGCCCCGGAGTCGATTCCCGTGTCCGGGACCGTCTCCGCTATCCCTCCGCCAGGCACCGTGACACCCCCGACCGGGGGCATCGTCTCGTCCGCGGCTACATCCCCGGCCGGGACCGTCGTCTCGTCCACGGTTACATCCCCGCCAGGGGCGGTCGTCTTGTCCGCGTCGTTGTCCCAGTAGTCGCGGTCACCAGCCTCGGGGACTCGCACCGCGGCCACGTCATCCGGATCGGTTGCGTCCGCGTAATCCGCTTCGTCCTCGACGGCCAGGCTGCTCACCGTGCTCGGCTCGCCAGGGCGGCTCGACCATGACCCGTTCGGGTCGGTCGTGTCCGCGTTCGGCGCGGCCGTCTCGTCCGGGACGGTCTCATCCGGCTTGTCTCCGCGCAGGGCGGAGGCTACCTTCCTCAGCCGCGTCATCGGCCCGGCGTCGTCGGCGTAGCGCTCGTCGGTCTCATCGTCCGGGACGACCTCCCCGCGGACGACATAGCCGGTGCCCTGCGCCTGACCGGACTGGTCCTGCGTCATGGGAATCACCCTTCCTGTTCTGATGGCTATCGCGGAGTGTCCGCGGTGCGGTCGGTGTTCTCAGCGGCTAGATCGCCGTTCTCGCTGGCTAGATCGCCGTTCTGGGTGGCCAGGTCGGTGTTTTCCGCGATGCGGTCGTTGTTCTCCGCGATACGGCTGCTGTTACCGGCGATCACGGGGTCACGCTGGGCCTGACCTTCACGCAGGCCGGTCAGGTCTTCGAACAGCGCGCGGTTGCGGATCAGGGCCTCCCTGAGCTGCTCGGTGGTCGCCGACTCGGTTCGGAGATCCTGGGTACTCCGGTAGCCGTCCAGCGAGCGGGCGTGGTAGACGGACAGGGCCTCGATGCTGGCGTTCCTGTCGTCAGCCGGGTAGCCCCGGTCCCGCATGACGGTCCAGACCAGGGTGTCCGCGTCGGACACGGCCGCAGCCGGGGCGTCGACGAAACGCTCCTGGATCACCGCCCAGTCACTGCTGTACCTGGCCTGCTGGTCGGCGGACAGCGGCCGGATGTCCAACGCTTCCACCCGCCGCTGCCGGGCGGTCAGCTCGGCGTCGGCCTTCCTAGGGCCGATCTCCTTGGCCAGGCGGTCGTACTCCGGTCCGAATTGGCGTCGCATGCGCGCCCGCCGCAGCTGCGCAGAGGCGACCACGGCGACAGCTGCCACGACGATGACAGCGATGATGATGCCTATGATTGCTCCGGTCGACATGATTACCTCCCGTTAGGGTCGAAGCGTTCATTCGACTACCCTGCTCGGTCCGGCTAAACCGGACGGCCCTTCCCGATCCCTCCGAATACCGACCATTAGCCGCGCCTCGGTGCCACCGGAGGCACACGCCGGCTGACGGGTAGCATCATCGGGAGCGATCCGGGCGATGAGGGAGGTCTCACGAAAGGGCGACTGGCGGCTTTCCTCACGGCCCTGGCGGGCAGCGCGGTACTCGGAATCGTGGCCGGGCTCATCTGGTACGCGATCGCGCCGCGCGCGCTGCTGCAGGAGATCTCCGCTGGCGAGGCCGAGGTGGTGCACGCGGAAACCACGGCGTTCATCGTGGCCGACGCGTGGTTCGCCCTGATCGCCGTGGTCGGCGGGCTGATCACCGGCGTCCTCGGCTACCGCATCCTGGTCCGCCGGGCCGGCGCGGCGGCCACCGCCGGGCTCGTCTTGGGCGCGGTCGCCGCCGCCCTGCTGGCCCTGTGGGTCGGCGACAACATCGGGCTCGGCACCTACAACCACCTGCTCGCGTCCAGCCCGACCGGGGCCTTCTTCCACGCCTCACTCGTGCTGGGGGCCAAGAGCACGCTCGCGTTCTGGCCGTTGTGCACCTCGGCCGTCATCTTGCTGGCCGAGACGGGCGCCCGCCGCTCCGCCCAGGGCGCGGCCCGGCCCCGCCGCCGGCAAGCGTCCGACGGACCCGACGGACTCTCCGTAGACTAAGCGGGTGATTTCCCGTATCGACCTGCGCGGGCGCGAACCGGGCCAGCTCAGCCGGACCGCGCTGGCCGGCGTCCTGCCCCGGGCCGCCACCGACGTCGAGGCCGCGGCGACCCTGATCCGACCCGTTTGCGACGACGTCCGGCGCCGCGGCGCGCAGGCGGTCCGCGAGTACACCGCCCGCTTCGACCACGTGGACCTAGAAACCACCCTGGTCCCGCAAACAGCGCTCGACGAGGCGCTCACCGCCCTGGATCCCGCGGTCAAGCAAGCCCTCACCGAGGCGGCCCGCCGCACCAGAACGGTGCACCAAGCCCAGCTCCCGGCCGAACACCCGACCCAGGTCACCGACGGCCTCACCGTCACCGGCCGTTTCGTCCCCGTCCCAAGGGCCGGGGTGTACGTGCCGGGCGGCCTGGTGGCCTACCCCTCCTCGGTGGTGATGAACATCGTCCCGGCCCAGGTCGCCGGCGTCGGAGCGATCGCCGTGGCGTCGCCGCCGCAGGCCAGGCACGGCGGCCTGCCGCACCCGTCCGTGCTCGCCGCCTGCGCGCTGCTCGGCATCAGGGAGGTGCACGCCGTGGGCGGTGCCCAGGCCCTGGCCATGTTCGCCTACGGGACCGAAGACTGCGCCCCCGTGGACGTGATCACCGGTCCCGGCAACGTCTACGTCGCGGCAGCCAAGCGGGTCCTGCGCGGCGTGGTCGGCACCGACGGCGAGAACGGTCCCACCGAGGTGGCCATCGTCGCTGATGACACCGCGGATCCCGTCTTCGTGGCCGCCGACCTGATCGCCCAGGCCGAGCACGACGAACTGGCCGCCTGCCTGCTGATCACGACCGATGACCGCCTGGCCGCAAACGTCGAGCAAGAGCTAGCCCGGCAGGTCCCGGCCACCAGGCACCGGGACCGGGTCACCACGGCACTAGCAAACCAGTCCGCCTGCGTCCTGGTCGACGACCTCGACGCGGCCCTGGCCGTGAGCGACGCCTGGGCGCCCGAGCACCTGGAGATCCAGGCCCGGGACCCGGCCAAGCTGGCCGCGCGGGTGGTCAACGCGGGCGCGGTCTTCGCCGGCCCGTACGCCCCGGTCTCCCTCGGGGACTATCTGGCCGGCTCCAACCACGTGCTGCCGACCGGCGGGACGGCCCGGCACACCAGCGGGCTGTCGGTGTGGCCGTTCGGCCGGCTGGTCAACGTGATCGAATGCGACCAAGCGGCGCTGGCCGCCGCCGCGCCGCTGATCGACGCCCTGGGCGGAGCCGAGGACCTAGCCGCGCACGTCCAAGCCGTCCGCACGCGCGTGCCACGGGAAGCGGGCAGGAGTAAATGACCGGTGAATCACTGGCCGTTCGGGATGACCTCAAAGGCCTGCATCCGTACGGCGCGCCCCAGATCGACGTGCCGGTCCGGCTGAACACCAACGAGAACCCCTACCCGCCCAGTCCCGCGCTGCAACGGGCCATCGCCGACGCGGTGGCCCAGGCGGCGGCCACCCTGAACCGGTACCCGGACCGGGACGCCACCGACCTGCGCAAGGACCTGGCCGACTACCTGGGGCACGGGCTGACCGCCCGCCACACGTGGGCCGCCAACGGGTCGAACGAGGTCATCCAGCAACTGCTGCAGGCCTTCGGCGGGCCGGGGCGGCGGGCGCTCGGATTCGACCCCGGCTACTCCATGCACCCGCTGATCGCCCAGGTGACCTGCACCGGCTGGGTATCGGTGGACCGCGACGAGGACTTCGGCCTGGACCCGGACTACGCGGCCCGCGCCGTCGAGCAAGCGCAGCCCAGCCTGGTCTTCCTGACCTCGCCTAACAACCCGACCGGCACCTCCGCCCCGATCGACGTCATCGAGGCGATCTGCGCCGCGGCGCCCGGGCTGGTGGTGATCGACGAGGCGTACGCCGAATTCGCCCGCGAAGGCACGCCCAGCGCGCTGACCCTGCTGCCGCGCTACCCGGGGCTGGTGGTCACCCGCACCATGTCCAAGGCCTTCGCCATGGCCGGCGCCCGGGTCGGGTACCTGGCCGCCGCGCCCGAGATAGTCGAGAAGCTGCTGCTGGTCCGGCTGCCCTATCACCTGTCCGCGGTGACCCAGGCCGTGGCCAGGGCCGCACTCGCGCTGGCCGCCGAACCGCTGGCCACCGTCACGACTCTTCGGAGCGAACGAGACGGGGTGGTCCGCTGGCTGCGAGCGCGCGGGCTGCGGGTGGCGGACTCGGACGCGAACTTCGTGCTGTTCGGCACGTTCGAGTCGCGCCGGGACGTCTGGCAGCGGCTGGTGGACCGCGGCGTCTTGGTCCGCGAGGTCGGTCCGCCGCGCTGGCTGCGGGTCAGCGTCGGGACACCGCAGGAGATGGCGGCGTTCCGCGCCGCGCTAGGAGAGATACTGAGCGAGGTGCTGACGTGAACCGGACGGCCCGGGTGGAGCGGGTCACCAAGGAGACCCAGATCCTGGTCGAGCTCGACCTGGACGGCGACGGAGTGACCGACGTCGGCACCGGCGTCCCGTTCTTCGACCACATGCTGGCCCAGCTCGGCAAGCACAGCGGAGCGGACCTGACCGTGCGGGCCAAGGGCGACACCGAGATCGACGCCCACCACACCGTGGAGGACACCTCGATCACCCTCGGCCAGGCGCTCAGGGAGGCGCTGGGCGACAAGCGGGGCATCACCCGGTTCGGCGACGCCCTGGTGCCGCTGGACGAGACGCTGGTGCAGGCCGCGGTCGACCTGTCCGGACGGCCCTACGTGGTGCACCACGAACCGGCCGAGATGGCCCCGCTGATCGGCAGCTACGACACCACGCTGACCCGGCACATCTTCGAGTCGCTGGCCTTCGCCGCCGGGATCTGCCTGCACGTCCGGGTCATCGAGGGCCGCAACCCGCACCACATCGTGGAGGCCCAGTTCAAGGCGGTGGCGCGGGCGCTGCGCGCCGCGGCGGCGCCCGACCCGCGGGCCGGCGGCATCCCGAGCACCAAGGGCGTCTTGTCGTGACGCCGAAGGTGGTGGTGCTCGACTACGGGTCCGGAAACCTGCGTTCGGTGCAGCGCGCGCTGACCCGGGCGGGCGCGGACGTGACCGTGACCGCCGACGCCGACGCGGCACTGGAGTGCGACGGGCTCGCCGTGCCCGGCGTGGGCGCGTTCGCGGCCTGCATGGCCGGGCTGCGAGCCGTCGGCGGCGACAAGCTGATCGCCCAGCGGCTGGAGCGAAGCCGCCCGGTGCTCGCCATCTGCGTGGGCATGCAGGTGCTGTTCAGCGCCGGGGTGGAGCACGAAATCTGGACCGAAGGCTGCGGGGCCTGGCCGGGTACGGTGGAGCGGCTGGACGCCGGCGTACTCCCGCACATGGGCTGGAACACGGTGGCGGCGGCCCCGGATTCGGTCCTCTTCGCCGGAATCGAGCCGGGCACCCGCTTCTACTTCGTGCACTCCTATGCGCTCCGGGAGGCCGACGCCGCAGACCTGGTCGCCACGGGCGCCCGCGTCTCATGGACCGAGCACGGCGAGCGATTCGCGGCCGCGGTCGAGCAGGGCATGCTGTCCGCGACCCAGTTCCACCCGGAGAAGTCCGGTGCCGCCGGCGCGGCCCTGCTGCGCAACTGGCTGGCCACGCTATGACCCGGCTCACCCTGCTGCCGGCCGTGGACGTCACCGACGGGCACGCGGTCCAGCTCGTGCAGGGCGTGGCGGGCAGCGGCGGCCAGTACGGCGACCCGATGCAGGCCGCGCTGGCCTGGCAGCGGGCCGGCGCCTCGTGGATCCACCTCGTGGACCTGGACGCCGCCTTCGGCCGCGGCTCGAACGCGGACCTGCTCGCCGACGTGGTGCGTAAGGTCGATGTGCAGGTCGAGATGTCCGGCGGCATCAGGGACGATGACTCGCTGGCCCGCGCGCTGGGCACCGGCTGCGCGCGGGTCAACATCGGCACCGCGGCGCTGGAGAACCCGCTGTGGGTACGGTCGGTCATCGCCCGGCACGGCGAGCGGGTCGCGGTCGGGCTGGACGTCCGGGGCACCCGGCTGGCCGCCCGCGGCTGGACCGCCGAGGGCGGCGACCTGTACGACACGCTGGACCGGCTGAACGCCGAGGGCTGCGCCCGGTACGTGGTGACCGACGTGCTCAAGGACGGCACGCTGCGCGGACCCAACCTGGACCTGCTCCGGAACGTCTGCGCGCGTACCACCGCGCCCGTGGTGGCCAGCGGGGGAGTGTCCAGCCTGGCCGACCTGCGGGCCATCGCCTCGCTCGTCCCGCTCGGCGTCGAGGGCGCCATCGTCGGCACCGCCTTGTACGAGGGCGCGTTCACCCTGTCCGAAGCCCTGGCCGAGGTCAGGCAGGCGTGACCGTCGCGGTGCGGGTCATCCCCTGCCTGGACGTCGACGGGGGCCGGGTGGTCAAGGGCGTGAACTTCCGCGAGCTGCGCGACGCCGGAGACCCAGTGGAGCTGGCCGCCTTCTACGATGCCGAGGGCGCCGACGAGCTGACCTTCCTCGACATCACCGCGTCCAGCGGCGGCCGGGACACCATGTACGACGTGGTCCGGCGGACCGCCGAGCAGGTGTTCATCCCGCTCACCGTCGGCGGCGGCGTGCGCAGCGTCGCCGACGTGGACCGCCTGCTGCGCGCCGGGGCCGACAAGGTCTCACTCAACACCGCCGCCGTGGCCCGTCCGGAGTTGCTCGGCGAGGCGGCCCAGCGGTTCGGGTCGCAGTGCGTCGTGCTGTCCGTGGACGCCCGCCGCCTCCCCGGGCCACCCAGCGGCTTCGAGGTGACCACCCACGGCGGCCGGACCGGCACCGGGATCGACGCGGTGGAATGGGCCCAGCGGGCCGTGCAACTCGGCGCGGGCGAGATTCTGCTGAACTCGATGGACGCGGACGGGACCACCGTCGGCTTCGACCTGGAGCTGATCCGGGCCGTCCGCGCCGCGGTCACCGTCCCGGTGATCGCCAGCGGCGGCGCGGGCACGCTGGCCCACTTCGCGCCCGCGGTGGACGCCGGAGCGGACGCGGTGCTGGCCGCCAGCGTGTTCCACTTCGGCACGCTGCGCATCGGCCAGGTCAAGAACGCGCTGCGCGGCGCGGGTCACCCCGTCCGCTGACCCTTGGCCCGGCGGTGAGCTAGTGACCGGTGCCGGAGGTGTCGGGGGTATCGCGGGCCGGGTCGCTGACCGCTTCCATGGCGGCGCCCACGATCCCGGCGTCGTTCTGCAGGACCGCGGGCACGATGCGCGCGCGGATGCCGGTCAGCTGCGGTACCCACTTGTCGGCCTGCCTGCTGACCCCGCCGCCGACGATGATCAGGTCCGGCGACAGCACCGCCTCGATGTGCTGGAGATACTCATCGACCCGCCCGGCCCACTTGTCCCAGCTCAGGTCGTGCAGTACCTTGGCCCGCTCGGAGGCACGGGTCTCCGCGTCGCGGCCGCGGATCTCGACGTGCCCGAACTCGGTGTTCGGCAGCAGCATGCCGTGGGTGAACAGCGCGCTGCCGATCCCGGTGCCGAAGGTCAGCATCAGCACCGTGCCCTTCTCGTCCACCCCGGCACCGAACCTCATCTCGGCCACCCCGGCCGCGTCGGCGTCGTTCAGCACCCGGACCGGCTGGCCGGCGGCCTTGCCGAACAGGGCGGCGGCGTCCAGCCCGATCCAGGCCGGGTCCATGTTGGCGGCGGTCCGGGTCACCCCGTCGGTGACCACGCCGGGAAAGGTGATGCCGATCGGGCCGGACCAGCTGAACGCGCCGGTGAGCTTCTTCACTACCTCCGACACCGACTCGGGCAGCGCCGGGCGCGGCGTGTCGACCTTCTGCCGGTCGGCCAGCAGCTTGCCCGTGGTCACATCGACCGGTGCTGCCTTGATGCCGGAACCGCCGATGTCAATGCCGAGTGCGTGCATGGCCCTAGAGTATTCGTGTCCCTCGGCGGCACGCGCGCAGTCAGGTAATATCTTGAGTAGAGCAGGTCTCGGGGGGCCCTTGTCGAGAGAGGATGCGGCGGATGAGCTGGTTCAAGGTCGCCGCCATCGCGGGCGGCATTATCATCGCGTTCCTGATCGTCGGTTCGGTGGTCCACTTCATCTTGGCCGCCGTCACGACCATCGTGATCGCCGCGCTGGTCGTGGGCGGGATCGCCGTCGCGATCAAGATGGCGCGGTCCGGCAAGAAGATCTCAGGCAAGCGGGCCGAGCGCGAGGTCCGCGACCATGACCATGACCGGTATCAGCCGCTGCCGCGTGCCGATGTCGAGACCTACTCGGCCTCGGTGCCGACCCAGCAGCCGCAGCGCAGCGCGCCGAACGCGGCCGACATCGACGACGAGCTAGCCCGGCTCAAGCGCGAGATGGGCAGTTAGCGCCAGTCCGTCGCGGTGAGCTTGCTCACCGCCGCGTCCGTTCCGTCGAACCGGACCCGGGTCGCTCCGGTGCGCCCCATCACCCACATGGTGAGCTCGGCCGGGCTGCCGATCACGGTCACCGCCGGGGTCGCGTTCTTGACCGTGATCCGCCACCGCTGACCGTCCGCTTCCTGGTCGTCCCGGGCTAGCTCCAGGCCGACCGGAGCCCGGCGAAGCATGAAGCGCGCCAGCCGCAGCCGCTGCCACAGCAGCGCGGATTCCCCGCTGCCGATCTCCCGCGGCTCCCAGTCCGGCACCGCGCGGCGGACGTCCTCGTGATGCACGAAGTACTCGACGGTGTTGACGCGCTCGTCCATGCCCGGCAGCGCCATGAACGACAGCCTCGGCGGCCCGGACCTGATCGTCCGGACCAGGTCGGGGAACGGTACCCGCCGCTTGATCTGGTTCTGCACCCGCGCCGTGTGCCCGGCCAGCGGCCCGCCCAGCACCCCCACGGCGGCGTCGGGCCGGTGCTCGCGGAGCACCAGGTGCGCCGCCAGGTCGTCGGTGTTCCAGCCCGCGCACAGCGTCGGTGCGTCCGGTCCCGTCTTATCGAGCAGCGCGCACAGCGCCAGCCGCTCGTCTTGCGAGTAGCTCACCTGCTGATCGTAGGCGTCATTGCTACCCTGACTGAAGTCGTCTGAAATGAGGGAGCGATGCTCGACCCTGCCATCGCCGCGCGGCTGAAGCGGGATCCGTCCGGCCTGATCGCGGCGATTGCCCAGCAGTACGACACCGGCGAGGTGCTGATGCTCGGCTGGATGGACGACGAGGCGTTGCATCGCACCCTGACCACCGGCCGGTGTACGTACTGGTCGCGCAGCCGGCAGGAGTACTGGGTGAAGGGCGAGACATCCGGGCATCAGCAACGGGTCATGTCGGTCGCGCTCGACTGTGACGGCGACGCCCTGCTGGTCAAGGTCGATCAGCTGGGCGGGGCCTGCCACACCGGCGATCGGACCTGCTTCGACGCTGACGTGCTGCTCAAGGACCAGTAACCGGCGATGCGCAGGGAATTCGGGTTCGTGCTGCTGCTCGGCGCGGTCGGCGCCGCCCTGGTCGTGTTCGCCGTCCGGCAGACGTGGGCGCAGGCCATCTTCACCCCGCCGCGGCCGCTGCCCGCGCAGGAGATCTCCGTCACCGGCCAGCAGCTCGTCCCGCTGGCCGGCGCGCTCGCCCTGGCCGCGCTGGCCTGCCTGGCGGCCGTGATCGCCACCAG